>NZ_JRGN01000305.1 GCF_000775575.1 Planococcus sp. CAU13
TGGATGCTTTTCGCGGGCGAAAAGCGATAAGGGTAAGAGTATATGATTTATCTTTTTTTACATACATAAATCATTTCGCTGCTGGCAGCAGATAAAGAGTCCTTTTTCCAGGAACTGTAGATGTTTTCTATAATAAAACCATTTTCTGTTAGCAGCCTTTCCATTTCAAGCGGAAAAACATACCGCAGCGAGATGCTATCCTGTTCGATCGTTCCTTTTTCGGGGCCGTCGAGTATTTCACGAATGGATGTGCAATGCAAAATCTGTGTCAGTGAATCATAGGTTTCGACGTTCTTCTCCCGGACTTTTCGGCTCCGTTTATCGGTGAAGATAAGCTCCGATTCGTCGACTTCCGCCAGTTCACCCAGAACAGGAAAACGTGTATTGAAAATGAAAACGCCGTTCGTTTCCAGATGTCTCTTCACAGATTGCAGCAGCAGATTCTGTGACTCATTGGTAAGAAAGTGCTGGAATGAGTTGCCTGTCATATACATGAAAAGCGTTTTTACATCAAGCGACAGCTGCGTGCAGTCCTGCAAAATCCATTCGACCGGCAGATTGGCGTCCGCTGTTTTTTCTTTCGCCTGATTCAGCATTCCTTCATGTAAATCTACGCCGATGATTTTGTGTCCGAGCTCGGCTAAAGGAATCGTCACACGTCCTGTGCCGCAACCCAAATCAACTACAGTGCCTTTTTGTTTTCCCGCCCACTCTGCCAGAAATGGCACATCATTTAGATACGTGCCGTATTCCAAATCGTAATATTCAGGATCCTCGTATTTCTCGAAGTTGCTGATGAAAATATCATGTGGTGTATGAGACAACTTATATTCCGCCTTTATTCGTATTTGTTCTTTTTATTATATTCTTAATTGTACAAAACTTTGGTAAAATATAGAAGAAGACATTCAGACTTTATACAAAAGTGGGCGAAGAAAATAGAAAAGCGTTTAAAGTGAGTTAATGCTGAATTAAATGAAATCGGAAAGAGAGCGTGTAAAGATGGAAATCACACTGGACTTGCTGCAGGACGAAGAGGCAGAGGATTTATTCCGTTTTGAAATAGAAAATCGTGCGTTTTTTGAGCAATGGGTACCTTCCAGAGGTGACAGCTATTATACGCGGGAAACATTTCTGAAGAGACATCGAGAATTGCTGGCTGAACAGGCGAGTGGCGTTTGCCGTTTTTATTTGATTAAAGATCCTGAAGGAAATATTGCCGGGAGAATCAACCTGGTCGATATTGACGCGGCGTCGGGCACGGCAGAAATCGGATTTCGGATGGGCGAAGCATACGGAGGTAAAGGAATCGGAAGCCGTGCGTTGAGTTTGCTGTTATCCACCGATTCTACTGTGGACAAGATTTACGCAAAAACCACGACTGTGAATAAGTCCTCCCAAAAAGTTTTGGAGAGAAACGAATTTATCCACATGGGGATAAGTGACGACGAATTCGAGATGAACGGGGAAAAGATGAAGTTTGTTAATTATGAGTGGGATAGGAAGAAATGATAGCCTCCAGAAAAAGTTTGCAGAAGCAGGAGAGGGATTGATCAAATGGATGAAGGATTGAAAGCTGCACTGGAAAAGCGCCATAAAGGAGACTTTCTGGAGTCGAACAGGCTTCTAAGAGAACTCCTTTTGCAATATCCCGATAATGCTTTACTGCATTATGAATGTGCCTGGAATTATGACATTTTGCTGCAGGAAGAGGAAGCGATCCGGTTTTACGGACGGGCGATAGAGCTGGGGCTTTCCGGCAAAAAAGGCGTGAACGCTTATGCGCAACTTGGTTCGATGTACAGACTGCAAGGTCGGCTGAAAGAATCTGAGGAGATTTTAATGGAAGGGATGTCAAAATTTTGGGACTCCGGGGATAGCAGCGTCCTAAAAACTCTATATGCTTTTACGATGGATAGATTAAGAAAACCAGGCGAGGCCATGCGCTGGATGACGGACGCTCTTCTGGATTCTTCAGCGGAAGAGGGAATCGTGAAAAATCACCGGATGCTGCAGTATCTCGGCAGCAATTTGGATGTTCCCGATATTATGGAGAAGCTGCGTGATGACCCACCACCTGAGAATGGATCTTCCAATGACCGGAAGTCCATCGTGGAAAAAGTGGAAGATGTGCTGAAAGTGTTTCACCCAACGTATTTACATGGAGGATGGATACCTGCTTTTGACCATTATGAGCAGCATTTTACAGATCCGGACGCGGACACCCGGCGAGCGGCAATGGCGGCTTTCGCTATTATGGCCGGGGTCTGGGAGACATACAGTGCTTTCCCTTTCACGCCCCAGCACGAACGGAAGTACGGTGGCGGCTACTTTCCAAATGAACCTCATTTCGAGCTCAATGGCTACATCGATGCTTTCTTTCACAATTTCCTTGCCATTCAGCAAGAGTTTCCCGTTATGACGGCATATACTGTCGCTGCTTTGTCTGCTATTGATGAAGAAAGCAAAATTGGTTTGGAACGCAGATTTCCGGAAATGGATGCGGATTTATTCCAGAAATTTCGGGAAGAAATCCTTCTGCCGTATCGGCAATCAAAGAAGGAATTGCCGCTAATCGAAGACTTTCTTGCGGAAATTGGCTGGAATTCTTCTTATAGTGGGTGGTGAATCGCATATTTCCAAATGGAATAAAAGATTTATGATTCAGGAGGTGAAAAAATGGACTTTCTTATTGGAGGCCTTTTGATGGTTGTCATAGGCATATCTTCGAGCAATATTGAAAAGAAACTGGATGAAGCAAAAGAGCAAAACGAGCGGATGATTAAAATTCTTGAAGACATCAGAGATAAGAAACAGTAATGGAAATGAGGAGGCACAGCAATGAAACTCATCACTCGATCACTTATCGGAGCAACTGCTCTTTTTGGCATTTACACCGCTGGCACACTTGTGTCCGGATACATAAAAACAAAAAATTACGAACCGGATTTTGAAGCCGCATGGACGAATGCAGAAATGCTGTCGAGCGAAGTGGCTTTTGGCCATACAGCATCTTTCGCTTCACTCGCTGGTTTATTCGGGGTAACAGTGCTCCTCTGTGCGGCGTTACTGGTAGTTTACGACAAGTTTAAATCAGCCCGATCATCAGATAATAAACTATCCCGTTAGGAGAGAGTAATGCTTCTCATTTACTGTTCCCTCGGTTCAAGTACATTATCTTTAATTTGCAATAGACAAAGGAATCCTTTATTGAAAGGCGCTGCTTTTCATATTCTTTATATAGAGAGAAATCGCGACAATAAAACAAATTAAAGAAAAGAAGCCGAAATACTGAACAGGCGGTTCTCCGGATAAAAAGTATAAAGAAATTGGCAGCATGCCGACACCCAGTACTAAAAAGCTTTTCCAGTTATGAGCAATCATTACGTAAAATAAGGCGCCAATTGAAATTAAAATGGAAAAACCGAAGATGACGCTCAGTAAAATTTCCATTTCTTTGCCTCCTCTAGAATTTTATTCCCCCGACTTAAACATCTTGCCGTTATGCGGAACGACGAGGACCGAAACGGCTTCATCCGAATTTATGTTGCGTCCGCTGAACAGGTAACCCCGGCTGGATTCGAATGGATTCCAGCTTCTTGAAGTATCGAATGGGACCCTTTCGACGTTCACATCCACGAGACTGTAATCGTTTTCGACTTTCGCTTTCGCCTGGGCATAAGTATATTCAGGCACAGAAAAATAAACGGCGGCAATAAATATAAGAACATATAAAAGATATGAACCATACTTCTTTTCGGGAATGAGATACTTATAAACCACGACATGCATTACCAGAAAAGTAATAATGAAATGGCCAGGCATGACGTTCCTGTAGATTTGCGAATCGACAATAAAGAATACTATCAATAAAATCAGTGAGATGATTGCGCCGGGTATATAATTTTTCAAAGAAATCACTCCTCACCGATTATGTTCGATTGTTCATTGCTATGTGCAGACATTCAGTTCTGTTATTAAATGGTATAATAAGTATATATCAAGATAACAGAAAGTTCTGCGCATTTTTATTCAAAATGACTTTATAGAAATCAATAAAGACCATAAGCACAAAAACGGAGACGATACAGCATGCGGTTACTTGATAAAATGACTGTAGGAGAGATTTTCGCAGGTATTTATATAGAAGAAATCCGCAAGCAGGGAGTGAACCGCGATGTCAGGCTTTACGTTTGAAGAAATGTGGGAGAAAATCATGGCATGCGACCGGAAATATGATGGATTATTCTACACTGCGGTGAAAACTACGAAGATATACTGCAGACCTTCGTGCCGGTCCCGGAAACCGAAAAAGGTGAATGTGGAGTTTTACGCGACCATCGAGGAAGCCGAGAGCCGAGGGTTCCGTGCTTGCAAACGGTGCCAGCCGGAAACGGAACTGTCGCCAAACGCGGAAGTTGTGCAAAATGTGATCTCTTTCTTAATAGCGAATCATAAACAGAAACTGAGTCTGGAGGAAGTGGCGGCTCATGCGGGATTGAGTCCTTCTTATCTGGATCGTGTGTTTAAGGAGGAAACTTCGGAGACGCCACGTGTATTTTTGGAGAAGATCCGCGTCGACAAAGCGGCGCATTTATTGGAACACACGGAATTCACGAATTTGGAAATCTGTTATGAGGCGGGTTTTCAAAGTACGTCACACTTCTACAAAGCGTTCCGTCGCGCGAAAAACCTTTCGCCGAACGAATTCAGAAAAATGACGAAGGGGCTGCAGCATGGATACGAAAACGAACAGCCACATTATGCGGGTTCCGGTACCGGTTGAATTCAGTTTCGATGAATGTCTGATTTTCCTTAACCGCTCGAGCCAGGAGAATCTTCACCGCATTCAAGGCGAGCGAATCAGAAAATTGCTGCGCCATGAAGAAGAGCTGATGTTGATGGAAATCTCATCCTCGCCGCAGCATTTGAATATCGAATTTCTGAACGGCGTGCCCTCAGAGGAAGGGAGAACAGCCGCCGCTCAGTATGTGCGGGAGTGGTTCGACCTGGATACGGATCTGGCACCTTTTTACGAACTGGCTGCAGCGGATCCGATTTTGCAGCCGATCGCCAGGCATCATTTCGGCCTTCGGATTCTGGGATTCCCCGATTTATTCGAAGCGATGGCATGGGCGATTACGGGCCAGCAGATCAATTTAACGTTCGCCTATACGTTGAAAAAACGGTTTGTTGAGGCTTATGGAAAATCCATCGTCTATGACAATGAAACCTATTGGGTGTTTCCTTCCTATCGGGAAATCGCTGCTCTTGAGGTGAGCGATTTGACGCCGATGCAGTATTCGGCGCGGAAAGCGGAATACATTATCGGAATTGCGACGCAAATGGCAAGTGGAATTCTGTCGAAAGAACAGTTGCTGAATGGGAAAGACGCGCAAGCGATTGAAAAGGAGCTTGTGGCGATTCGGGGTGTCGGACCATGGTCCGCAAATTACGTGATGATGAAATGCCTCGCCATCACGTCGGCTTTCCCGATTGCCGATGTCGGTCTGCACAATGCGCTGAAAGTTCAGCTGGAGCTCGAGCAGAAGCCGACGATTGCGGAAATCGAACGTCTTGCAGAAAACTGGAAAGGGTGGGAGGCATACGCCACTTTCTATTTATGGAGGAGTTTATATGAGTGAAATGCATCAGGTCGATCTGCAATCGCCGATCGGCATCATTGAAATCAATGGCACGGAAGAGGGGATCTTCTCCGTTTTATTCACGGAGCGCGAGGAAATAAAACACCAACCTCAGCCGAATACGCCGCAGGTTTTGAAAGAATGTATGACGCAGCTGGAGGAATATTTCCGCGGGGAGCGGCTGGAATTCACCGTTCCTGTCATGTCGAAGGGCACCGACTTCCAGACGAAAGTATGGTCGGCGCTGACGACGGTAGGTTATGCAGAAACGGCATCTTACCGCGACATCGCGGTGAAAGTTGGCAGCGATAAAGCTGTGCGGGCAGTGGGCAATGCAAACAGCAAAAATAAGCTGACGATCATCGTGCCGTGCCACCGAGTGATTGGTTCGAGCGGCAAGCTGACGGGTTACGCTGGTACGTTGAGCCGGAAGGAATGGCTGCTGAAGCATGAGAAGGCTGTTCGGGAAAAGCGGGCTTTGGAGGCTGGGCAGCTTGGATAAGCAGGAATCATCGGTGAGAACAGACGGATCGCAGATGGAGAATTGTTCCTGGCCGGGCAGCAGCGAAATGATGCAGGCATATCACGATGAGGAATGGTGCCGGCCGACGCGGGATGATCGGTACATTTTCGAATTGCTGAATCTGGAAGGCGCGCAGGCGGGGTTGTCGTGGAGCATCGTTTTGGCAAAGCGGGGATCGTACCTGGAGGCGTTTCGCAATTTCGATATTGGTTATTGCTCGGGACTGAGTGACGAGGATCTGGAATCGATTAAAGAAAATTACGGCGTCATCAAGCATATGGCCAAGATTAAGTCAGTCCGCAGCAACGCGCAGGCGGTGTTGGAGATTCAGAAGGAATTTGGCAGTTTTGCGGATTTTCTGTGGAGTTTTGTGGACGGCAAGCCGGTAATAAATGCATGGGTCGACCAATCGCAGATGCCTGCCGAGTCGCCGTTGTCCGCCCGAGTCAGCAAAGAGCTGAAGAAGCGCGGTTTCAAATTCGTCGGCCCGGTAACGACTTATTCGTTTCTGCAGGCGATCGGGATGGTCGATGATCATGTCCGGACGTGTGCGTTTCATACGGTGAATCGTGATATCTGAAATGTTTTTTTTTAATGAGGGTTATGGCAGAAATTCAAGGAAATAGTTTCTTACTTCTTCGGGCGCATCTTCCACTTTCAGCACCTTTAATCTGTCTGTTCCCGGTGAAGTCATAATTACAAAAGTTTTATCATCATATTCAAACAGCGTGACTTGGCTTACACTGTTGGCAGAGTTCTCCAGGCTGTTGATGAAATTAAAATCCGCTTCAGTAAAATTGCCTTCGTAGCCGTCCAGCATCAACTTTTGAGCTTCCTTGAAGTCTTCTGCAAAGGAAATGCCCTGGTATAATTCGAGTGAATCTTTCGGTGTGTAAAATAAAACATAATAGGTGAATCCACCGATTATAAGAAAGCTCGCCAGTAAAAAAGAAATCTGGCTTTTAATGGTCATTTTCTTTGAGTTAAACATTTAGGAATTACCTCATTTCCTGATATTTATTTGTATGGTTGCAGCACGTAATGAAGCTCTTTCCAGAAGATGGAAAAACTTTGAATTTACATTTATTTTACACTAAGTATTCAGAATTCCTAGGAAATAATGAAAAAGAAATGGAATCTGCTCACAAATGAGTGGGTTCTTTTTTGTAGATGACTTTAGAGCAGGGACAAATATCAATAGCAAAATGGTATAACTAGTAAAGATAAATGACGGAAATTTCTGCTTTTATTAGTGTGAAATGAGGTGCAGAAATGAAAGAAGAGCTGCTTGTAACATTCAAAAGTGATCTCTCCCGGTATTCCTTGGAACAGCTGCGTTACATTTCAGAGGAAGGCGTCTGGTCGATCGGGCAGATGTATGACCATTTGCTGCTGGTGGCGCATGAGTATCTGGACAGTGTAGAGCTGTGTGAGACTTCTGCAGCTGAAGGGGAATTGGCAAAGAGCAAATTTGGCGAGGAATTGTTCCGGAATGGCGGCTTTCCGCCTGTGAAAATCAGACTGCCGGACGAGATGAATGAGCCGCCGAATAATACGGACAGTCAGGAAAAGCTGATCAGCCGAATGGATGCTTTGATCGAACGAATGGCTCGGCAGGAATCGAAAGTGGAAGAGATTGCCCCGAACCGTAAAGTGCAGCACGGCGGATTCGGCTGGCTCAATTCAAAAGAATGGTATGAGCTGGTAGGCATGCATTTCCGGCATCATTTGAGACAGAAGAGTGAGTTGGAGGGGAGGTGTAGGCATGAACGAAACAATCCGCAGCCATGAAGATTTATTGAACATGCTTGACTCTTTATTGCGGGAGCCGAGCGGGTTTTGGAATGAGTTCTATTCAAACCGGGAGAAAGGCATTCCGTTTTTTGTGAATAAGCCGGATGAAAACCTGGTGGGCTATTTCGAAAAAGGGATTTTCCAGGCCGGGAAAGTTCTGGAGCTGGGCAGCGGCCCGGGAAGGAACGCCCTTTATTTTGCTGAAAAGGGCTGTATGGTTGACGCAGTCGACTTGTCGGAAGCATCGATTGGCTGGGCAAAAGAGCGGGCTAGTGAGCGGGAATTGGAAATCAATTTCATTCATAATAATATTTTTGAAATTGCGATTGAGGAAGGTACATACGATGTGGTCTATGATTCCGGCTGTTTTCATCATATTGCTCCACACCGGCGGAACAATTATATTGAATTGGTGGAAAGAGCGCTGAAACCGGGAGGCCATTTTGCCATCACCTGTTTTGTGGAAGGCGGGGAACTCGGCGGCTCGGACATTACGGACTGGGAAGTTTACCGGCAGCGCAGCCTGAACGGTGGCCTGGGATTCACCGAAGAGAAGCTGCGCGACATATTTGGGAGTCTGGAGCCGATTGAAATCAGAAAGATGCGAAAAGCGGAAGCGTCGGACGATGTTTTCGGCGTTTCTGGCTTGTGGACGGCCTTGTTCAGGAAGAAATGATCTATTTGAAGCTGAAAGAGGAGAAACTCGGATGCGGGTTTCTTTTTTATTGGTGTGAAAGATTCTATGAGCGGTTTTGGGAGTTCTATGAGCACTTTTCAGGATTCTATGA
>NZ_JRGN01000128.1 GCF_000775575.1 Planococcus sp. CAU13
GATACACAAAGCTTTTCAGATTATCAGAGCCAATCGGATAATTTTGAAGCCAGACGACTGTATGTGGACGGTTTACACGTGAATTCCAGTTATACGTCAAAAGCTCACCTGTGGCTCATCCGAAATCAGTTGGATGCTAAACAATGGCGATTCATTACCGATAATGACGAATCATTAATCAACTCTTATCAACGGGTTTTCAAAGATGAAATTCTTGATAAGAACGCTCAACAAATGATTTGTACAACTGATAAAACGTTGACTCGAAATCAAGCAAGAAAGACGTTTTATCGTTCAGTCCGTGAATTGAAAAAATGGGGAGAACGAAAAGGATATGAAAAATTTAGTCTTCGACAAATAGCTTTGCTTTATATTGAAGATGACTTGAAGCACGGACATAATTTCCACGATCAACAAACATCTGGAAACGGTGAGATTTACTACACCCACGCTTCGAATCCAATGAAGCATCCGATTCCGACAAGTGATCGTGGCCATCGTGAAATGGATATTCTTACTGATATTTCTCACTTAAGCCATTTTGACCAAGCTGCCTTATTGTTAAACGTTAATGACAATGCGATTAACAGCTTTCTACAAATTATTCGGCGTAGGTTATCAATATTGGAAAGACCACTTGTGACGGCACGTGGGGATGGTAAAAGCTACATTTATGCGAACTTCTATCCGCGCTATTCGCAAATGGCAATCACAATTCTTCGGACGTATTACAATTTCTGTTTGCCGTACAAATCGCTAGGAAAAAAAGCAACTCCCGCACAAAGATTAGGAATTGCCGATCGTGTATATACCTGGGAAGATATTATTTACAAACGTTAAAACATCGAATGCTTGACCAAATCTTTGGTTGAGCTTTTTTCTATTAATTTGAGGAATCTCAAAATATTTTATGAATAATAAGGTAGAATAGTAACAAAGAGGAAATTAAAAATTAAGGGGGATAAAATCAGAATGAATAAAAACATTACAAAATTATTTTTATTAGCAAGTCTGCTTTTCTTGATAGTTGGTTGTTCGCCAAAACCAGAATTCGAACTTTATGAGGGGAAAGAGTTAAGCATTGCGGTGTTAGGAAAAGCTCCCGAAGTTAAAGAAGAGCAAGTGGATTTTCAGGAAATAACATTTGATGAGTTTAACAAAGAAGGGATAATGCAGTACGATGCTGTTTTCATTATGAAAGAAAATCTTGCAGAAGCTGCTGAAAGTCAGTATGCACCAGTCTATAAAGAATCTCACCTTCCATTCTTTTTTATAGAAACCAACACTGGAGCCTTTCCTTTTGTTGAAGCTGAACAAGCTTATGACGAATCTAGGGAAATTCCTTACCATAATCACTATGCCACTGGTTTTTTAGAAGTTCCAAACGGTGAACAAAGAACTTCGACATTCGGGTTAGATAATGGGAAAGTAACGAAGGAAAATATAAAAGACGTTTATTCAAGAATATTTAAAACGGTAGAAGAAAGTTCTGGCGATTAAAAAATATAAAAGGTGTTATTGATTCTGAATTCCTTTCAAAGGATTTCGTTCATAACGCTTTTTTTTTTTGCATAAAAAAATCACTTCCTGTCTATCGGAAATGAATCATCTTTTACTATTATAAATTTGTTTGGCTATGACTTCGGGATGGTAGTGAAAGTAGTAATATGGATCTTCTTGAAACAATTCTACGAATCTTGAATCAATCATTAGATTTACAACTTCTTCATCGTTAAGGCTGTACTTAGATTTTATTTCTAACATCAACATTCCAATGTAATCTTCGGCATCTTCTTGTTCCAATTTGTTATTTGGATCTAGTTTGCGAATAGGTCTTGTTTTTTCGTATGCCATTTTCGCCAGTTCTTGACTGGGATAGTGAGCGACTAATTCACCGTACTCGTCGATTAATTCACGAAGCTTAAAGTTATTGAGTAGCGATATGGCTTCTTCTTCAGATACATTATAAATTTCCATTAGATCTTCTTTGATAACGCTGATGAATTCTTCGATATCCTTTTGTCGTTCGTTCATTATGATTACCTCCTTTTTTTAGTGTATACCCGATATATTAATAAATAAAAAAATGAACCCAAATTAATGGATTCATTTTATGATACAACCACAACCTAATGCAACTTGTATCGGTCGGCCTTACGCCTAAAAACACACTG
>NZ_JRGN01000295.1 GCF_000775575.1 Planococcus sp. CAU13
CTGCGCTGCTTCGTCGCAAAGAGATGGGCCAATAAACCTTGGGCCATCTCTTTGCCGTCGCTTTTCTTACTTCACAATGACAACCGGTGCCTGCACCCGCTTCGCCACTTTATGGCTGACGCTGCCCAGCACCATTTCCTGAAAGGCGTTGAGGCCGCGGCTGCCGATAAAGACGATGTCGTAGCTGTTTTCATTGGCGTAGCGGATGATTGTCGGTCCCGGGGCACCGTGCAGCGTTTTGGCTTCAATAGGAACACCGGCGGAAGTGAACATTTCTTCAAGCGGCAGAAGCAGCTGGCCCCGGTGAAATTGCGGTTCATCCCGGTGTTTGGAGAGCTGCATTTCTGTTCGTGCTTTCTCATAATCGACGACATAAAGCAGTGTAACAGCAGAGCCGCTGAACATTTTCGCCATTTTCAGCGCTTCAGCTGCTGCCCGCCTGGAATGATCCGACCCATCTGCCGCCAGTAATATTTTCCTGTACATGCCCATCTCCCCTTTTTCGCACTGGATAACTTAACGATAACTATTCGACAATCACAGTGAAATCCCTTTTTCGTGCACGGCCTTTTACATTCAAACAAAGGTTTGACTATCGCATGGAGCGTGATAAAATGGAGTTAACAATCAAATGAATGTTTGAATGAAGAAGGGGATGCAGGGATGAAAGAAATTTGTGAAATAACGAAAGTCCATCCTGAACGAGTGGAAAACGTCCAAAACAAAATGACGGACCTGTCCGATGTGGCGGTTCTTTTCAAAGCGCTGGCAGATGAAACGCGGCTGAAAATTGCTTATGCCTTAACAATAGAAGAAGAAATGTGTGTCTGCGATATTGCCGCTGTCATTGGAGGTTCGACAGCCACAGCTTCGCATCACCTGCGCTATCTCCGTGAACGGAAGCTGGCGAAATCTGAACGGAAAGGGAAGCAAATCTATTATTCGCTGTCAGACAAGCATGTGCATCAACTCGTGACCATCGCCCATGAACATGCGAAAGAAGGTGCAGAAATTGGTTAAAACCTACCGCCTCGAAAATTTGTCCTGCACAAGCTGCGCTGCAAAATTTGAGAATAACGTCCGCAATCTGCCGGATATTAAAAACGTTGAATTGAATTTCGGTGCTTCCAAACTGACTGTTGACGGCAATGTTTCCATTGAAGCACTTGAACAGGCGGGAGCCTTCGACCATATCCGGGTTTATCCGGAAAAATCGAAGATTGAACACATTCCGTTCTATAAACGCCGGCAGTCGATCGAAACGGCGATTTCGTTCCTGTTGCTGGTTGCGGGTGTCATCATTTCCTTCCAGACAGCTGAAAACAATCCATGGGCCATCGGGCTGTTTGGCGGTTCCATGCTTGTCGGCGGCTATCACATGTTCCGTACGGGACTCCTGAATCTCAGCCGTTTTGAATTTGATATGAAAACATTGATGACGATCGCTGTCATCGGTGCAGCCATTATCGGTGAATGGCGCGAAGGCGCAGTGGTCGTGTTTTTATTCGCGGTCAGTGAAGCCCTTGAATCCTTCTCCATGAATAAAGCGCGGCAGTCGATACGCGGCCTCATGGATCTGGCGCCGGCGCGTGCCCTTATCCAGCGGAACGGGGAATTGCTGGAAATGGATACGGAACACGTGCGCATCGGGGATGTGCTGATCGTAAAACCGGGCCAGAAGATTGCAATGGACGGCGTCGTTTTACGCGGGCAGTCTGCGGTCAATCAGGCAGCAATCACGGGAGAATCGATTCCGGCTGTCAAAACAGCCGGTGATGACGTGTTTGCGGGAACCATGAACGAAGAAGGCGCCCTTGAAGTGACCGTGACCAAGCGCGTGGAAGACACGACCATCGCAAAAATCATCCATCTCGTTGAAGAAGCGCAGGCGGAAAAAGCGCCGTCGCAGAAATTCGTTGACCGGTTCGCGAAATATTACACGCCCGTCATTATTGCCATTGCATTCCTGGTGGCACTGGTTCCGGGATATGTGACAGGCGACTGGCAACTCTGGATCTATCAGGGACTCGCGGTGCTGGTTGTCGGCTGTCCGTGTGCGCTGGTCGTCTCCACACCGGTTGCGATCGTGACGGCAATCGGCAATGCGGCGAGACAAGGCGTGCTGATCAAAGGCGGCATCCACCTGGAAGAAACGGGCCGCGTCAATGCGGTTGCATTCGATAAAACCGGTACATTGACGAAGGGATACCCTGAATTGACGGATGCCATTCCGGAAAACGGCTACACGAAACAGCAGCTTGTGCAGCTTGCGGCATCAGCTGAAACGATGTCACAGCATCCACTGGCGCGGGCAATCGTCAAAGAAGCGCACGATGAACTTCTGCCGGCTGAAAACTTCCAGTCGCTTACCGGCAAAGGAGCCTATGCAGATGTGGAAGGGCATAGAATCCATATCGGCAGCCTGCTGTGGGCAGAAGAATATGGACTGCGCATTCCCGATTATGCGCGTGATTTTCAAAACAGCGGCAAATCGGTCATGGCTGTTTTCACGAAAGACACGCTGATCGGCATCATTGCAGTCGCTGATGCCATCCGCGCGGAAAGCCCGTCCATCATCGGGAAATTAAAGGAGATGGGTATCAGCGCGACGATCATGCTGACGGGGGACCACCCGGCAACCGCAAATGCCATCGCAAAAGAAATCGGTGTCACCGACGTCCGGGCAGGATTGATGCCGGAAGATAAATTATCCGCGATTCGCGGGCTCCAGCAAGAGTACGGACGCGTCGCGATGGTCGGGGACGGCATCAATGACGCGCCTGCACTGGCAGCGTCAACCGTCGGCATCGCGATGGGCGGAGCCGGTACGGACACAGCTCTTGAAACGGCGGATATCGCGCTGATGGCCGATGATCTGGAAAAACTTCCTTACACGATTCGACTAAGCCGCAAGACATTGCGTATAATAAAGGAAAATATCATGTTTGCTTTGGGGCTGAAGGTCATTGCATTACTGCTGATCATTCCGGGCTGGCTCACTTTATGGATTGCGATATTCGCTGACATGGGTGCGACCCTGCTTGTGATCCTGAATGCGCTGCGCCTTGTCAAAGTTCAAAAGTAACACTGCATGCTTGGAGGATTTGTTTTGAAATTAACTGAATGGACGATGGAAGAACAGGAACAGCTGATCGAATTTATGACGACGAATTCCTGGCCCTATCACGGGCAGGAACATCCTGTCCGCGCGCTGATACAGAAGACAATAGAAGAAGGCGGCTATCAGTCTGATCAGGTCACCACTTTCTGGATCGAAAATGACGAAGGCGAACAGGTCGGGCTCGTGAAGATTTTCGATCTTCAGGACGACATTCCATTGTTCGATCTGCGGATTGCCGATCCTTACCGTGGCAAAGGCTATGGTCCAAAGGCGCTGAAAATGACGGCGGATTTCGTCTTTTCGCTGCCGGAGAAGAAAATTCGCCTGGAAGGCCATACGCGCCATGACAACTTTGCGATGCGCAAAGCATTTGAACGGACCGGGTTCGTCAAAGAGGCGCATATTCGCCAGGCCTGGTTTTCCGCCAAAGAAAACCGTTATTTCGATGCGGTGACATACGGCATGACACGGGAAGACTGGCAGCAGGGCGTTACGACGCCGGTGCTGTGGGAAGATACGATTGCGGAACCGTCTTCGGCGCCGTTCAATCCGGTGCTGCTTGATTTTCCGGACAGTTTTGAATCGGAGCGCCTGCTGATCCGTGCGCCGCGCCGCGCTGATGCCGTCCACAGCTATGAAGCCATCAAGCATTCAATCGATTCGCTGCGGCCGTGGATGCCGTTTGCCCAGAAAAAGCCGGACCTGAAGCAGATTGAAGCCAATTTGATCGAAGCGGCAGCTGATTTTCAGCTCCGCAAAGATCTTCGCCTTCATTTCTTCCTGAAAGATACGGGGGAATTCATCGGTTCAAGCGGCCTTCACCGCATTGACTGGGAAGTGCGGAAGTTTGAAATCGGCTATTGGGTCGATAACCGCTTTGAAGGAAAAGGCTTTGTCTCAGAAGCTGTTGAGCGCATCACGCGTTTCGCGTTTGAGGAACTGGGCGCCAATCGTGTGGAAATCAGATGCGACCCGGACAATGTCAGAAGCCGGGCCGTTGCTGAGAGGCTTGACTTCAAACTTGAAGGAATTCTGCGCAATGATACTGTTTCCCGTCTGGACAATAAATTACGTGATACATGCGTGTATTCGAAAATAGGAAATTGAAATAAAACGAAAAAAGAGACGGTGAGGATTGCCCTCGCCGTCTCTTCTTCTATACGCCTTTCCTGCCGGAAATCAAGTTAACGATTAAGATGATTGCTGCTACAATCAGTAGAAGGTGAATTAATCCCCCGGCAACGTCCATTAAAAATCCAATAATCCAGATTGCTAAAATAACTACAAGTATAATCCATAAAATACGAGCCATGTGTTCTCACCGACCTTTCTGCTTAGATAGTAATAAGTACCCTCAAAAAATACCCGTCAAACATACCGGTAAAAATATCGGCCGCATCAGCCGGCGGGGCTCGGTTGTTCGCCGGCGGAGGGTATAGTAAACTGAGGATAGCTACATTAGGGAGGAACGAAATTTGCCTACTCCAAGTATGGAAGACCATATTGAAATCATCTATTCTTTGATCGAGCAAAAAGGCTATGCCCGCGTTTCAGATATTGCGGAAGCGCTGTCCGTATTGCCTTCATCGGTAACAAAGATGGTGCAAAAGCTGGACAAAGACGGCTACCTGATCTATGAACGCTACCGCGGACTCGTGCTGACGCCGCAGGGACAGAAGCTGGGCAAACGGCTTGTTAAAAGGCACGATCTGCTGGAGCAGTTTTTACGCCTGATCGGTGTCGACGAAGAGCGCATCTATGAAGATGTGGAAGGGATTGAACACCACTTAAGCTGGAATTCAATCAACCGCATCGCGGACCTGGTCCAGGTGCTGGAGGAAAATCCTCAATTTATTGAAAAGCTTGAGAAATTAAAGAATGAAGAAAAAGACAGTTAAACGAAACAGGAGGTTCTATTATGCCATTACACCCCGGTGAAAAAGCAGTATTACAAATAAAAGACCGTTCAGGTTCCCAGTGGATCCTGTCTGACGGCTCAGGCGATGAAGTTCTGATGAACGAATCAGAGATCGAAGAAGGGCGTGAAATCGGGGAGGAAATCGAAGTGTTCCTGTACCGCAACCGCCAGGGCGGCGTATCGGCAACACCAATGATTCCACACATTTTGCCGAGCATCTACGGCTGGGCGAAAGTGCTGAAAATTTCCAAACGCGAAGGAGCGGTAGTGGATATCGGTACGACACGTGAAGTGTATTTATTGCCTGAAGACCTGCCGCAATTCGAGGAACTTTGGCCGCAAAAGGGCGACCATGTATTCATGACGCTCCGCACAGACCGCTACGGCGATTTGTACGGCCGACTGGCCACTGAAGAAAAAGTCAACGAATTGTATGTGGATGCACCGACATCCGTCTATAACCAGGACCTGAAAGCGCGGGCTTACCGCTTGCTGCCGGTTGGCACATTCATGCTTTCTGTTCCGGAGATGTACCGGATCTTCGTCCATGAATCAGAGCGCGAAGAAGAGCCGCGCCTCGGCGAAGAAAAAACCGTGCGCATCATCGGCGTCAAAGATGACGGCACATTGAACGGCTCTCTGCTGCCGCGCAAACAGGAGCGTTTATCGGATGATGCAGAAACAATCATGCGTTATTTAACGGAAGCGGGCGGTCAGATGCCATTCGGCGATAAATCTTCGCCTGATGAAATCCAGGAAATGTTCGGCATGAGCAAAGCCGCATTCAAACGCGCTTTGGGCAGATTATACAAAGACCGCCGCATTGTACAGGAAGACGGCTGGACCAAACTCCAGCAGCATTGATGCAACCTTTCTGGAGCAGATTCGTATTATTTCTATGAAAGGGGCTAAAAAGATGAGAAAATTAATAGCAACTATAGCAATGGTTTTAATTGTATCGATGATATTGCCTTCCTTTACGATGGCGAATGTGGGCATCAATGAAAAATTCGGCGTGCCGATTGTAGTATATGGAGGAAATCTTTCGGAAGCTGAAAAAGCCAGCGTTTCTGAAAGCCTGAGTGTCGAAGAAGAAGCGGAAGTGGAAGAAATCGAAGTAACCGGTGAAGATCTGGTGACTTACATCAAAGACGGCGACGCGCGTGCGCGGATGTTTTCTTCAGCCAAGATCACACGAAAAGATGAAGGCGAAGGCCTGGTCATCCAAATCGTGACACCGGATAACATTACGCAGGTGACAACAGAAATGTATGCGAATGCCATGCTGACCGCGGGGATTGAAAATGCTTCGGTTGAAGTTGCTGCGCCAAAGCCGGTGACAGGCCATTCTGCGTTAGTGGGTATTTATAAAGCTTATGAAGTGAACGGCGAACAACTGGATCCGGAGCGGACAGACGTTGCAAACGATGAACTTGAAGTGGCGACCGAACTGGCTGAAAATGTGGATGAAGCAAAAGTCAGCGAATTGCTGACAGAGATCAAAAAGCAGATTGCTGAAACAAATCCGGCTTCCCGTGAAGATGTCGAAAAGATTGTTGAAGAACAATTATCAAAACTGCAAATCGAATTGAGTCCGGAAGACCGCAAATTATTGACTGATCTGATGGACCGGATCCGCCAATTGGATATCGATTTTTCCAAATGGTCGACCCAGCTTGAGGATTTGAGCAAAACGATCGAGGACAAAATCGGCGGTATCGTCAATGACGAGGGCTTCTGGAACAGCGTCAAGGAATTCTTCAGAAACCTGGCGAACAGCGTGCGGTCCTGGTTCAACTAAAGAAAGTAAACGGGCAGCCCAGGCTGTCCGTTTTTTTGTTATTGAGGAAGCATAGATTTCTCATATCATTTCGCTTCAGGTGGACGCTTTCCGCGGGCATGGCCTG
>NZ_JRGN01000293.1 GCF_000775575.1 Planococcus sp. CAU13
TGGTTAAGTCCTCGATCGATTAGTATTCGTCAGCTGCACGTGTCGCCACGCTTCCACCCCGAACCTATCTACCTCATCGTCTTTGAGGGATCTTACTTGCTTGCGCAATGGGAAATCTCATCTTGAGGGGGGCTTCGTGCTTAGATGCTTTCAGCACTTATCCCGGCCACACATAGCTACCCAGCGATGCCCCTGGCGGAACAACTGGTACACCAGCGGTGTGTCCATCCCGGTCCTCTCGTACTAAGGACAGCGCCTCTCAAATTTCCTGCGCCCGCGACGGATAGGGACCGAACTGTCTCACGACGTTCTGAACCCAGCTCGCGTACCGCTTTAATGGGCGAACAGCCCAACCCTTGGGACCGACTACAGCCCCAGGATGCGATGAGCCGACATCGAGGTGCCAAACCTCCCCGTCGATGTGGACTCTTGGGGGAGATAAGCCTGTTATCCCCGGGGTAGCTTTTATCCGTTGAGCGATGGCCCTTCCATGCGGAACCACCGGATCACTAAGCCCGTCTTTCGACCCTGCTCGACCTGTACGTCTCGCAGTCAAGCTCCCTTCTGCCTTTACACTCTGCGAATGATTTCCAACCATTCTGAGGGAACCTTTGGGCGCCTCCGTTACTCTTTAGGAGGCGACCGCCCCAGTCAAACTGCCCGCCTGACACTGTCTCCCACCCCGATCAGGGGTGCGGGTTAGAAGTTCAATACAACCAGGGTAGTATCCCACCGACGCCTCCCCCGAAGCTGGCGCTCCGGGTTCTCTGGCTCCTACCTATCCTGTACAAGTTGCACCAAAATTCAATATCAGGCTACAGTAAAGCTCCACGGGGTCTTTCCGTCCTGTCGCGGGTAACCTGCATCTTCACAGGTACTATAATTTCACCGAGTCTCTCGTTGAGACAGTGCCCAGATCGTTACGCCTTTCGTGCGGGTCGGAACTTACCCGACAAGGAATTTCGCTACCTTAGGACCGTTATAGTTACGGCCGCCGTTTACTGGGGCTTCGGTTCGCACCTTCGCTTGCGCTAAGCACTCCCCTTAACCTTCCAGCACCGGGCAGGCGTCAGCCCCTATACGTCACCTTACGGTTTTGCAGAGACCTGTGTTTTTGCTAAACAGTCGCCTGGGCCTATTCACTGCGGCTCTCTCGGGCTAT
>NZ_JRGN01000178.1 GCF_000775575.1 Planococcus sp. CAU13
TATGCCGATCATAAACGACCCTATGCCGATCAAAAATTCCAAAACAAGCCATTTGTGCACGGGAAATTACATAAAATCAGTTCTTTTCTTCCGATTATACAAGGAAATTAAAAAATGCAGCCGATACAGCTTAAAGTCCAAAAAAAACGATGTGAAAATTGCCTAAGAACAAAAAATGACCATACTCTGCATCTCTTTCAGAAATAATCATTCTGCCCGATTGAGATATAATTATTTCTGTAAAGAATTTGAAGGAGGAAAAAGCAAGCTGTTCATTTCGGTGAAAATGCGCTAAAAGCGGCTGAAAGTCTGCATGCAAATGGCTCGTTTTTTGATTAAAAACCTTTGCTGGCAATGGATTTGAAGGAGGGGAAATGGTATAATAAAAGAATGAAAGGTGGTCATTATTTTGACGAAATTAGTTAACCGTATTTCTTTTGAACAGGCTGAACATGCCATTTCCTATGCATCGCATTCACTTCATGTCGAAGGCTTTGATGTGACTCATGAGGATTGCAACTTTGTCCGGTCGGTTTTGACAGGGGAAAAAACGGAAGCTCAATTCCATAAGGCCATTCGAAACCGGTTCAATGTCTAGGTATAAGCATTCTTCCATGTATTGTTATCCGGAATCGGACGTTCTGATCAACCATTTTTCCATCATGGATGATGACAAGCTGAAGGAAGTGGAAAAGGTTTATTCACTGTTGCGCCTTTCTGAACTGAACTTGAAAAAACCGGCTGATCCGGTTGATCTGGCGGCATTCATCGAGATCCATCGAACCATTCTGCAGGATGTCTATCCGTTTGCCGGCGAATTGCGGAAAGAGATGATTTCAAAAGGATCTTCATCTTTTGCGCATCCGGACCATATCGAAACGCAACTTCACCGAATTTTTAACGAATTGGAAGAAGAAAATTACTTGAAAAATCTTCCGCGAGAGCAAATGATTCAGCGCCTCGCTCATTTTCTGGCGGAACTAAATGCACTGCATCCGTTTCGCGAAGGCAACGGCCGCACCGTCCGTGAATTTGCGCGGCAGCTGATGGCAAATGCCGGCTACCAGCTGGACTGGGAGAAAATTGCGGGACCGGCTGAAATCATCAATGCTTTTGTGGATTCGTTTAACTCGACGAACGACCGGCTGGAAAATTTACTGGATGAAATGATAAAACCATAGGATTCCGCGTGCAGATTGCGGAGATCCTATGGTTTTATTGTTGTGGGTTTTCTTTCAGCCACCCGGTGCCAAATTCCACCAATGGCCGCATGGCAACCAGCTTCGTTTCTGCCTGGCCGAGACGGCCGATCTGGATTTTTCCTGGATAATCTTTGGCGATTTCCGGGAAACGATCCGAATCCATATCAACGCAGTCAAAACGCTGCCACACCCGCTCGCCGTTTACCATAACCGCAGCTCCCTGCGGAGAAGTTGAGCGGCTGTCCTGCATAAACTCGGCATAATGCAAAGCTGTACACGAATCAAAGCCCACACCGATGAACAGGATCTTTATGTCCGACTGCATCATTTTCGCAAGGGGTGAACCTTCTCCGAACGAATCTTCCAGCGGGTGATCGCGCATCCACTCAGCAGCATCCTTGCCCCATGCCATAAACGAATGGGCGGGGTGCGGGCTTCGGATAGTATCGGGATGGCGGTGGAAACATTCGGCAATTTTCCCCATGCCGCGCAGTGCAGATAAATACGGATCATAGGCGGGCAGATTGTCCCGTAATTGCTGGTGCCAGTTTTCAGGAATCGGTGGTTCCATCCAGTAAACCGGGTCGGAATTGTCAGCTGACTGAGAAGGCATCACAATGGTTCCGTCCGCGGTCACAGTTTCCATCAGCGCTTCGACCACCGCCTGCGCGCCTCCGGCAATCCAGCCCATCGACTTCAGCGAAGAGTGAAGCATGATCTGGTCGCCTCTCTGAATCCCGTGTTCTGCCAATTGCTGTTTCAACGAATTTTTTGATTGAAACTCCGGTGTATTTAAAATAGTCATCAATTCAGTCATGATGCACCTCCTGTCATTTCAATATACCATAAGGCCGGAAGTTGCCGCTGTGGGCTTTTATCGTTAGCATTGAATAAACAGCAGTGCATTTAAACTGGAGGGGAGTGGTGATGATGGAAGCAAGATTAATGAAAGAATCAAGAACGATTCAGTCGAAACTGGTGCTGCCGCCTGACACAAATCATATGAATTCGATTTTTGGGGGAGTCGTGCTGGCGTACATCGATGAAATCGCCGGTATCGCGGCGATGAAACATGCGCGCAGACAAGTGGTCGTAACGGCATCCATCGACTCGGTCGACTTCCTGTCATCGGCGCATGTCGGCGATGTACTGGAACTCGAAGCAAACGTTACGTCAACCGGACGCACTTCAATGGAGGTCTATGTGAGGGTAAAGTCAATCAACCTGCAGACCGGTGAAGAGAAGCTTACTACTGAATCATTCCTGACGATGGTCGCAATGGGCGATGACGGCAGGCCGACACCGGTTCCGGCTGTCATTCCCGAATCGGAAGGCGAGAAGAAATTTTTCGAAACAGCGCCGGCTCGCAGGGAATACCGCAAACAGCGCGCGAAAACGCCGAGATAAAAAAGGTTCCGGATCGGTGTTCGGAACTTTTTTATATGTCTTTTTCGCTCTGAACATTGGCCAGCGTATTTCCTGGATCCCCTTGAATGACCGACATGCTGCCGTCGGTTTCCAGCACGACAGCCTGCACTTCTTCCATACTGCCTTTGCCCTGATTGCGGACGGCCTGCAGGATCTCGACTTTATTGATGCGTTCTTTTTTCATCGCATCAGTCAAAAAATTGCCGTTCAGGTAGAGCAGTCTGGGTTCTGATTTTATGATTTTATTGAAACCATCCGACCGCAGCGCAAAAAAAGTAATTGCATATTGCATCGCAATCAGCAGCGCGAATGCGGTCAACCCTTCAAGAAGGCTGATGTTGCTGTCCAATAGAATGGTGGCCAGCGTAGAGCCGAGTGCTACTGTCACCACGAGGTCAAATGCGTTCAGTTTTGTGAGGGTCCGCTTTCCCGATATCCTCAAAAAGAAAATCAGCCCGACATAGGCGAGAAAACCGACAGTGACAATCCGTACGAAACTGTCCCATGTAATTTCAAACATCAAACGAGCTCCTTTCTGTGGAAAACTATCGAAACCAAGTCTTCTCATAGTCTCTCTTTTCCCCACATCTCTTCGAACAAACGGAATTCAGCAATTCAGCTGGCCGCATAGAAACAGAAAAAGGGGTATATAGAACAGAAGGGGCATTATAAATGGAGGGGAGATAAAATGAATGCTTTTCTGAACATCATCCGTTATACGGGATTGGTGATTTTCGGAGTCGCCATCATTTTGCTGCTGGCGGCCATGATGAATTACTTTGTATCGTTCACTGATGTTGCCTGGATGCAGCCGGTTTTCATCCGGTTTTATTTATTCCTGGCAGTTACGGGAATCCTGGCTTATATTTTGGTCAGGTTCCGGAGAAGGAAATGAAATGGATAGAAAAAAGGGCAGCCCGCGGGCTGCCCTTAATTACATACTCATTTTATTTTTTAGCCAGCAATCCATCAAAATACGCGCCGAATTCCTTCGAACGTTTCAGGATCGTGCTTGATGCCACGCCGAACTTTTCGCTTAATTGCTTCGGTGCAAGCATCGGGCCTTTGATCAATTCATGGTCCTGCAGGAATCTCCAGTAACCGCCTACCAGTGCTTCAGGCTTTTGTACGCTCGGCTGCTGGCTTGTCAGGTAGCTGGTCAGGATGCTTGTCACATTATCAACGGTTTCATCATCAAAATCCGCTTCTGAAATGTGTTTTTTCAATTCGTCCATCACGGATTGATGTTCTGGAGAAAGCTCGATGCTTTCGTCGACTGTGCCGGTTGAATACTTGACGATGCTTTCGACAACCGCCAGATAATGGTCGCGGACATATTGTTCACCGTCAGTCGCGTTTTCTTTTTCCATGTCAGCTTTCAGCTTGCTGAAGAACGGGTCAAATTCGCCGACAATGGTCAAATAGCCATTCAGGAACAATGCGCCTTCTTCACCGACGCGAGGGTCGGGCAAGAGAATGGCAAGCAGTCCCTGGCCATCTTCCATATCTGTCGGGGGCTGATCCGCCATTGTATATATATCGCCGGTAAAAGCATCTTTGAACTGTGCGGAACTTTCGTCGCCTTTGATGTACTGGCCAACGAAGACTTTCACGTCATTCCACTTTTTCAATACATCCTGAGTGGAAGGGCGCTGGGAAAGCTCAATCTGCTTTTCCAGGTGCTGCTTCCAGAGTTCAGGTTTTTTCATGAACAGGAAATTCTCGATGACAAATGCCTGGGCATCCGTTTCCGCCATCGTATTCATCAGGCGAGGCTGCCATTCCTGCTGCAGTTCACGGAAATCCGCCAGCTGTTCCTGATTCGGATTTTCTGAAAAGAACAATTGGCGCACTTTGAATAATTCATCGTTCACCAGGTCGTTGATCGACACGGACTGCTCTCTTCCGTGACATTTCTTATATTTCTTGCCGCTGCCGCATGGGCACGGATCATTTCTTCCTACCATTCAAATCACCTACATTTTTTCTTGAGTGTACCATACATTGGCGCTACGCTCAAAAGTCCGATGATTCTGACGGACATAACCGCATCACTTCCCGGTAAACAGCTGAATCTCCAATGCGTCCAGCACATGCTGCGGCACGAAAAAGCGGGCGGTGACGAGCGGATCGACCACCTGGCTGATCTGCGCTTCGCCTGCGGCACTCATGAGCATCGTCATGTCGCTGACGCTGAGGTCCGTGTGCGGCAATAAAAGATCAATCATTTCTTCGGTTGCGGTTTTCACGGCTTCATCAAGCGTCATTGCCGAAACGAGCAGAGAGACGCCCTCTTTATTGACGAGCACCGGGAATTTGGAATGGAAGCCTTTGACCACTTCAAGTGTAACGGTGGCGCGTCCCGGAACTTCTATGCCTGAAACGCTGACTTCGCCGTCGCCCATGGCCGCGTGAAAATCACCCAGGGCGAATAAAGCACCGTCAGCGAAAACCGGAAAGTAGAGTGTGGCGCCTTCCGTGATCTGCTTCGTATCCATGTTTCCGCCGTGTGCACCTGGAGTCCCGCAGGAAACCGGTTTGCCTTCGGGAGCTACTCCGATTACACCAATCATCGGATTCAACGGCAGCTGCACTTTATCACTGAAATGAGCTTTGCCATTTTCAATGGGAATGATTTTGGATTCCATCGCTTCAAAGCGGTGCCCCATGACACCGAGGTCAGGGCCGGTCACCATAACGCCCTGTTCACCAATTTCCAGTTTATCGATCGTCACTTTGAGCAGGTCGCCGGCAACAGCGCCTTCGACGTAAATTGGACCCGTCGCCGGGTTGATCCGGTTCCAGTCGATTGCCGAAACCTCCTGATCCGCCGACTGAATTTGATTCGTAAAGCAATCGTAGGTTTCAATGCTGACCGTGTCACCCGATTGCACATGCAGGACCGGGGTGTTGGCGCTCGAAAATGAGTAGATAACATCTTTTGTCGATAATGTATGCATATAGAACACTCCTTTTCTTACTATTTAAATAATTGTATCAATCGGCTGTTTGAATAGCAAAGCCCCGGATGCGCACAGTTCAGCAGTATAGTATGATGATAGAAAACAAATTGATTACGAGGAGGCGTCTGCTTTGCGATATGAAGCTTCAGAAATGCTGATCTCCTGGATGAAAGTGATTATTTTGGCGGCGCTGGTCATTTTAGGTGCCCGGCAATTCATATACGAGCCGGTCGAAGTCCACGGCAAATCGATGATGCCGACCTTTGAAGAGAACGACAGGATCATTTTGATGAAAATCAGTGAAATAAAAAGATTTGATATGATTGTTTTCAAAGTGAATGATGATAAAAATTACCTTAAACGTGTTATTGGCATACCGGGGGACACGGTGGAGGTTACAGATGACCAGCTCTATATCAACGGGGATCAAGCCGAAGAACCTTATCTTGAGGAGAATCGGAAACTGGCAAAGCACTTGGGCTATGACCGGTTAACAGAAGATTTTCAGGAATTGACGGTGCCCCCGGGCTATTATTTCGTTCTGGGCGACAATCGCCTGAACAGTGTCGATTCCCGGATGCTGGGCTTTATAAATGAAGACAGCGTGATCGGGGAAGTAAAATTCAGGCTCTCGCCGATTGAACACTTGGGACCGGTGCAATAGGAGTGGAAGGAAAGAAGGGAATTCTGTGAAAATTATCGTACTGTCGCAAAATGACCTGGAAGCGCAGGGCCTGAAATGGTTGATCGAATCGCATATGAACGGAGTGGAAGTGTCGTTCAGCAAAGAAGACGCCGCCGATTGCCTTGTTATTGACATGGACCTTTGGAATGAGGAACTGAACAAGGAATTTTCCAAGCGCAATATTCCATGGATCGGCCTGTCATCTGATCGGACTTTCCTGACAGCTTACCGGGCACTGAAAGGCAAAGCCACTGATTTATTGTTTCGGCCATTTGATCCTTTATTGCTTGTCAAACAGCTTCAGCAGATTCGTTTTCAGCTGCGCAATGAAAGAAAAGGGCAGGGAAATATGGAAAGAACCTACCTCAGGTACGAGGACTTCTTTGATGCCGATGTTTTGACGCCGGAGATTACGCTGGCCGCTTTTGTGCTGCCTGATAAAGCGGGTTACCCGTTTTTGAGCAAACAGCTGAAAAAGTATCCTTTTCATAAAGGTGCGGAAATTTTCGCTTTCTCTGATTTTGTCCTTGCCGCTTTTCTGACCGTTGATGAACAGTCATGCATCGAAGAAAGCCGGATGTTCCATGAATCATGGAAACGGGAAACAAGAGAGGATCTGTCGATTTTCGTTAATGCCAACCGACGCGCTAAACTGAAAGACTATTATCAGGATACCCGGGATATGACTTCGCTGATCTTTTATGAGGGCTATGACATTTCAGTCATCGAACACGAACCGATGGCCTGGCTGCCGGTCGATCCTTTTCTGACACCTGTTGAACAGCGGCAGTGGATTGAAATGCTGGAGAATAAAGACACACGTGCAATCCATGCCTGGATGCAAAATGAGTTCCTGTCCTATTCCCGCCCTTATCCTGACCCCGAAATGATCCGCGTGCGGCTGACCAGTGTGTTGGCTCAAGCCCGCCGCTACATGAAATCGGTCCATCTGGTGGATGGACAATGGGAAAAAAGCTATCATGAAATCTTTGAAATCATCGTGAAAGATCCGGTCGTCTACCGAATCGCGCAGTCGACGCTGAACTTCATTGTCAATCTGGTTTCAGCAGCTGTGCAGAAAACGGAAAAAGGGGAATCCGCTGCATCTGAACAAATTCGTGCACTGATGGAAGCGAATTACTGGAATCCCGATTGGAACCTTTCAGCCTGCGCCGAACAGTTGCAGATGAACAAAAGCACGTTAAGCCGCCGTTTTCAAAAACAGAATGGCCGAAAATTCAGCGAGCAGCTGATGCACATCCGCATCCGTGAAGCAAAACGGCTGATGAAAGAAACGGATATTTCACTGGACGAAGTCGCACGGCTCAGCGGTTTTGGCACCGCTTCCTATTTCAGCTCCGTCTATAAAAAGTACGAAAATCTGACTCCTTCCCAATACAGGCAGGGGGAGTTGCAATTCTCAAAATGAAGCGGTCTCTCTCAGAGAGCCGTTTTTAATTTTGTCAATAAACACAAAAAAATTATGAGAAAGTGAAATAAAAATAAAGTATTCAATTAAAATAAAAGTAAAGTGAAAAAAATTAATAAAATTAAAATAATTTATAATTAATTAACTGAATAATTAATATAAAATGAAAATATACACAAAGGAGGAATACAAAAATGAAAACGGTTTCAGAACAAAAAGTAATCCAATATACAGGCACGAAACTCAATACAAAAGGCTGGCAGCAGGAAGCGGCTTTGCGGATGCTGATGAATAATTTGGACCCTGACGTGGCAGAGCGTCCCGAAGATCTGGTTGTTTACGGCGGAATCGGCAAAGCGGCGCGGAACTGGGAAAGTTTCGATGCCATCGTCCGCTCACTGAAAGAACTCGAAAATGATGAGACGCTGATGGTGCAGTCAGGCAAGCCGGTCGCCATTTTCAAAACGCATGAAAATGCGCCGCGTGTACTGATTGCCAATTCGAATATTGTCCCCGCCTATGCGAATTGGGAGACGTTCCATGAACTCGATAAAAAAGGCTTGATGATGTATGGGCAGATGACAGCGGGCAGCTGGATCTACATCGGTTCGCAAGGAATTGTGCAAGGGACATACGAGACGTTTGCGGAACTGGCGAAACAGCATTTCGGCGAATCGCTGAAAGGGACGATCACGCTGACGGCAGGACTTGGCGGTATGGGCGGCGCGCAGCCACTTGCAGTGACAATGGCAGGCGGTGTCTGCATCGGCATCGAAGTGGATGAGACGAGAATCGACCGCCGCATCGCGACGCGCTATACGGATGTAAAAACCGATTCACTGGACGAAGCGATCCGTCTCGCAGAAGAAGCGAAAGCGGAAGGGCGTGCCTTGTCAATCGGACTGCTCGGGAATGCATCGGATGTGCTGCCGGAAATGCTGCAAAGAGGCTTTATCCCGGATGTGCTGACAGATCAGACTTCGGCGCACGATCCGCTGAACGGCTATATTCCATCAAAAATGTCACTTGAAGATGCAGCGGCACTGAGAGATTCGGATCCGGCAGCTTATGTGAAACTGTCGAAAGCATCGATGGCGCAGCACGTGAGAGCCATGCTCGATATGCAGGAAAAAGGGGCAATCACTTTCGATTACGGCAATAATATCCGCCAGGTGGCAAAAGATGAAGGTGTCGAAAATGCGTTTGATTTCCCTGGGTTTGTACCGGCGTATATCCGCCCGCAGTTCTGCGAAGGAAAAGGGCCGTTCCGCTGGGTGGCATTATCCGGTGATCCGGAAGATATCCGCAAAACGGATGAAGTGATCCTGCGTGAATTCAGCTATAACACACATCTCTGCAACTGGATCAAAATGGCGCAGGAGAAAATCCAGTTCCAGGGATTGCCTGCCCGCATCTGCTGGCTTGGCTACGGCGAACGTGCGCGTTTCGGGAAGATCATCAATGATATGGTAGCGAGCGGCGAACTGAGCGCACCGATCGTTATCGGCCGCGACCACCTCGACTCGGGTTCTGTGGCATCGCCGAACCGCGAGACGGAATCAATGAAGGACGGCTCGGATGTTGTAGCTGACTGGCCGATTTTAAATGCGATGGTCAATGCAGTCGGAGGCGCAACATGGGTGTCGCTTCACCACGGCGGCGGTGTCGGTATGGGCTATTCGATACATTCCGGCATGGTCATCGTTGCAGATGGCACGAAAGATGCTGAAGCACGCCTCCAGCGTGTATTGACGACAGACCCGGGCATGGGCGTAGCGCGGCATGTGGATGCCGGCTATGAAATTGCTGAAAAAACGGCGCGTGAAAAAGGCGTGAACATTCCAATGATGGAAGGGGGAAACCAGAAAAATGGTTAATGCGGTTTGGATCAAACATGCACAGCTTGCAACAATAAAAGGACAAAATGGACCGAGATCAAAAGAAGCTATGAGCGAACTCGGGTTAATTGAAGACGGCAGCGTCTGGCTGGAAGACGGCAAGATTGCAGCTGTCGGTACAACGGCGGAACTGGAGCAGCAATTCGGGGACCGGTCGGCGGAAGCTGAAGTCATCGATGCGAAAGGGCAATTGGTGACTCCAGGGCTTGTGGATCCGCATACGCACGTTGCTTATGGAGGCAGCCGTGAAGGAGAATTCGAAAAACGCCTTCAGGGAACTTCGTATATGGACATCATGAATGCAGGCGGCGGAATACATGCCACCATGCGCATGACGCGTGAAGCGACGGAAGAGGAACTGGTGGAGCAGACGACGAGACGGCTCAATTCTTTCCTTGAACACGGCGTCACGACAGTTGAAGGGAAAAGCGGCTACGGCATGAACCTGGAAACCGAGCTGAAGCAATTGAAAGTGATGCAACGGCTGAACCAGGAGCATCCGATCGATCTTGTTCCAACGTTCATGGGAGCGCATGCAGTGCCGTCCGAATATAAAGGGAAAGAAGATGAATTCGTTGATTATCTTATTGATGAGATGCTGCCGGAAGTGGCAGATCTTGCAGAGTTCAATGACGTGTTCTGTGAAAAAAATGTCTACACGCCGGAACAGTCCGAACGCATTCTGGAAGCCGGTAAAAAGTACGGGCTGACTCCGAAAATCCATGCGGATGAAATCGTATCATACGGTGGCGCTGAACTGGCCGCGAAAGTCGGCGCCATTTCTGCTGAGCATCTATTGAAAGCATCCGACGAAGGCATCGAAGCAATGGCAGAAGCGGGTGTCATTGCCTGCCTCCTGCCGGCGACCGCCCTTTATCTGCGCGAAGAAGCAGCGCAGGGCCGGAAGATGATCGATTCAGGAGTGGCCGTTGCGATTTCGACAGACTGCAACCCCGGGTCCTCGCCGACGGTATCGATGCCGCTCGTCATGAATCTGGCCTGCATCTCGATGCGCCTGACACCGGCGGAAGCGCTGGTGGCTGCTACTTATAATGCCGCATGCGCCATCAAACGTGAAGACCGCGCGGGATCGATTGAAGTCGGCAAACAGGCTGATATCGTTTTATGGAAAGTGAAATCCTATCAGGAGCTTCAGTATTTATTCGGCGTAAACCATGTGCAGAGCGTCTGGAAAAATGGTGAGAGGGTGGTTGGATGATTTATCTGAAGAAACCGGAATGGAGCTGGCAGCCGGCGGAGCGGGTTACGCATGTGCATCACTGGGTGAAACAGGAAGGGGAAGCGGATGTCATTCTTTTTGGCGCGCCGCTGTCGCGTTCCTCTATTTCGGCTTCCGCGGCTTCCGACTATCCGGAAGCGTTCCGCAAAATGTGGAAAGGCTTTGCCACTTACAATCTCGATGAAAGAGTCGATTTGAGAGGAGTGTCTGTCCGGGATGCCGGCGACGTCATGATGCATACGACGAACATCAAAGAGTCGCACCGGCGCATTGAAGATACTGCCGAAAGTCTCGCGAACGGAAAATTGACCTGCATGATCGGGGGCGATCATTCGACGACAGCCTGTGCAGTGAGAGGTTTTAAAAAAGCATTTCCGTATGAACGAATCGGCATCCTGCAGCTGGATACCCATCTTGATGTCAGGGATCCGAAAGAACTGGGCCCGGCAAACGGCACGCCGATCCGCCAGCTGATCGACGGGGAGGCAGTACGCGGGGAAGATGTCGTTAACATTGGGCTGCACGGCTATTTCAACGCAAAAGAGCTGGTGGATTATGCAGATGAAAAAGGGATTCGCATGGTGACGATGCGCGAGGCAAGAAAGGCCGGCATCACTGAAACCATACAGCATGCCATCGAGTCGCTTGGTGATGTGGACCGCATTTACGCCACAATCGACATGGATGTATTGGACATTTCAGTTGCTCCAGGTGTGCCGGCTTCGACGCCGGGCGGCATGAAATCTGAAGAGTTATTCGAAGCTTTACTGGAAATCGGAAAATCGGAGAAAGTTAAACACATTGATTTTGTCTGCCTGGATCCACAAAAAGATGATCATGTGTCAGCCACAGTCAAAACAGGGGTGTATGCGTGGCTGCAATTTATGACCGGCGTTGCGATGAGAAGTTAATCCAATAAAAAGGGGATGGGGAAAATGGTCACAAAAGGGGTTAAAGGAAACGAGTTTCCAGAAGTGAAAAGCAATTCAGGGATGTGGAAGTTTTTTGTTTACAGTTTTATCGGGGCATTCATGTTTTTTGTACCGGTGACGATCGGCGGAAAAAGTACGATCATGCTTGATCATATCGTGACCTTCCTGCGCACGAATGTCAGTGGTGTTTTGCCCTATTACGCCTTGGCGATTATTGCCGCAGGAGCGGTTTATCCGTTTGTATCGGGGACCTGGAAAAAGAGTGCGGTAGATAAAGTATTTTCTATGTTTAAAGTGGTCGGTTTGATTGTGGGTGTCATGATTGTTTTCAGTATAGGGCCTGCCTGGCTGTTCAATCCTGATATGGGGCCGTTCCTGTTCAATTCCCTGGTGATTCCGGTTGGTCTGCTGGTGCCGATCGGTGCTGTATTCCTGGCGTTACTGGTCGGTTACGGCCTGCTTGAGTTTATCGGTGTATTGCTGCAGCCGATCATGCGTCCCCTCTTTAAGACACCTGGACGTTCTGCGATCGATGCTGCCGCTTCATTTGTCGGCAGTTATTCACTGGGTTTGTTGATTACAAATCGTGTTTATAAAGAAGGGAAGTATTCAGCGAAAGAAGCAGCCATCATTGCGACCGGATTTTCCACCGTTTCCGCGACTTTCATGGTCGTTGTCGCTTCGACTCTGGATATCATGGACATGTGGCTGACGTATTTCTGGGTTACGCTGGTTGTTACATTCCTCGTAACGATGGTGACGGTCAGAATTTGGCCTTTATCGAAGATCAAAGATGAATATCATCCGGAAGCGACGCCGCAGCCGGAGCAAAAGGCAGAAGGCAACCGTTTTGCAGCCGCCTGGAAAGAAGCAAAACAAACCGTTGGACAGGCTCCAAAACTGGTTGATAATGTTGTTCAAAATCTTAAAGACGGTCTTTTGATGACGATGGCCATTTTACCGACAATCCTTTCCATCGGATTATTGGGTCTTGTATTGGCTGAGTTTACTCCGATCTTCGACTGGATCGGCTATCTTTTCTATCCGTTCACATGGGCTCTGCAGTTGCCTGAACCGATGCTCGTTGCAAAAGCCAGTGCACTTGGCATAGCAGAAATGTTCCTGCCGGCGCTTTTTGTAGCAGAAGCCGCATTGATGATTAAGTTTGTCATTGCGGTGGTTTCGGTTTCTTCCATTATCTTTTTCTCGGCATTGGTGCCTTGTATCGTGGCGACGGATATTCCGCTGTCGATACCGAAACTCGTGGTCATCTGGGTGCAGCGTGTTATCCTGACGCTGATTTTTGTAACACCAATCGCTTACCTGATCCTTTAATACGGTGATGCGTTATCACTGTATCTTGTTAAAATATGGTAATTAATCCTTGAGCTTTGGCTCACTGAAACTTATACTGAGGGTAACTCGAGATGCGATGGCTGCTGCTGTCGCATCTTTTTTCGAAGGGGTGCGAATTACATGATTACATTGACGGGAAATGATTTGACGCTTGAGCAATTGAGAAGGATTTTATTCGAAGGCGAAGGCATTGAACTGGACACAGACGCCATGGAACGAGTCCGCAAAAGCAGAGCGGCAGTCGACCGGATCGTCGCGGAGAAAAAGACGGTTTACGGCATTAATACAGGTTTTGGCAAGTTCAGTGACGTCAGCATTGCGGAAGAAGACGTGAATCCGCTTCAGCTTCACCTGATCCGCTCGCATGCTTGCGGCATCGGCAGGCCATTTTCAGAATCTGTCTCACGGGCGATGGTCGTGCTTCGGCTAAACGCTTTGCTGAAAGGCTTCTCAGGCATCCGGCCGCTTGTCGCTGAACGCCTGGCAATGATGGTCAATGAAAGGATCCATCCGGTCATTCCACAGCAGGGATCGCTCGGGGCATCCGGGGATCTTGCCCCGCTGTCACATCTGGCGCTTGTGCTGATCGGCGAAGGCGAATACTGGAAAAACGGGGAGCCGGCAGACGCTTCTGCTGTCTGGCAGGAACGTGGACTGAATCCGGTTGAACTCGCTGCAAAAGAAGGGCTGGCACTGATCAACGGCACACAGACGATGACGGCACAGGGTGCGGTCACTTATATAGAAGCAGAAACTTTGGCGCTGCAGAGTGAATGGATTGCGGCGATGACGTTCGAATCGTTATTTGGCGTCATGGATGCTTTCCATCCGGCAGTACACGAAGCGCGCGGCTATAAAGAGCAGATGGCCGTCGCGGAGCGCATGCGCTGGTGGCTGGAAGACAGTCGGCTCACGACAGTGCAGGGCGAAAAACGCGTTCAGGACGCCTATTCGCTGCGCTGTATTCCGCAGGTCCACGGGGCCAGCTGGCAAACGCTTGCATATGTGAAAGAAAAACTGGAAGTCGAAATGAATGCGGCGACTGATAATCCGCTGATCTTCGAAGACGGTGAAATGGTCATTTCAGGCGGCAACTTCCACGGGCAGCCGATCGCGTTTGCGATGGATTTCCTGAAAGTGGCAATGGCAGAACTGGCGAATATCTCGGAGCGGCGCATCGAGCGCCTTGTCAATCCGGCGCTCAACGAAGGGCTTCCGCCTTTCCTCAGCCCGGAACCCGGACTTCAGTCAGGAGCAATGATTCTGCAGTACGCAGCGGCGAGTCTTGTATCGGAAAATAAAACACTGGCTCATCCCGCATCGGTCGATTCGATTCCGTCATCCGCGAATCAGGAAGACCACGTGAGCATGGGCACGATCGGCTCCCGCCACGCACGTGACATTACGGAAAACACAAGACGTGTGCTGGCCATCGAAGCTTTTTGTGCGGCAACGGCAGTTGAATACCGCGGCGCGGAAAAAATGTCGCCAAGAACTGCTGAACGTCTGGGCGCCATCCGCAAAGTTGCAGGACCGATCGACGAAGACCGCGTATTCAACCCGGACATCGAGCGGATTGCGGCTTTTCTGCTGAATGAGGCATATCTGGGCATCAAAAAGAGTGTGGTTTCCTAAACAGGGAACTGGCCTATAAAAATAGAAAAAAGGGAAAGAGCTGATTTTGCAGCACTTTCCCTTTTGATGTATTAAAACAAACCCAATTTCTCAATCCTTTGAATAGCTTCTGCCAGTCGCTCTTCGCTTACCAAGAGACCGACACGAACAAATCCTTCTCCGCTCTTTCCAAAACCGCTGCCGGCAGCCACTGAAATGTCTGCTTTCTCGAGCAGGAAATTGACGAATTCGATGCTGGTGAATCCTTCCGGCACAGGGAGCCAGGCAAAGAAAGAGCCTTTCGGTGCCTGGATTTTCCAGCCGATTCTGGCGCATTCGTCGATAAGGACCTGTCGTCGTTTTTCATACGTTTCTACAAGTTCAGTGACGCATGTCTGATCTCCGGATAACGCAGCTGCCGCGGCATGCTGCAATGCCGGCGGCAAGCCGGCAAATAAGTGATCCTGGATGAGATTGAGTGCTTCGATCATTTTTGAATTGCCGACAGCAAAACCGATTCGCCAGCCGGCCATGTTATACGTCTTCGAGAGCGTATACATCTCGATACCGATCTCTTTTGCGCCTTCCGACTGGAGGAAACTCGGCGGCTTTACGCCGTCAAAACCGATGGCGCCGTATGCGAAATCGTGGACGACGGCGATATTGTTCGCTTTCGCAAACTGGACAGTCTCATCAAAAAATTCTTTCGTGGCGACGGCTCCGGTCGGGTTGTTGGGGTAATTCAAATACATCATGGAAGCCCGGTCCAGCACTGTGGGATCCAATTCGCTGTAATCCGGCAGATAGCCGTTTTCCGGTTTCAAGGTCATCAGATCCATATCGATTCCGGAAAGGGGCGCACCGGACATGTAATCCGGGTAGCCCGGATCCGGCAGCAGCAGCGACTCGCCGGGATCGAGGAATGCGAGCGGCAATTCCACCAGACCGATTTTCGTGCCGGCAAGAAGGGCAACTTCCAGGTCCGGATCGATTTCAACACCGTATTCACGTTTATAGAACTCTGCAGCAGCCAGCCGCATTTCCATTATCCCGCGAAATGGTGAATATTTATGATTTTTTGGATCGGCGACTGCTTTTTGCATGGCTTCAACGATATGGCCAGGCGTCGGCTGGTCAGGATTTCCCTGTCCGAGATTGATGACATCGCGTCCTTCAGCAAGTGCTTTTGCAGTTTGTGCGGCAAGCGAAGAAAAAAACTGCTCCGGCAATTGCTGCAGGCGTTTTGAAAATTCCATATGGCATTCCCTCATTTTCATAATTATTGCGAATCTTACTCAAATCTTAAACAGTTTAGCCGTTCGTGTCCATAGCGGATGAAACCGGTTTTATTGCAGAGCTGTACAATAAATGACAAAATCAGATAGAAACAGTACACATTGGAGGAGATTGGATGGCTATTCACAGTTTTCATGTAAAAGCCGATTGGCCAGGGCTGCGCAACGACATCGGCACCATCGAAACGGAAAATCTGAAGACGGAAGTATCGATTCCGCCTGAAATGGATGGTCCTGGTATCGGGACGAATCCGGATGAGATGCTGCTTGCTGCAGCGGCGACATGCTATATCATCACGCTTGCGGCGATGCTGGAGCGCAGCAAAATCGATAAAGAGTCTTTGACGATGGAGTCGGAAGGGCTGGTCGATGTAACGAATGGCGTCATTACTTATAAAAAGATCGTTCACCGCCCGAATCTTGTTTTGAAGAATGACGCTTCTGAAAAGGATTTTGCGATGGCACAAAAGCTTGCGGAAAAAGCTGAAAGCTCCTGCATGATTACGCGTGCCATAAAAGGCAATGTGGAAGTGGAACTGGAAGCGAAAATTTCCGCAGCCCCATAATGACCTGAAGCCTTCAGCTGTTTTGGCAGCTGAAGGTTTTTAATTTATTCGAATTAGGAACGATGGCACACAAGCATCTGATCCTAATAGATTACATTAATTTATTTTAATGGAACAATTTAACTCTTTTTGAAAACTTACAAGGATTTCCCAATAGCCTTACGGAATAGTGTTTAGAGTAACGAAACGTTTAAAGGGGGAATGGAGGAGCACGCCAAAGGGGCAAGAGTACCACCGTTCAGAAAATGTGAAATTATTTACACAAAAGGAGCCGATCTATTGATGAAGAAGATGGGATTAAAGAAAAGCATGTTAACACTTTCTGTTGCGGGCGCTTTGGTTTTCAGCGCATCTCCACTGGCTTTGCCGACAGCACTTGCAGTAGGTGAAGGACCGAATTACGGGGGCAACGAAACAATAAACACGTCAATTTTAACCACTTATGATGAGATGGCGAGTTACCTTAAAAAGCAGGAAGCAAAACAGGCGAATATGGAATTGGAAGTGATTGGCCAGAGTGTGAAAGGCCGTGATCTTTATTTAGTTAAATACATGACGAATCCTGAAAATCCGACTATTCTTTTCCTGACACAGCAGCACGGGAATGAGCAATTGACAACCGAAGGAACACTTGAATTCATCAAACACCTGGGAACGGGCAAGATGAAAGGCGTCACGGATGGCGTGAATATACTGATTGTGCCCATGCTGAACGCTGACGGCGCAATGGGAGATGTTAACTTCTCACTTGAAGATTATATTGCCAGCGGTGACCGCAACCTGACGCGCTATAATGCAAATGAAGTGGACCTTAACCGTGACCACGTCAACAAACTTCAGCCTGAAACGCAAGCGCTTCATAATAATGTCATGCAGAAATACGATATCGACTATATGATCGATCTGCATCACCAGGGGACGCAAAGTGAGCGGGACGGCAAACTGGTTTCGGGTTCAATCCTTTACCCGACCAGCCCGAATGTCGATGAAGATGTTCTATTGAAATCGAAGCAGCTTGGCGCCGTTGTTTTTGATGCAGTGGATTCTACGGGCTGGGGTCACCTTGGGAAATATAATGGCGGCAGCGCGGAAACAATCAGCCGAAACGGCATCGCAGTCGAATACGGCATTTCGACTTTGCTGTTTGAAATGCGCGGGATGTCTGATCATGAAAATGCATCTGCTGTCCTTGGCCAAAAGAGCAATGGTTATTTGATCAAACAGACAGTCACTACGCTGAATGCAGCAGTGCGGGCAATTGCTGATGGTTCGATTGAAAATGCAGATATTTCCTTCTGGGATACGCTAGCAACGCAAACAACACGCCGCACTGAGTAAACCGGTAGTTTAATGGAAGATGACACAGAAAAAAGCGGTGCCATTATGGCGCCGCTTTTTTAAAATGGATTTTATTTTTCTGCCAGTTCAGCTATTTTATCCGAAGAATGAACAACAATGCCTTCGCTTCCGCTTTTCGCAGCTGCGCACATGGCTACGGCCACCTGATGTGCCTCAATCGGCTTATACTTTTTCAAGCCGCCGCGGAGAAGCGGACTGACTGCCGGAGCCAGCAGACTTGCGGCTTTTTCGCCGAGTCGGAATTCTTCCCGTTGGCCGAGCAGCAGCGATGGCTGGAAAATATGCAGCGCGGGGAACTCCATCTTTTTCAGATGGTCTTCCATCTGGCCTTTGACGCGGCTGTAGAAAACATTCGAACGGGAATCGGCTCCCATCGCTGAAATCACCAGGAAATTTTTTACACCTGCTGCTTTTGCAAGCTCTGCAATCGCTACCGGGTAGTCGAAATCCACCCGCCGGAACGCTTTTTGGGAGCCGGCTTTTTTTATGGTGGTGCCGAGGCAGCAGAATACATCATCCACATTAAAATGTTCTGCATAATCCGCAAGTCGGTAATAATCGGTTTTAATCTCTTCCAGTTTCGGATGGTCCATATCCAATGTCCGTCGCACTAATACTTTCACTTTATCGTAAGCAGGATCCTCCAGCAGGACCTTCACCAGTTCGTTTCCGGTAAGGCCGGTGGCACCTGCGATCAATGCGGATTTTGCGGTCATGGCGTTGCCTCCTCTTTTTAGTCAGTATACCTCCTGTAAAAATATTTTACACATTCAGCTAATACTTCATTGCTTTGAAATCTTGACCGGCAGGGTACAATATAGGAAAGACAGCAAGCGAAAGGAAGTAAAAGATGAAACCAGTGATTGTGGCTGAAAAGCCAAGCCAGGCAAAGGCCTATGCCGATGCCTTCAAGACGGCTAAACGGGAAGGTTTTTTGGAAATCATGCCGGATGCGATATTCCCTGAAGGTGCCTACATCACTTGGGGAATCGGACATCTTGTAGAATTGAAGGAACCGAAAGCCTATGATCCAAAATGGAATAAATGGTCACTCGCGGCACTTCCGATTTTACCGGACAATTACCAGTTCCAGGTGGCGAGAGGCAAAGCGCAGCAATTCAATATCATCAAAAAGCTGATTAAAGAAACCGATACTGTCATCAATGCCTGCGACGTTGACCGGGAAGGCTCGAATATTTTTTACAGCATTTATTATCATACCGGTGCAAAAGGCAAGACGATCAGGCGCCTGTGGATCAACTCACTGGAAGCTGACGAAGTGCGCAAAGGATTCCAGCAGCTCCAGGACAATAAAAAAGATCTGCTGCTGTACCAGGAAGCGCGGGCGCGGCAGATCAGCGACTGGCTGGTCGGCATGAACGGCTCCCGCCTGTATTCGCTGCTGCTTCAGGAAAAAGGGATACGTGAAGTGTTCGCGATCGGACGGGTGCAGACGCCGACAGTTTATTTAATCTATCAGCGGGAAAAAGAAATCGAAGCTTTCGTGCCGGAACCATTCTATGAAGTGGAAGGCGATTTTCAGGCGGAACGCGGAAAATATAAAGGCAAAGCGAAGATCAAAGCGAAAGAACGAAAAGAAGCAGAAGAGCTGCTCCAAAAACATGCCATCAATCCAAAAGAAAGCGGCACGGTGCTGCAGGTCAGGACGGCAGATAAACGCCAGCCCGCACCGCAGCTCCATTCGCTGTCGACTCTTCAGGCTGCAGCGAATCGAAAATGGAAATACAGTCCGGCAAAAGTGCTGTCGGTCATGCAGAAACTCTACGAAAAGAAATTGGTCAGCTATCCGCGGACAGATACGCAGCACATTACCCAGGCTGAATTCAGTTATTTGGCTGGTCAGGCGGAATCCTATCAGAAATTGATCGGCGCGGAATTTCCGATTGCTTCAAGAACTTCGAAAAAGCGTTTTGTCGACAACACGAAAGTGCAGGAGCATTATGCCATCATCCCGACAAAAAGCATTCCGACAGCGCGGAAGGTGGAAGGGCTTGCGGCAGACGAACGCAATTTATATGAGGAAGTGCTGCGGACGACGCTGGCGATGTTTCATCGGGATTACCGTTATGCGGAAACGAAAGTGACGACCGATGTCAAAGGGCTGTATTTTTTCACGACCGGCAAAACGGAAATCGATAAAGGCTGGAAGGAATTATTTCCGGCGGCAAAAGAAAACAAAACTGAACCGGCGCTTCCGGAACTTCGTGAGCAGGAAACGGTTGCTGCGAAAGTGGCAATAAAAGAAGGTATGACTACTCCGCCGAAACCGTATACGGAAGGGCAATTGATTGCCATGATGAAAACGTGCGGAAAATTTGTGGGAGATGCGGAAGACGGTGAAATTCTGAAAGAAGTGGAAGGACTCGGCACGGAAGCAACACGGAGCAGCATCATCGAAACCATTAAAAGACATGAATACATCCAAATCAATAAAAACATCGTTTCAGTCACTGAAAAAGGGCGGATTCTCTGCCAGGCGATCGAAGGGAATTTATTGTCCAGCCCGTCAATGACGGCAAAATGGGAAAGTTACCTGAAAAAGATCGGGCAAGGTGAAGGATCTCCGGAAGTTTTTCTGGACACGATCGGAAAATTCATCAAAAAGCTGCTGGCGGATGTCCCGGCTCAGCTGCAGAGCAACGGCTTGCCGGAAATTTTCGAAATGGACCACAGTAAAAACGCCATTGCATTGTGTCCGCGATGCAAAAAAGGCAGCATCATTTCCGCAAGAGGATCCTTCAGCTGCACAGAACATGCCAATGGCTGCAAACAGTCGTTTCCGGGTATTTTCCTGAAAAAAAGACTGACGGCGAAAACGATTGAATATCTCTGCACGAAAGGCCGGACGCCTGTAATGAAAGGGTTTGTGTCTAAGAACGGCAAAAAATTCAATGCCCGGCTCATTCTGGAGGACGGCAAAATGAAAATGGAATTTTAGTTTTATGGGAAAAGGGGAATGGGTGTGAAGAAGAAACAGGTTGTCGTGATTGGACTGGGAAGGTTTGGCAGCAGTGTGTGCAGGGAATTATACAAACTCGGCCATGAAGTCATGGCCATCGATATGAGTGCGGACAAAGTGGAAAACATCACGGATTATGCTTCGCAGGCATCGATTGCCGATGCCACTGACAAAGCGCAGCTGAAATCGCTTGGCGTCAGGAATTTTGATCAGGCGATTGTCGCCATTGGAGACGATCTGCAGGCCAGTGTACTGTGTACGCTCATGCTGAAGGAAATCGGACTGGAAAAAGTCTGGGTAAAAGCGCGGGATCTGCAGCACAAGAAGATTCTTGAAAAGGTGGGAGCCGACCGGGTGATCCAGCCGGAAAATGAAATGGGCATTCGGGTCGCCCACCATGTCGATTCCGAAAATATTGTCGATTATATCGATTTGTCGAAGGATTACAGTATCGTCGAAATGTCGGCTACCGGAAAAATTGCGGGCAAAACACTTATTCAATTGGAAATCCGTGTCAAATACAATTGTATTATTCTTGCGGTTAAAAGAGGCGAAGACGTCAATATTGCTCCGCACCCGGATGACATTGTCGAACTTGGCGACATACTGGTGGTCATGGGCCACCGTAATGACCTGAAAAGGCTGGAAGAAAAAAGGCTGTAGCAGCATTCAATACAGGAAGGGTGATTTCATGGAGACGATGACCATTTTTGTCAAAGAAGCAACTGCAGAAAAACCGATTAAGGCGCTGGAGGACGTATTGGCGCAAGTTCCTGAAATTGAACGAGCTTTGGTGGATGTGGAAAATGGAGAAGTGAAAATCGATTTCGATAACAATCAGATCTCCGAAGAGCAGATCATCAAAAGGATTCAAGTTGAAGGCTTTCATATAGAATAAGCTGAAGACAGAGCCGAAAAGTTTCCGTGCGCCGGGGTCTTTTCGGTTATTTATTTCTCAGGCACTTTCTGATTTGCAAGTTAATTGACAATATAATTTGAACTATATTATTTTTTTGTTTTAAAACAAAAAATAAGGGTATTTTATCCTATAAGAAGAAAAGGTGCTCATTGATGGAGGAGGATGAAATGGCAGCCAATACAGATAAGCCGATTGCTTATGGAAACATCAAAAATCGGGCTGTTTTCGCAGCCCGCAATTTTTGGTCCGGCCTCCTTTTTGGGATTGGCATCATGGCTTTCGCCACAGGCACAATCTTTCATCAATTATTGCAATGGCATCATTTTTACGATCTTTCCAATAGGGAAGAAGGGATATTCTCTGATGGTTTATTCAATTTGATTTCATGGATTTTTACCTTTTCCGCTCTGAGCCTGCTTATCAGCCTCCAAAGGCGAAAAGCATTATGGCCCAAACGATTGACAGGTTCCGCTCTGATGGGCGCCGGCATCTACCTGCTTTTTGATGGAATTGTCATTCATAAATTATTGGGGCTGCACCAGATCCGCCAAGTCGATGACCTGCTTCCATATGATATTGCCTGGATAGCGGGCGGCGGTGTTTTTTTGCTGGCCGGGCTGTTCATGGTTTTTCAGACAAGAAAAGAAAACCATCGCAAATAATTTGGACGTCTTACACAATTGATGTGAAAAAGCTGCGCCCGGTTTCTGTGAAAACAGAAACGGGCGCTATCGCTTTTCTTCATTCATATTTGCCTTTCAAGGGCACAAAACGAACGAGGTTGAGCACAGTGGAATGGATTTTTCCGTCCCTGTCTTTTTCAATCAGACGGAGTTCCTGGCTCCAGGAAGAACCGACCGGCAGAATCATTTTGCCGCCACTGGCGAGTTGCGCGACCAGCTCTTCGGGAATTGTTGAAGCCGCGGCTGTGACCATGATGCGGTCGTAGGGCGCATGTTCTTCCCATCCGGAGCTGCCGTCAGCGAGCTTAAAGGAAATATTCTCAAAACCCAATTCATCCAGTCTTTCTTTCGCGCACGTATGCAGTGCTTCAATGCGTTCAACCGTATAAACATGATTTCCGAATTCAGCCAGCAGCGCCGTTTGAAATCCGGAGCCCGTGCCGATTTCCAGTACTTTTGAGTCCGGTTCAAGTTCCAGTGCCAATGTCATTTCAAGGACAAGGGAAGGTTGTGAAATGGTTTGCTCATGTCCGATGGGGACCGCTTCATCCAGAAAGGCCATGTTTTTGAATTTATCCATGAAAAAGCTTCTGTCCATGCTGCGGAAATATTCCTTAATAGCCTGCTCTCTTTTTTTCAATCTCGCCACCCGCTTTCTTTGCTGACAGGATTTCTTTGCTTTCATTTTATAAAAATTTGTTTTGTGTGTCCCGTAATTCTTCTTTTCGACACAACCCAAAACATTACGGGGGCTTAAAACAGGCAGGATGGGGAAATCAATAAGCAAGGAGTGGTGAATATGTTCCAAGGTTATCAGACTTTAGAAGAATTGATCGAAAATTTCAATCCGAAAGCGGAAACAGTGGAAACAGCCACTTTCGGGATGGGATGTTTCTGGGGACCGGAGGCGATGTTCGGAAGCCTGCCCGGCGTGCTGCAGACAAGAGTGGGGTTTGCAGGAGGCACAACGCCAAATCCGACATACCGCCATATGGGGGACCATACCGAAACATTGGAAGTTGATTTTGACCCGGCTGTAATCAGTTATGAAGAAATTTTGCGGAAGTTCTGGCAGAACCATTATCCCAATCGCGGAAATTATAAAGGCCGCCAGTATATATCGTTGCTTCGTTACCGCGGCGAACAGCAGAAGAAAACGATCGGCATCGTGAAACGGGAAATGGAAAAGTCTTTGGGAGAGCCGATCGAAACGGAAATAGCGGCATTCGACAAGTTTACTCCCGCTGATGAAAGACATCAAAAATATTATTTGAAACGTTATCCGAATACACTGGAACAGTTAAAGGACCTGTTTCCAAAGCCTGAACACCTCGTCGATTCCACTTTTGCAGCAAGGCTGAACGGCTTTGTCAAAGGCTACGGGAAAATGAAAGAACTGAAAAACGAGGTGGGATCCTGGAATATCAACGAGGAAAATAAAGAAATTCTGCTCAATAAACTGGAAACGATCAAATGGTGATAGCAAAAAAGTTCGCCCTGCGCAGAGGCGGGCTTTTTCATTTTCCTCAGCCTTTCCGTTGCCTATGTTTTAATTGGGAAATATCCTGTCAGGTGATGTGGCTATCATAAGCATTTTGTTCTATATTTAAAGTAACAACAGAAGGAACGGGGGAGCATAGATGGAAACATCGAGGCTGTTACTGCTTTTATTGCCGGTATTGCTTATCCAGCTGGGGCTGATGATTTTCGCCATAATAGATCTGATAAAAATTCCGCTTACCAATGGCCCTAAATGGATGTGGGGCGTGATTATTGTTCTGGTTAATATCATCGGTCCAATTTTATACTTTGCCATAGGGAGGCGGAATTATTGAGTTTGCTGACAATAGAAGGGCTGACGAAATCCTATAACGGAGTGCTCGCAGTGGATCGTGTTTCTTTTGTGCTGGAAGAAGGGACGTCCACTGCTTTGATCGGGCCGAACGGTTCAGGGAAAACGACAACATTGTCGATGATTGCAGGTCTCCTGAAGGAATCGGAAGGTTCGATCCAAAGGGATTTTCAATCCGGCATCGGTTTTCTGCCGCAATACCCCCAGTTTTTCCCTTGGATGAGTGCTCTGGAATTCACAGAAATGGCAGCGCAGATCAGCGGAGTCGAAGCGAAAAAGGTGCGGCAGCAAGCCATCAGGACCCTGGAATTTGTCGGGCTCGGTTCTGCCATAAATAAAAAGACAGGAACGTTTTCAGGCGGAATGAGGCAGCGGCTCGGCCTGGCACAGGCAATTGTGCACCAGCCGAAATTGTTGCTGCTGGATGAGCCGGTATCTGCGCTGGATCCCACAGGCAGGCGGGAAATCATGAACCTGCTGAAATCACTCCAGCAGGATACGACGATTCTGTACTCTACGCATATATTGAATGATGCAGAAGAAATGATAGATCAGGTATTATTTCTGAAAGAAGGGAAGCTGGTGGAGCACGGCTCTCTTGCCGAAGTTAAGAACCGCTACGCGGAACCGAAAATTCGGATGCGTTTTGACACAGAACAAGCGGCGGCACTGTTCGAAAACCGGCAGCTGTGGCAAATGCACAGACACAAGAATATCATCGATGTGCCGCTTTCTGAAACAGGACCGACCATACAGCAGATTTTGGGTGAATTGGCGAATGGCGAAAGCGGGATTGCCGGGATTGACAGGCAAAATGTTTCGCTGGAAGAAATATTCCTGAAGGTGGCGGGTGTGAAATGAAGCAATTTGCCATATTGATGAAAAAAGAATGGCGTGAAAATCTGCGGAATTTCAAATTATTCTGGATTCCTGCAGTGTTTATCCTGTTGGGTATCATGGAACCCGTCACCAATTATTTTTTGCCTCAGATTTTGGATTCCGTGGGTAATTTACCGGAAGGCACAGTGCTGGAATTTCCGACACCCGAACCTGAACAGATTTTGGTTGCCGTCATGGGCCAGTATCAGCTGCTCGGACTGCTGATCCTTGCTTTGGCCTATATGGGAACAATCGCCGGTGAACGGCGGAGCGGAACAGCCACGTTATTGTATGTGCGCCCGTTATCGTTTCCGGCGTATTTCATGAGCAAATGGATGATGGCTTCGATCATCGCTCTGCTGAGCGTCTGGCTTGGTTTTCTGTCAGGCTATTATTATACATACCTGCTGTTCGGCGGAGTCGATTTAACCGGTTTTGCTCAATTTGCTGCGACATACAGCCTCTGGATTTTATTGGTGATTTCAATTATCCTTTTGGCGAGTGCGTGGATGCCGAATGCCGGTCTTGCTGCGGCATTTTCACTTGGCATGATTGTCATCAGCCAGCTTGTCGACAGCCTGCTGGGCACCTATTGGCCGATCTCACCATTAAAACTGCCTGCATATGCTGCCGCGTGGCTTGGAAGCGGTCCGGTTACCGGAGATTTCTGGTGGTCGGCGGGAGTGACGGTATTACTGATTGCAGCGCTGATCGGCCTTGGCATTTTCTTATCAGCAAAAAAAGCAGCAACCACGAAAGTGTGAGGTGGAAAAAATGATTCACCATATTGAAATGAATGTTTCAAATCTTGCAGTTTCCCGTCGATTTTACGATCAGCTCTTCCCGCTTCTTGGCTATACATTATTTCAGGACTGGCCGGAAGGTTTCAGTTACAGAAAAGGAAAAGAATATCTTGTTTTTGTCCAGACTCCCTCAGAATTTCTCGAAGCAGGTTACCATAGAAAAGCTGCCGGTCTGAACCACCTGGCATTCCATGCGCCGTCGACTTTCGAAGTGGACGCAATTACGGAACAGATGCGACAATCAAATGCGAAGATCCTTTATGAAGATTGGCATCCGTATGCCGGGGGTGAGGGAACATATGCCGTCTTTATGGAAGATCCTGATCGGCTGAAAATAGAAGTTGCAGTATCGGAATGCGGTGAATACAAATGAGATGGCTGGCCTCGACTGCAGACGAGGACAATATTTCCCGGGAACCAACTACTATGGGGGATATAATTAACTATGAGAAAAATGGGAACACATACCGCTTTATCGCGTCAAATACATCAGTGTATGAAGCAGAATAGATTTTTAGGGATTAGGTGTTATCCGGCCATAAATTGGAAGCACTGCTCATCACGCGGAATGGCAGGCAAGATGAAAATTTAACGGGGATTATTACACTGATAGACCTGATTCGAATAGAATAGTGAGTTGATATTTTATGAGGAAATTGATTGTTTTTATTGTATTTGCAGCACTGGTCTGGTTTTTCGCCTGGGGAAGCAATAACTGGATACAAACAACTGAATATACCATTTCCTCTGAACGATTGCCGGCAGCTTTTGACGGCAAGAAGATTGTACAGGTCTCCGATGTGCATAATGCGATGTTCGGAAAAGATCAGCAGTCTCTCATCCAAAAAGTTGAAGAAGCGCAGCCGGATGCTATTTTCATTACCGGTGACCTGATTGACAGCAATCGATACGATCTGGATTCGGCCTTAATATTGGTCGATGCTTTGGTTGATATCAGCAAAGTTTATTTTGTGACAGGCAATCATGAAATAGCAACGAACAAACTGGAAGACTTAAAATATGTGCTGACGGAAAGAGGCGTCATATTTCTTGAAAACGAAGCTGTTGACTGGGAACTGGAAGGGGAAACTGTGCAGATAGCCGGCATCCATGATCCCTTGATGGACGAGTATTACCGTGACGAGAAGTATACGAGAGGCGCGATTGAAAATGCAGGGTTGGATAATAACTTTACCTTGCTGCTTGCCCATCGGCCGGAACAGATGGCCGTATATGCAGAGAAAAATATAGATGTCGTTTTTTCGGGGCACGCGCATGGCGGACAAGTGCGAATTCCGGGAATCGGTGGCCTTTTTGCTCCTGGCCAGGGATGGTTTCCTCGAATGACGGAAGGAGTTTTCAAAAAGGATTCAACACAGCTGGTTCTCAGCCGGGGCCTCGGGAACAGCGGCTTTCCATTGCGTATTCTGAATCTGCCGGAAATTGTTTCAGTCACTTTGGAAAAACAATAGAAGAGGCAATGATTTTTTATGAGGGGGAAACAATGTGATCAGCAAAAAAGAAATTTCCCTGACTTTATACAACCCGAAAATCTCAGTGCAATATGAGCTGCCGTCAGAACAGCTGGAATTCTCCGGCATGCCTCAGGACATTATTGATCGTGATAAAGGAAATCCGCTGAAGCATTTTGTCATCATTCACGCAGGCAGAGAAGTGGCTGGTTTTCTGGAGCTGGATGAATCGGATGACCGGAAGAAATACTCCAATAACCCGAATGCTTTGCTGCTGAGAGGATTTTCGGTCAACCCGAAATACCAGGGACGCGGAATCGCGACCGGTTCCATTTATGCGCTGCCGCAATTTATGCAGAAGAATTTCCCGGGATTCGATGAAGTGGTTCTCGGAGTAAATGCCAGAAACAAAGCTGCAAAAAGAATTTTTGAAAAAGCGGGCTTTGAAGATACCGGCAGACGCTATATGCGCACGAACGGAGAACAGATTGTCATGTGCATGAGAATTGAAGAGCAGCTGGAGGATTGAATCCTTCAGCTGCTTTTTTTCTTTTATTCGAAATACAGATGTTTATGCAGGCTGCAGCCGGAATTGAATGCCGCAGCGCAATTCGGACATGACGAGGCGCATTCGAGATAATCTTCTATCGAAAGTTCATTGCCGCAGGAACCGCACAGAACCGCCTTTTCAGTGAATTTTTCCTTTGGCCACACCTGGTGAGTGCCGCAGCCGACAGTCTGATGGCATTCAAAACAGGGAAAATATTCACCACAGCAATAGAACTTTATGGCAATCCGGTCGATTTCCGAATGGTAGTGGAAGCAGCGTGTTTCCGGGTCAACAGCCACTCCTTTGACATTTACAGCATGGGGCATCCGTGTTCCTCCTCTGTACGAAAATGTATTAATGTTCTCTTCTTTTCTCCTATGCTACTATGGGATAGACAAATAATCGAATTGAATTCTTCGGGGCGGGGTGAAATTCCCCACCGGCGGTGAACAGCGCCCTGCTGTAAGTCCGTGACCCTTTTGCAGGAAATCCGCGTCTGCGGCTTTCCTGCAAAAGGTGGAGCTGGTGAAAATCCGGCACCGACAGTTAAAGTCTGGATGGGAGAAGAATTCACATTCAATTTGTTATGCGCCACTTCTTTTCGATAATCGAATCGGAAGGAGGAATTGTTATGAAACAATTTAAAAAGCCAGTGCTTTATTTCTTTTCAGCATTTCACAGCAATACGGACTGTTTGAAGCCCCTTTATATAGAGGGCTTTTTGGGCAACCATGGAATTCATTTGCCCGTAAGTCGTGGAAAGAAGACCGGCGCATCGAGGAAAATACCTTCTTATTTAATCTGCTCTTTAACCCTTACCCCACCGCCCATTCGCCCCATGGTGGTATCTTACCCATTTTTTAGAAGACCGGTAACACAGTGCAAATCTCAAAATTTTATAGGGGAGTGTGCCTGAATGTTCACAGGAATAGTGGAAGAAGTAGGACATGTCACAGCGCTGCGCTCAAAACCCCAGGCTATGGAATTGACGATTGCCTGCAGCCTCATTTTGGACGACATTAAAAGAGGGGACAGCATCTCGATCAATGGTGTCTGTCTGACAGTCTCTCTGCATGACCAAAAAAGCTTTACGGTTGATGTCATTCCGGAGACAGTAAAATCATCGACGATGTCGGAACTGAGAACAGGATCCCGTGTCAATCTTGAACGGGCAATGCCGGCAAACGGCCGGTTCGGCGGACATTTCATCAGCGGACATGTCGATGGAATAGGTACAATCCGCTCGGTAAAAAAAGAATCGAATGCCGTGACCAAAGTTATTGAGCTCGATCCTTCCCTCATGAAATATATGATGAAGAAAGGATCTATATCGGTGGATGGCACGTCACTCACAGTTTTTTCAGTCGGCAGCAATACGGTCACGATTTCACTGATACCCACCACCCGTGAAGATTCACTGCTCGGTGAAAAAGGGATCGGCGAACGCGTCAATATCGAATGCGATCTTTTGGCGAAATATACAGAAAGAATCCAACAGTCCGCTGACTCTGGCATATCAAGAAGCTGGCTCGCAGAACAAGGATTCTAGAGGGAGGCATCGCATTGTTTTACACAGTGGAGAAAGCATTGGAAGAACTGAAAAAAGGCAAGGCAATTATCGTCATCGATGATGAAAATCGTGAAAACGAGGGTGATTTCATCGCTTTAGCTGAATACGCTACACCTGAAATCATTAATTTAATGGCAACTGAGGGACGTGGCCTGATTTGTGTGCCCATCACGGAGGAGATTGCAAAAAAACTTGAAGTCGGCCTGATGACCGATGTAAATACGGATGAATACGGCACTGCCTTTACTATTAGCGTTGACCATAAAGACACTACAACCGGGATCAGTGCCTTTGAACGTTCGCATACGATTAGGAGCCTCATCAAAGAAGATGCCAGGCCATCTGATTTCAAACGGCCGGGACATGTTTTCCCGCTGATTGCCAAAGATGGCGGCGTCCTTGAACGCACCGGTCACACTGAGGCAGCTGTCGACCTGGCGAAACTTGCAGGGTCGGCCCCGGCTGGCGTCATCTGCGAAATAATGAATTCAGACGGCACGATGGCCAGAGTTCCGGATTTGATCAAAGTGGCTGAAAGGCTGGAACTCGGAATTTTAACAATAAAAGATCTGGTTGATTATCAACAAAAAACAGCAGCTGGAGAGTCTGGCCGCAGCGATGGAGGAGAATGACCATGACTGTACATTATGAAGGTTATTTAAACGGGGAAGGTTTGCGGATCGGCATCGTCGTCGGCCGCTTTAACGAATTTATCACAAGCAAATTGCTGAGCGGGGCTGAAGATGCATTAAAGAGACATGGCGTGAACGATGAAGATGTCTCAATCGCATGGGTGCCTGGCGCATTTGAAATTCCATTGGTGGCAAAAAAAATGGCCGTCAGCGGAAATTATGATGCCGTCATTACTTTAGGAACGGTCATCCGCGGAGCGACTCCGCATTTCGATTATGTATGCAGCGAAGTGGCAAAAGGGGTATCACGCGCCAGTGACCAATCGGAAATACCGGTCATTTTTGGGGTTCTGACAACCGATTCCATCGAGCAGGCAATCGAACGCGCAGGCACCAAAGCAGGAAACAAAGGCTGGGAATCTGCAGCAGGCGCTATTGAAATGGCAAACCTGATGAAAAAACTCCGATCCAAGAGAGTCCTAAAAAGTTTATGAGGTGAATGTTGTGGAAAAGACACTCTATTTGATCAGGCATTGCCAGGCGACAGGGCAGGCGCCGGATGCCGAACTGACAGCGGAAGGCATGAAACAGGCAGAAGCATTGACTGTTTTTTTCAAAGAACTTGATATCAGCCATATCATCAGCAGCCCTTTCACACGGGCCATTCAATCCATTGAACATTTGGCGGTTGCACGTTCTTTGCCGATTCAGATTGATGACCGTCTCGCAGAACGGGTATTGAGTTCGGAAAATCTGCCTGACTGGCTGGAAAAACTGGAGCAATCTTTTTCTGATCCCGATTTGAAATTTGAAGGCGGCGAAACGGCGAGGGAAGCTGTGGAGCGCGGAGCGGCTGCAATGGCTGAAGCTCCCGGTAATGCCATTTTGGTGACGCACGGCAATATGATGGGACTGCTGCTCAAAAGATTCGAGGAAGCATACGGCTTCGAAGAATGGAAGGCCTTATCAAATCCTGATGTCTACATTCTTTCAATTAATGAAGAAAATACAATCGTAAAAAGAATCTGGAAATAGAAGTAAAGCCGGGAACCCGAGTTCCCGGCTTTTCCTATTCCAATGTATTGCCTTCAGCCGGGATTGGGTTGTTTTTCAGCAGGCGGGCAAAATGGAACGTATTGTAAGCCAGCCGTTCAATCGTGGATTTCGTGAATTCGTTATCCCGGCCCGCGTCCATGTAAGAGTCCCCTGGTCCGGCTTCACCGACCCAATAGGCATCCACGTTCGGCGGCACAGTGAAACCGATATGCGACAGGCCATAAAGGATTGAAGCCGCTGAATGTTTAGCTCCGTCTTCATTGCCGGTTACAACCGCGCCGCCTACCTTATTGTAGAAGACAGCCTGCCCTGTATCATTGGTGACGCTGCTGCTGCCGTACAGGTGTTCAATGGCCTGGGTGCACAGTGAACTTTTTTCACCGAGCCAGATTGGTGTGCCGATGATGAGGATATCCGCGGCCATCACTTTCTTTAGAATTTTAGGCCACTCGTCGCCGTCTCCCATATCTTCCTGTACACCGTAGGCGATATTATAATCCGCCAGTCTCACAATCTCCGATTCAACACCCAATTGGTTGAAATGGACCTGTACATCTTCCATGAACCCTTCCGTATGGGAAGGGTCTGAAGTGCTTTTCAAGGATGTATTCAGAAATAAAACTTTGATTGTCTGCATTCAAACACTCCTTATGATTTTGTCTTTATTCCTATTCCCTGACTGCCCTTTTTTATTCACAGCGTTAGAATAGTTTGAAAAGGATAGAACGATTATAATAGGGGTAGATATTTCTTGAGGAGGCGACTGGATTTGGTGAAAAAGTTCGAAGACGAAGTTATGCAGGCAATGAACAAAATGTTCGAAGATGAAATGAAGAAAGTGAATGATATGCTGGAGAAGGAATTGCTCATTTCGCTTATTGGCGAAGTGAACGCAGGAAAATCTTCCACCGTAAACAGAATCATCGGGGAAGACATTGCCAGCACGAATCCAATGCCGGGTGAAACGGTCAGTGTCGACCCTTATAATATGCGTGGACTCGAAAACATTAAATTTATGGATACACCGGGCTTGAACGACCCCAATGATGAAAATCCGAAAAAGACGCTGGAGTTCGTCCAGAAGTCGGACGTTGTGCTGTTTTTTCTGAATGCTGCAGGTACGGTATTCTCAGACAGTGAAAAGGAAAAATTCACGGCAATCGAGAAAAACAACAAAGATATTTTAATCGTGCTGAACAAAATCGATGCAGCCGAAAACATTCCTTCCCTTATCCAATTCGTCAAAAGCCATACAAACAATAAATACAAAGTGATTCCGATTTCCTCGAAGACGGGCGAAAACCTGGAAGACTTGAAGCGGGAAATTCTTGTGATCCTCGAAAAAAAAGGTAAAGACCTGCTTTTTGCCAAAAGCATGAAAGAAAAATCCGCTGCTGCGACGAGGTGGATCGTCGGCGCCGGCGTATCGGCCGGCATCATCGGGGCATCGCCCATTCCGGGATCGGACGTCGTGCCGCTGACATCGCTTCAAGTGGGTCTGATTATCCGTCTTTCTAAACTGTACGATAAGCCCTTAACGAAAAAAGCGGCGAAAGATATGATCGTCATCACGGCTACCCAGACGGTGGGCCATACGATTTACAGACAGGCGCTGAAATTCATTCCGGGAGCAGGATCCATAATTGGCGGTACAGTGGCAACAGCCATGACGGTAGCACTTGGGTATGGAGTGAAATATGCATATGAAAATAATATCGCCATCGACTACGATCTTATCGGCGACCTGTTCAATAAATACAAGCAAAAGGCGACGAAAGCCTGACGTTTCGAGCCGCTCAGCTTTGAGTGGCTTTTTTATCATTGTCCTGAAGGCAAAGGAGGCAAGAGATGCATATATTAGTAGTCGAAGACAATCCTAGCGTCAGTTCGATGCTGGAATTATTTTTTTCGAAAGAAGGGATCACCGGTGATTTTGCTTTTGACGGAATCGAAGGATTCGATAAATATCAGCAAAACGACTATGATCTGCTGATCCTGGACTGGATGCTGCCTGGACTGGACGGCATCGCCCTTTGCCAAAAAATCCGTGAGCAGGGAGATCAGGTCCCCATTATCATGCTGACCGCAAAAGACAGCGACTCTGACCAGGTGATCGGTTTTGAAATGGGTGCAGATGATTATGTGACAAAACCTTTCAGCCCATTGACGCTGATGGCGCGGATCAAAGCAGTCACCAGACGGGCACATAAAGAGGAAAAGAATGACGACAAAATACAGACAGCGCATTTTACTGTAAATAAAACCACGAGGGAAGTACAAATTGATGAGGCCACCGCAGATAACCTCACACCGAAAGAATATGATCTGCTTGTTTTTCTGCTGCAGCATCCGAAGCAGGTATTCAGCCGCGAGCAATTGCTTGAAAGAGTGTGGGGCTACCAATTCTATGGAGATGAACGGACGGTCGATGTGCACATCAAAAGAATCCGCAAGAAAATAACGGGCGGCGAAAAGTATTTCCATACCGTTTGGGGAGTTGGCTATAAATTTGAAGAACCGGCGGATTAATTATTTTTATCAATTGATGGGAAGCCACCTCAGCATTCTGCTGATCTCTTTTATGATTCTCAGTCTCCTGTTTGTCCGGTTTGTCGAAGAATTCGCCTATGAGGATAAAGTGCAGGAACTCGAAAGTTATGGCCAGCAGATATTGGCCGAACTGGAAGGCCCGCGACCTGCAGCCAATCTGGAGCAATATGTCTCCATTCTGCAGGCGCAGAACATTAATTTCATCGTCTTTGACCAGCAAAGCCGTATTCTGTATCCGATATCGGAAGCATTTCCGCCGGTCGCTTTGACCCGGGAGGAATGGAATGTGATCGAGCGGGGTGAAACACTCATCGTTAACCGGGATGTGGAGCGGTTCGAAGATACCGTGACATTTGTCGCTTTGCCGTATGTTGCCGGCAGCCGGCTGGTCGGCGGGGTGCTGCTTGCTTCGCCTGTCAGCGGCACAAGTGAGATGATCTTTGAATTGAACCGGACATTGCTGACAGCGATGCTGGCGGCATTGGTGATCGCGCTGCTGCTCAGTTATCTGCTGTCCAAATTGCATGTCAGCCGATTGCAAAGAATGCGCAAAGCGACAGCCATGGTCAGCGAAGGTAATTACGACGTGACATTGCCCCCATCCGGCAGGGATGAATTTGGGGACCTTGCCAAAGACTTCAACAATATGACAGCAAAACTTCGCGAATCCAATGAAGAAATCGAACGGCTCGAAAATCGCCGTCGCCAGTTCATGGCGGATGTCTCCCACGAAATGAGGACCCCTTTGACGACGATTGCCGGGATCATCGAAGGGCTCCGAAGCAATATGATCGAAGAGGAACAGCGTGAAAAAGGCATGAACCTTGTAAGAGAAGAAACGAAAAGGCTGATGCGCCTCGTCAATGAAAATCTTGATTATGAGAGAATCCGATCCAATCAGGTCACTTTGCTGAAAGAAACGGTGGAAACACAGGAATTGCTGGAAATTATAAAAGAGCATATGGAGTTTCTCGCTGCAGAAAAAGGCAATGTTATCAAGATTGATGCAGAGCCCGGTCAGCAGGTTATTGTCGATATGGACCGGATCATTCAAGTCCTTACCAATATCGTGAAAAACAGCATTCAATTTACGGAAAATGGTGAAATTCGATTAATATCCTTTTCAGAACCGGGGTATTCGGTGATTCGGGTGGAAGATACCGGCACCGGCATCGATGTGAAGGAGATTGATATGATCTGGCGCAGGTTTTTCAAATCCGACGTCTCAAGAGGCACCGGACAATTCGGCCTCGGCCTGTCGATCGTCAAGCAGCTGGTGGAACTTCACGGAGGCGATATCCGGGTGGAGAGTGAGAAAGGGAAAGGCACAGCCTTCATCATCCGGCTGCCGATTGAATAACAGCGCAAAAGCGAAGAAACCCGCTTTTGCGTTTTTATTTCGGCTGTTTTATTGCAATTGAAACTTTCCATTTTCTTTAATGCTTCGGTCATAGTTTGTTCATAATTGCCTGCTATTCTTTATTTAACGGCAAAGAGTAAATACCTTTTATTGCCTGAAGTACGGAGCGCTTCAAAATAATGATCCAGGAGGGAAAAATATGGGCTATTATAATTCACCAGAACCGAAGAGAAGAAATAAAGGGAATTTCATTTCAGGGTTTTCAGGAATTTTGGCGGGAGCCGTTCTTGCTGGAGTGGTGCTGCCCGGATTTACAGATTCGGAACAGGGGTTCAGCGTTGATACACAGCAAGTGGAGAACGTCAGCGGAGTGGAAAGTGTCTCAACGGTTGTATCCACTGATGTAACAAAAATTGTGGAAGAGACATCTCCGGCAGTGGTCGGCGTATCCAATCTGCAGGCTGCGCAGCAAAACCCTTTTATCCAGAACACAGGCGGTGAGCCTCAGGAAGCTGGAGCCGGCTCAGGGGTTTTCTATAAAATCGAGGGCGATTTCGCCTATATCGTCACCAATAACCATGTGGTTGAAGGAGCAGACCAGGTGACTGTCACGTTGGACGACGGCACTGAACTTGACGCGGAAGTGCTCGGCACGGACATCTGGACCGACCTGGCCGTACTGAAAACAGCTTCTGACAATATTGAAGCTGTTGCAGAATTTGGAGACTCCTCTGTCCTGAGAGCCGGCGAACCGGTCATTGCCATCGGGAATCCTCTCGGCCTGCAGTTTTCAGGCTCAGTGACGACGGGTGTCATTTCAGGAACAGAACGTTCAATACCGATTGATATCAATAAAGATGGAACAGAAGACTGGCAGGCAGAAGTCCTGCAGACGGATGCCGCCATTAACCCCGGAAACAGCGGTGGCGCCTTGATCAACAGTGCGGGCCAATTGATCGGCATCAATTCGATGAAAATTGCCCAGGCCTCAGTTGAAGGAATCGGTTTGGCGATTCCGATCAATTCTGCTATCCCGATCATCGAAGATTTGGAGACAAAAGGTCAAGTTGAACGTCCGACACTCGGCGTATCCATTTTGGATCTGCAAAATGTGCCTGCACCCGCCAAGCAAAATGAATTGGGTCTGCCGGCTGAAGTGGAAAAAGGCGCAATCGTTTCCTCTGTGGCCGAAGGGTCCGGCGCAGACACAGCCGGTTTGAAGCAATACGATGTAATTGTTGGCATGGATGAAGATGAAATTGGGTCCGTTCTCGAGCTTCGCCAGTATCTCTATACAAAAGCTGAAGTCGGGGACACGATAACGGTTGAATTTTATCGCGGGTCGGAATTGATGGAAGCACAAGTTGAATTGACAGAAGGCTTATAAATTTGATAACCAGCCATTACAAAAGCACTCCCGCTGAGGAGTGCTTTTTATCGTCCATTAAATTTGGTGATGCAGACGCATCAGTTCATCAGCCCGAACATATCGGAGGCGATCCCCACTATCAGAATGATGAGTACGATGACTACAAATATCGCCACGCCTACTTTGATTTTATTCATTTCCTTTACTCTCGGTTCCTGCAGACCTTCTTTTTGCTCAGGCGGATTGTCTATATCTTCAGTACTTTTTCGCATATAATCTTTGCGCTCTTGTGGTTCGTTATTATTTTTCTCGCTCACAATAAATACCTCCTGTTCACTGTATTTACTCTGTCCATACCCTTTGAAAGAGGTGCTTAATCAAAATACTTCTCTTCCTGTTCGAGTTCACGGCGTGTCAGAGCTTTCGCCAGTTCCCTGCCGAAAAGTTCAGATGACTGAGGATCGCGGCCAGTCAGGATGCGTTCATTTGCCCAAACGGCGTATTGGTCCTGGTCTTCAGCTTTCGAGTAATTGGCGACTTTCGAAAGCTCGTCTTCCAGGCTGAACGGCAGCAAGCCGCGCACTTCTTCCGGCTCTTTGTCATTCGGATAGCCGGTTACATCCAGACCTTCCAGCAAAGGCCGCCCTTCCTTCGTTTTTGTAAATACCAGCGGAGCGGGGCCGTGGCAGACGGCGGATATGATGCCGCCAAGTTCGTAGACGATGTTGATCATATTATGGAGTTCTTCGCTATGGGCAAGGTCAAACATTGCGCCATGTCCTCCCACGATGAAAATAGCATCGTAATCGCTCGCTTTGACATCCACCAGCGGCGTTGTTTTATCGGCGATTCCGGACTCGTATAATTTTTTGTATTTCCCTTCAGGATCATATTCCTCTGAAATACTGAGCGGGTCGACCACCGGTTTGCCTCCCAGCAAAGAAGCGATCCCAACGGTATGGCCTTCTTTTTCAAGTTCCATTGCAGGAGCGAATAATTCTTCCGCCCACCATCCTGTAACGTAATTGTTCTCTTCATCTGCGTATCCGCCTGAAAGTACAGCCAACACTTTTGCCATGCTTTTTCCTCCTCAGCTTTTGAACTGTCTATTTCTTCATTTACCCGAAGGTGCAATACTGAAACAATCATTGTCAAAATAGTGTCTCGTTATCAAATGACTATGTTTTATTTGAGCTTATGGGGGTAATCATAAGATGTATGTAAAATTTTTGAAGGAGGAGGCCAAGATGACTGAAAAGAACAGTGAGCGCAATCTCGATCCGGAAAGAATGGAACAAAACGAAGAGAACGGTACAGCCGGCACGAACGACTTTAATGCCGGTGGAAATGATTCCGATTATGACGGCGGACACCCGAAAGACAGCCAGCCGGATAGTGACGGCCGCATCGATAATGGCGAAGAATATGCCAGACGTCAGCATGGCAAAGATGAAATTGACACGAGTTCATTTAATGCAGGCGGAAACGACTCGGATTATGACGGTGGCCATCCGGCAGACAGTTCAAGTAACAGTGAAGGAAAGATTGACTCTGAAAAATAATTAAAATATGACAGGAGAGTGTGCCAATGTTTTTCCATAGAAAAGAGCTGCAATATCATGCAAAACCCGAGTCTCCAGATCCGGTGTTCGCAAAACAGGTTCAAGAATTGATAGGCGGGCAATTCGGTGAAATGTCAGTGGCAATGCAATACTTATTCCAGGGTTGGAACACAAGAGGCAATGAAAAATACCGTGACCTTTTGATGGATACAGGATCCCAGGAGCTTGGGCATATTGAGATGCTCGCTACATTGGTAGCCAGACTATTGGAAGGTGCCCCGGTCTATGAACAGGAAAAAGCAGCGGCTGATCCAGTTGTCGGCGCGATCATGGGCGGCATGAATCCGCAGCATGCCATCGTACATGGTTTGGGAGCGTCTCCGAAAGACAGCAACGGAGTTCCATGGAATTCAGGATATATTATTTCCAGCGGTAACCTTCTGGCTGATTTCCGCGCGAATGTCAATGCCGAGTCTCAAGGGCGCCTGCAAGTAGCACGCCTCTATAGCATGACAGATGACAGAGGCGTAAAAGATCTGTTCTCTTTCCTGATTGCCAGAGACACGATGCACCAAAACCAGTGGCTTGCAGCCATCAAGGAAATGGAAGCCAAAGAAGGCGTCATCGTTCCTTCAACTTTGCCGCCTGAATGGGAAGCGAAAGAACATTCGCATGTCCTGTACACGAATCCAGAAACAAGCACGGCTTCACAACTGGATTTCCTGAATCACCCAGCTCCGGATGGCGGAACATTTACAGTGGAAGCCGCCAAGCCATTCGGCGAAGCTCCAATGCTGAAACCGGCACCTCCGCAAGCACACAATACGCTGCCGGGTGAAAATGATTAAGAATCAATCGGGCCTCTTTTTCGAAAGAGGCTCTTTTTAATGGAAGGTGAAGCGGATGACCAGAAAAATGTGGATGATGACTCAGACGTGGAAGAACCTTTTGTTTCTGCACTGGCCGGTCGATCCGAAAAAATTGCTGCCACACATTCCTAGTGAACTGGAGCTCGATCTGTATGACAATAAGGCCTGGATAGGGATTGTGCTGTTCAAGGCACTGGGAACCCGGCCGAGATTTCTGCCGCCGATACCCGGTTCGGCAAATTTCCTTGAAGTGAATGTGAGGACGTATGTCCGGTACAAGGGGAAAAGTGGCGTCTACTTTTTCAGTTTGGATGCAAGCAGCAGAGCCGCAGTGGAAGCTGCTTCATTTGGAGGGTTTCTGCCATACCGAAAAGCGGATATGTCTTTCCGAAGAAATAAAGAACACATCCAGTTTGAAAGCCGGGTTGTTGAAAAAGAGGCTGCAGCAGAGCACATCTCTCTCCGCTACCAGGTTTCTGTGCAGCAGGCAGTTTCGACGCCACTTGAACGATGGCTGACGGAACGTTATTGTCTCTGGACAAAACCGGGCCAGTATTTAATGCGGCTGGATATCGTACATGAACCGTGGAAACTGAGTTATGTTAAAGGAGAAATTACCGGCAACACGATGGCACCGTATCTGGGTCGGAATTTCAGTGGCGGGAAGCCGATGGCGCATTACGCCGAAATGAAAAAGGTGCGCTTTTTTCCGCCGGCAGTTGAAAAGTGAGAAACCACGCAGCAAAAGTGCTGACGGGTTTCAGGCTGACGAGAAACTCACGTATTTTTCAATCATTCCGCTTCAGACAGA
>NZ_JRGN01000352.1 GCF_000775575.1 Planococcus sp. CAU13
TTTGACTTATGACCCGAAGAGCTGGGCCGCTGAAGTCTGGACAAGAAAAGCTTGCATCTCTAAGTATAGGGGTGCAAGCTTTTGTCATTTTTAGCTTTATGTAATTTTTTCGTTAAGTTTCGGGCTGGAAATTTAATATAAAAAAGAGCGCCGCCCAAAGGCAACGCTCCTTCTATATATTATCTCAAAAAGTCCATCAGACTCGGCTGAATGATTTTTGCTGATGCTGCAAGACTCGCCTGGTAGACGCTCTCTTCGCTCTTCAGCTTCGTGATCGCTTCCGCCACATCGATGTCCGTGATGCTCGACAGCATTGACTTCAACTGAATCGTATTATCGAACATGCGGTTTTCCGCTGATTCGACGCGGTTCATGCGTGCACCGACATCTGAAGAAGCTTTTAATAATCGATTGATTCCATCATCAATTAAATCGAGATCCATCGCAGTACCATTATCAAGGCCCGTCGTAAGACCTTCTAAATCCGTCAGCAACTTCGCGTTTTCTCCCAGCAATTCTTTTTCAGTAACATTCACCGGAATCGTCATTCCACCGCCGACCGTTATCGACTTAGCTGTAGACGTGGATACTCCTTCAGCACCAACAACCGCCTTCGTAAACAAATCCGCACCGTTCACCTTCGTATTCGCAAACTGGCGAAGCTGATCTGTCAGTTCTTTGACTTCATTAGAAACCGTCAAACGGTCCTCCGGTGACAAGGTTTCATTGTTTCCGCGTACCGCAAGTTCGCGGACACGCTGCATGACATTAACCATTTCATAAACAGTCTGGTCCGTTTCATCAAGCCACAGTTTGGCTTCGCCGGTGTTGCGCTCGTACTGCTCATTTGTCGCAAGAGCACTTTTCAGCTCCATCGCTTTAGCCGCGCCGTGCGGATCATCGGAAGGTTTCGACACCTGCTTACCGGTCAACGCCTCATTATATGCTTTTTGGAAACGGCCCATTGAGTTGTTCATATTGGCCATTGAGTTTTGGTGAAGCATCTGGTGTGAAATTCTCATTTTCTTACCTCCGGTTACCGATTATTAACGTGCAGCCATCCGGTTAATAATCGTATCAAGCATCTGATCCGTCGTCGATATCAGCCGGGCTGCGGCACTGTATGAATGCTGGAATTTAACAAGATTCGCCATTTCTTCATCAAGCGAAACTCCTGACACGGACTGGCGGCGATTTTCTGTCGCCTGCAAAGTCGCTTCGAAATTGGCAACAGAGCGGGTTGCTGACTGGCTTTCAGCGCCTAATGTGCTGACAAGCTTTTGAAGATTCGATTTTGCGGTAGGAATAAATCCTCCTTCATTTTCCGGATCCGGTTTCAAAGCTTTCATTTCTTCAGCTACACCAGCTGGAATAGTTGTAAGGTTAGCTCCGAAGTTAACCTTCATTTCAGCAATGGTGGCGGTGTTGCTGAACAGTGGGAATTCATCTTCAGCTGCGTTATTGGCTTCCGCAAATCCAGTTGCAACACCTTCCAAATCCTTCTGAATGTCCAACACTTTCGCTTCCGCATCAATCAAGCCGCCAATTTTGCCGCCGATGAATTGACCATCAACTTCTTGGCCATCAATTACTTCTTCATCAATTACCAATGAACCGTCTTCGTAAGTAACCCTGGATGAAGGGTATGTGATTTTATAAGCGCCTTCTATTTCTCTTACATTAATTTTTACTAACTTTGAAAGTGATTCTACGGCTGCATCACGCTGATCCAGCAAGTCATTCGGCTGGCCACCCACGCGGACAATGCTTTTATTCAGCGCATCGATTTGTTTGATGTATGCATTTGCTTCTTCAATGGCCGCATTCTTCTGTGCAGTCAAATCATCTTTCATATTCCCCAGTGAACTGTCCATCGCCTGTGCAACTTCCACAAACTCCTGCGCGCGCTGCTTTACTACCGCCTGTGCAGACGCATCGCCTGGTTTATTTGCAAGATCCTGCCACGCATTCGCCAGCTGATCCATTGCTGCATTCAGTCCCGAATCGCTTGGTTCATTAATGATCGATTCCAGACGGTCGAACGCCGCTTGCTTCGTTTCCGCTTCGCCGAGATTCGCCGACTGGTCACGGTGCTGATTGTCCAGGAAACGGTCACGCACACGGGTAATCGAGTCGATGGAAACGCCGGAGCCGAGCTGGCCTGGGTTCGTGCTGTTCGTCCAGACATCCAGTGAAGGCGATGTGCTCTGGTTCACCTGCTGGCGCGAATAGCCTTTCGTGTTGGCGTTGGCAATATTATGACCGGTCGTCGCAATGCTTGCCTGCCCGACGCTCAAAGCGCGTTTTCCTGTCTCTAACCCGTGAAATGTTGAAACCATGTGTTTCCCTCTCTTCTGCTCCGCTTATGCTTTCGTATCGAAAAAGCCGCGATTGCCTGTTTGTGAATTCTGTTGCCCTGTCGGTGATTGATAATTGAAGTTCTGCTGCTGCGATTTGGTGATTTGGTCGATCATATGTTGTACAAAGCTCATGGAATCTTTCAGCAGGCGGTCGTTGATCCGGTTTTTCTCCTGCAGTTCCGCTGTGAGCTCCTGTAATGTTGTCAATTGGAGTTGTAGCTTCTGTTTTTCCTGTCCGCCGGGAAGACCGTCGAGGAATGACTGGAAATTCGTTGCCGCAGGTTCCTGCGAAACACCTTCCATTGCTGCCATCCGTTCAGCTTCCGTCTGTTCGAGCTGTTTGACCAGCTTCTTTTCTTCTTTCGTTATTGCGTTCAATCCATCCACGCTGCGCTCAATCAAAGCCGCTTTCTTATCGTCAGCGCATGTGATGAGCTGCTGCTGGATGCCGATCAATTTTTCCAGTGCCGTGACCATTGCGTTCAATATCCGACACCCTCCTTTAATAGAACAAAATTATTTTCCGTACCAGAAATCAAACATCTTTTCTGCCACTTTGTCGTTATCGACTTGGTATTCGCCTGACTGCACCTGGGCTTTCAGCGCCTGGATCTTTTCATGGCGTTCAAATTCGGCTTTGCTTTCGAACATCTTCTTGGCCTCATTTGAAATTTCCAACTGGTCTTCTTTCTGCAATGGCTTTGCCTTATCCACTTTCGTTACCTGCATTTGCTTTTGATACGATTGAATAAAGGAAGAACCGTTTGTTTTATCGATATTCATTCCTTCACCGCCCCGTCTTTTTATTTTTAATCCTTTAATTTCCAGTAGCGTGCCGTATGCGCATGCTCGTTCGGCTTGTTGGCGTCTTCAAAGAACTTTTCGGCTTTCAGTGTTTTATTGACTTCGGCTGTAAAGTCTTCAAAACAGCTTGCACACAGCATCTGCCGCTTGATAAGCGTACCACAATGCGCGCAGCCGTACCCCAGATTCGGGTAATCTTCGACATAGATGCGGCCGTCCCGTATGAATTCCGCGATCCGTTTCTCCGGCACTCCCGTGAACGCGCTGACTTCTTCAATGGAAGCAAACCGGTTTTCCTCAACTTTCAGGAAATTGGAAATCACTTTGTATTCACGTTCCATTTCCTTGTAGCAGTCCAGGCAATAATCCGTATGGTCCTTTAAATATAACTTGCCGCAAATCGTACAGTTAGCCAATCGATCTGACTGCATTACAACCACCTGATTCCTTTATAGAGTATTTATCGGCACATTTCACGCATTGTTTAGTGTTTTTTCAATTGTTTTTACTATTATTGCACCTTGAATTCCGTCACCAAAACGCGCTCCACTTTGCCGGTCTGCATAATGTCCGCGAGTTTCGCCTTCAGCTCTTCTTCAAGGGCCGTGATGCCTTCCTGGCCGACCAGTTCATCTTTCGTAAATCCGGCAACCGTTGAAATGATGGCAGCGCGGACTTCAGGCGTCCGCTTTTCAGCTTCTTCCTTCGTTTTTTCGCTGTCCAATAAAATATTGAACTGCACGATACCAAAATTCGGCGACGCAAGATTTGTTGTGATGACATCGGTGTCGATGCTCATAGCAGCGAGTTCCTCGGCTGACGGCTGTTTCTCTTTCTCTTCAGAGCCTTCCGCGTTTTTCCCCAAAAAGAAGAAAGCGCCCGCTCCTGCCGCAGCCAATACCAGCACTGACACGATTAAAATTTTCGTCAATTTCCCCATAATGCACCTCTATTTGCTCTTATTCTGTTTCTTCATGTGAATACAATGAAATCAGAACTTCCACGCGGCGGTTTTCCGCGCGTCCTTCCGCTGTATCGTTGCTTGCGATCGGCTGATGCTCAGCAAACCCGGTGGCACTGAATTTCCGCGGATCCAAATTATCGTTCTCGAGTAAAATCTTCATGAAATTGATGGCGCGAGCCGAACTTAATTCCCAGTTCGACGGGAACTGTGCAGAAGTGGACGGAACGTTGTCCGTATGCCCTTCGATGAAAATGCTGCGCGGCGGATCCGTCACAAGCATGTTGCCGATTTCCGCTGTTATCGTCTGTGACTCTTCCGAGAGGTCTGCGCTTCCCGAACGGTATAACACGCCGTCCTTAATCTTCAGCACAAGCCCTTTCGACGTCAATTCCGCTTCCAGCTTGTCTTCCATATTGCGTTCCGCGATATAGGCTTTAATTTTATCCTGGATCGCCGCCAGTTCTTTATAATCTTCCGCTAAAGCGAGCTGCTCGATCTCTTCGGCCGTCATTTCAATTTTATTGTCATCTACTTCTTCTTCTGCTTCCGGAGGCGTCGTCGCTTCCCCTTCTGTCGGGTCGGCGTCATTCGGCTCAGCGAGTTTCGACGTCTCTTCGAACGTTTCCACTGCCGATTGGTTATCCAAAATGCCAGTGCCGCCCTGCAGTTCTTTATTGAACGAATCCGAAATCTCCTGGAATTTCTGTGAGTTCACTTCACTCGCTGCGAATAAAACAATGAATAATGCGAGCAATAAAGTCAGGATATCCGCATACGGAATCAGCCAGGACTCATCGACGTGGTCTTCGTGTTTTTTCTTACGCTTCAACGCGGACACCTTCTTTTACTTCCTCTTCAAGAACGCGGTCCTTGAGCGGCAGGTAAGTCAATAGTTTTTCTTCTACGGTACGGACCGGCAAGCCTTCATGCACTGCAAGCAATCCTTCCAGCATGATGCGCTTGATGCGCGCTTCGTGTTCAGATTTCCGTTTTAATTTATTGGCGAATGGATGCCAAAGTACATAACCGGAGAAAATCCCGAACATCGTGGCAATAAATGCCGCCGAGATGGATTTCCCAAGTAACGCGATGTCGTCCAAATGGCTTAACGCTGCTACAAGCCCGATTACTGCTCCGAGAACACCGAGTGTCGGCGCATAAGTACCGGCCTGCGTGAAGATTTTCGCCCCAAGTTCGTGGCGTTCTTCCATCGCGGCAATGTCTTCTTCCATCATTTCACGGATCTGTTCCTGCGGCTGGCCGTCGACGACCATTTTGAGGCCGCGCTGCAGAAACGGATCTTCCACTTCTTCTGATTTCTCTTCCAAAGCAAGCAAGCCTTCGCGCCTTGCCACCATAGCCCATCCGGAGAACATCGGCACCATTTCTTTGATTGTCAGCATTTTGTCCTGCGAAAACAGAACTTTGAACAATGCCGGCACTTTTTTCACTTCTTCCATCGGAAATGCGATCAATATACACGCAATCGTTCCGGCGAAAATGATGACTAACGCTGCCGGGTTATATAAAGCGACCGGGCTGGAGCCTTTCAAAATCATGCCTCCAACCAGTACGGCTATTCCAAGTATTACGCCAATCCATGATGTTTTATCCACATCTGTAACCTCATTTCACTGCTTTGTCTCTGTCTGATGTTGTTATTTCTCTCTATAGTTGTTGAATAGTGGGTTTATGATATTGCGCAAAACAGCTTCGCTTTCCAG
>NZ_JRGN01000213.1 GCF_000775575.1 Planococcus sp. CAU13
GTAACTTAAGTGCAGTTAAGTTACATTCACTTTTTTTAGGAGGCGAATAAGAGGGAGGGTTCTCTGATGGAACAATGGTATACGAATACGGACATAGAAAAACAAATTCCAGACTTTGAAATGTCATTTTTCAAGTCCCTGTATGGATTTCGTTATTACTTAGATTTTGATTCAAACTACAATGAAATTGCATTTCTGGAAGTGGATTTTTTATTAGAAAAAGACGACCGTAAATTCAAACTGGTGATGAAATTCTCTAATATTGTCTCGCTTTACCTTTATCGGATCACCGGAAATGAAAATGATTTAGAGGGTGGTTTCACCATCGAGAACCTAAAGGAGTCAGGCTATGAAAAACGATTCAAATACCTGATCGACAATTATGAGACCGATATTATCAAGTTTTACTGTGAAGAAATAGAAGTAGTAACTTTGGAAAAACGTGAGTTCTAAAAGAAAAACTAACTGTTTGGAGCAATTTTATGTATATCCGAATGTAACTTCTTGTGAATTAAGTTACATTCAAAATCATAAATAACATTCAAGAACGTAGGGAGGCTTCTCGCAACATGAAGTATATTTGTCCGGTATGTGGTCATAAAGGGTTGGACGAACCTGCATATGCTGATTTGAATACCTTAAAGGACGGCTCATTCGACATATGCAGTTGTTGTCGATTTCAATTTGGGGTAGACGACGACATTGAACTAGGAAACGGAGACTTTTTAGCAGTCAAGGATACACACACTATTTATCGCGATATTTGGCTGAAATTTGATGCTCCTGTTTTTTCAATTAAAGAATATCCTGCTGAAAATCAAGAACATGGAAAAGTGAAGCGAGAGTTACTGGTGGATCAATTAAAAACTATTGGTGTCGATATTAACGAACAAGTAGAAAAGTAAACACTTGAATGTAACTTATTGGTAATTAAGTTACAT
>NZ_JRGN01000085.1 GCF_000775575.1 Planococcus sp. CAU13
TCAGAGCTTAACGGGTGCCGTCGCTTTTCTATACTTCCATTATAACAGGAAGAATCATCGGGCGGCGTTTTGTTTTTTCGTACAGATACGGTCCGAGTGAATCTGAAATATCATTCTTCAGTTCTGCCCAATCTGTATCTTTGCCGTGGATTTTCTTCTTCAGGTGGCGGTTCAGCATTTGCTGAGCCTCGTAGATCATTGTGCCGGATTCTCGCATATAAACGAATCCGCGGGAAATGATATCAGGGCCGGAAACCATTTTATTGTTTTTAATATCGACGCTGACAACAACGATGACCAAACCTTCTTCGGAAAGGACGCGGCGGTCGCGGAGTACAATATTGCCGATATCTCCGATGCCGCTTCCATCGATGTAAACATCTCCGGAAGGGATACGGCCGGCAACAGAGGCTTCTTCAGCACCCAGCGCCAATACATCGCCATTTTCCATGATGAATGTATTCTCCTCCGGTACACCGCAATCGATGGCAAGTTTTGCATGGTGCTTCTGCATGCGGTATTCACCGTGGATCGGCATAAAGTATTTAGGATTGATTAAACGGAGCATCAATTTGTTCTCCGGCTCCGAACCATGACCGGAAGTATGGACGTTATTCAGTGAACCATGGATAACATCTGCTCCTGCACGGAACAGCAGATTGATCGTCCGGTTGACGCTGCTTGTATTCCCCGGAATCGGAGAAGACGAGAAGACCACCGTATCATTCGGCTGAATATGGATCTGGCGGTGTGTACCGCTCGCGATGCGCGATAAAGCCGCCATCGGTTCGCCCTGGGATCCTGTGCAGAGAATCAATGCTTCATTTGCAGGCAGGCGGTTCAGGGTTTGTGTGTCGACAAAAGCATCTTCAGGTGCATTGATATAACCGAGTTCGCGTCCGATCGTCATGGCATTTTCCATGCTTCGCCCGAAGACTGCGATTTTTCTGCCTTGTGCCACAGCTTCGTCAGTGACTTGCTGCAGCCTGTAGATATTGGAGGCGAAAGTCGCGAATATTAAACGGCCGTCGACTTTGCGCATGATGTCTTTGATTGATTCGCCGACTTTGCGTTCGGACATCGTGAATTCTGGAATTTCAGCATTTGTGCTGTCGGACAGAAGGCAAAGAACGCCTTCGCTGCCGATTTGTGCCATTTTCAGCAGATTTGCCGGTTCGCCGACAGGGGTGAAATCAAATTTGAAATCTCCCGTATGGACGATATTGCCCGGTGGTGTTTTGACGACAATACCGAAAGCGTCGGGAATACTGTGTGTGACACTGAAAAAACTGACAGAAGTCTTACGGAATTTGATGACATCGTCTTCGCCGATTTCAATCATCTTTGTCTGGCGAAGAAGGCCGTGCTCTTCGAGTTTTTTGCGCAGCAGCCCAAGTGCCAGCTTGCCGCCGTAAACCGGGATATTGATTTTTTTCAACAGATAGGCGACGCCGCCGATGTGATCTTCATGGCCGTGTGTGATGAAAAGGCCTTTGATCTTGTCTGCGTTTTTTACTAAATACGTGTAATCCGGAATAACGTAATCGATTCCGAGCAAATCATCTTCCGGAAATTTGATGCCGGCATCAATAAGGATGATTTCATCCTGGAATTGGACACCATATGTGTTTTTGCCGATTTCGCCCAGTCCGCCGAGCGCGAATACGGCTGTCTGATCATTTTTAACGAATTTCATAATCAGTCGATGCTCTCGATTTCGTAGTCTTGGCCGGCCTGTTCATATTCCAGATGGCTGCCTTCAAGCAATTGAACAAGCTCAATGTTGTAATTGCGGTCTTTCAGGTGATCTCTCACTTCACGCTCGGATGAAGCTTCGACAAAGAGGCTTTTTGTGTTTTCGCGAACTGGCACCTCGTTGCGGTTTTCTTGGTAGTAGACTTTAAAAATCATAGTTTGCTCTCCTTTTTCCACGTTCAAAATAAATTCACTTTCTTTATATTATCATGTCATTGTTCTAAAATAAAGAATAGCCCTTCTTTTTATAAGAAGAAGGGCTATAATGGTTATGCTATTTTCTTTTTGTTCATGATGCCGTTAAGCCTTCTGAGAAGTTTTCTTTTCAAACGTTTCAGCATGGCTGCTCACTCCTTATGTAAATAATACTGTATTTTCTGACAAATGTAAAGAACAATAGAGCCGGCTGGACCGGCCAAACAATGGATTGGAGCTAGATACAATGGGAAAACTATTATTGCTGGATATTGATGGAACATTATTGAATTCTAAAAAAGAGCTGCCTGCTTCAGCATTGGAGGCTTTGCAGAAAGCACGTGAAAATGGCCATGAGCTGGCAATTGCAACAGGGCGGGCGCCATTTATGATTACTGATTTGCGGGAGAAACTGGATATCCATACATTCATCACTTTTAATGGGCAGTACATTGTCCATGACGACCGCGTAATCCATACGGAAGCACTGGATTCCGAACTGCTCGAGAAAGTGGTTCTTTTCGCTGAGGAAAGAGATCATCCCCTCGTTTTCATGAACAGCAAAAAAATGATTTCTTCCATTGATTATCATCCGGATATCGACGAGAGTCTGAAAAGTCTGAAATTCCCTCATCCTGAAACGGAAAGGAATTTTCACCTGGACAATGACATCTACCAGTCTCTCGTATTTTGCACTGAAGAGGAAGAAGCGCAGTATCATGAAAAATTCAAGGAGTTCAGCTTTGTGCGCTGGCACCGGGTATCATGCGATATTCTCCCAAAAGGAGGGTCCAAGGCCAGTGGCATTGAAAAACTGATTGCCAGCACAGGTCACACCATCGAAGATACGATCGCTTTCGGTGACGGCCTGAACGATCTGCAGATGATGCAGGTTGCGGGTTACAGTGTAGCGCTGGATAATGGGCACCCTGAAACCAAAAAAGTCGCTTCCCATGTAACTGCTCATGTGGACGAGGATGGTCTGGCGAAAGCATTCGCACATTTGGGCCTTATTTGAATAAAATAAAAAACAGGCTGGCGGTTTGGTTCCGTCAGCCTGTTTTGTTTATTCTGCTATATCCCGTGCAATTGGAGTGGCATTTTCGATTTCCGCGAAAGGGTTGTCCGGGTTGATATGATCGAAGAACATGACGCCGTTCAAATGGTCCAGCTCATGCTGAAACGCAATGGCCGGCAGTCCTTTCAGGCGCAGTTTGTATTCATTTCCTTCCACGTCGAAGGCTTTTATGGAAATTCTTGCATACCGCGGCACATAGCCGGGAATCGAACGGTCTACCGACAAACAGCCTTCTCCGGAAGTCAGATAAGCTTTTTCAACGGAATGGCTGACGATTTTAGGATTAATGGCAATGATGCTCAGGTCTTCACCAGACTCTTCATCAAAGTGAATAGCGAAAATACGTTTTGAAACGTTCACTTGCGGAGCGGCGATTCCGACTCCGGGACGCAGGTCATATTTCTCGATCATTTCATCGTTCTGGCTGTTGACGACATAATCCATCAGATCCTGTGCCAGTTTTTTATCTTCCACCGACAGTGGGAATTCGACTTCTTCAGCCCGCTGGCGAAGCGTGGGATGTCCTTCGCGGATAATATCTTTCATTAAAATCAATTAAAATCAATCCTTTCAATCATGTAACCTATGCCTTTCAGTATAACGCAAGGCAAGTGTCCAGCAAAACAAAAATTGCTTATTTTAGCAGTTGTATTTTTTTGAGCATCATAATATAGTAAAGTCATGCAATAAGGAGGGTTTCGATTGAAAAAGTACATATTGGCAGCAGGAATTTCAAGTGCATTGCTTTTGAGCGCGTGTTCAGGTCCTTCGACGGAAGAACAGCTGGACACAGTTTTAAAAGATACATTTGAGGCAGAGAAGGATTATCGCGAAACACAAAGTGAAATGGAAAACCTTGAAAGCACTGAACAGGAAAAATTCGAAACCATCATGGCATTAACACAGGAAGAGCAGGACGATGTCAAGGCCAATGCGGAAGAAGCACTCGCTTCTGTAGATCAGCGCCTGGAATTACTGGAGACTGAAAAAACATCGATGGATTCCGCTGAGGAAGCTTTCCAGGAAATCGATACCGTTATTGAAGAAGCGGACGATGAAGAAGTGAAAACCGATTTGACAGCTCTGAAGACAAAGATGCACGAACGTTATGATGCCCATGAACAGTTTGCGGGTGTTTACGAAGAGCTGGCAGCAGAGCAAAAAGAGCTTTATGAGATGCTGTTGAACGAAGAAACGGAACTCGAGGTTCTTCAGGAAAAAACGGCAGCAGTCAATGAAAAAAATAAAGAAGTGCAAAACGCTGTTACAGCGTTTAACGAACAAACCGAACAGTTTAATGAAATGAAAAACAACCTGATTGAAAAAATGAATGCAGACAACGAATAAGCGGCCATGGAGCCGCTTTTTCTGTGCTATAAAAGAAGTTCAAAATATCTCTGTTATATAGTACAGATGTATACGAAGTGATAATACAGATTTCATTTAATGTAATATTCTGTCTAATAACAATACCTGTTGCATCAGGGTTCCCAATGATTGACCCTATAAATCAAGTGACGTATACTGAATTAGAATACGCTCTTGTATTACTGCGAATCGATAAGTATTTTAATACAGATTAAAAAGGAGAGTTGCTTTTATGGCTGCGAAAAAATCACAGCAGTTCGATCCGGTGGAAACGCTGAATGCGATCGAAGAGAAGTTTGAAATGTTCCAGATATTGAATGAAGAAGGCGAAATCGTCAATCCGGATGCAGATCCGAAGCTGTCTGATGAAGACCTGCAGGAATTGATGAGAAGAATGGTATACACGCGCATTCTGGACCAGCGTTCCATTTCATTGAACCGTCAGGGCCGCCTAGGTTTCTATGCGCCGACTGCGGGACAGGAAGCTTCCCAGCTTGCTTCGCATTTTGCTTTGAAAAAAGAAGACTTTATCCTGCCGGGATATCGTGATGTTCCACAATTGATCTGGCACGGTTGGCCGCTTCACCAGGCATTCCTGTTCTCCCGCGGACATTTCATGGGTAACCGGATGGCCGAAGGGCTGAATGTATTGCCGCCGCAAATCATTATCGGAGCTCAGTTCATCCAGGCTGCCGGTGTGGCTCTTGGCATGCAGAAACGCAAAAAAGAAGCAGTAGCTGTAACTTATACAGGAGACGGCGGTTCGTCACAGGGCGATTTCTATGAAGGCATCAACTTTGCAGGGGCATTCCGTGCGCCGGCGATCTTCATTGTCCAAAACAACCAATATGCAATTTCAACTCCACGCGAATTGCAGACTGCAGCGAAAACAATCGCTCAAAAAGCAGTGGCTGCCGGAATCCCGGGTGTACTGGTCGATGGAATGGATCCACTCGCGGTTTATGCAGTGACTCGCGATGCACGTGAACGCGCAATCAGAGGCGAAGGCCCGACGATGATCGAAACCATGTGCTACCGTTACGGCCCGCATACAATGGCCGGTGATGATCCGACCCGCTACCGTACGTCGGACATCGACAGCGAATGGGAAAAGAAAGATCCATTGGTTCGTTTCCGTAAATACCTCGAAGCGAAAAACTTATGGAATGAAGAAAAAGAAAACGAAGTGATCGAGCAGGCGAAAGAAGAGATCAAAGCTGCGATCAAAGAAGCAGATGCTGCGCCGAAACAGAAAGTAACCGATCTGTTGGGCTTGATGTATGAAGAAGTTCCTTTCAACGTTCAGGAACAATTGGATATCTATAAAGCAAAGGAGTCGAAGTAAGCGATGGCACAATTAACAATGATCCAGGCAATTACTGACGCTCTGAAAACAGAGATGAAGAACGATGAAAACGTCCTTGTTTTCGGTGAAGACGTCGGAAATAACGGCGGTGTATTCCGCGCAACTGAAGGTTTGCAGAAAGAATTCGGAGAAGATCGTGTCTTCGATACTCCACTTGCTGAATCAGGGATCGGAGGCTTGGCGATCGGTCTTGCTCTTCAAGGATACCGTCCGGTTCCAGAGATCCAGTTCTTCGGTTTCGTCTATGAAGTGATGGATTCGATCAGCGGACAAATGGCACGCATGCGCTTCCGCAGCGGCGGCAGTCTGAACTCACCGGTCACAATCAGATCTCCATTCGGAGGCGGCGTCCATACACCTGAAATGCACGCGGATTCACTTGAAGGCCTGATGACTTCACAGCCAGGGCTTAAAGTTGTTATCCCGTCAACACCATATGATGCGAAAGGTCTGCTGATTTCAGCAATCCGCGATAACGACCCGGTTATTTTCCTTGAGCACATGAAATTGTATCGCTCGTTCCGCCAGGAAGTTCCTGAAGAAGAGTATACAATTCCACTGGGCAAAGCAGACATTAAGCGTGAAGGTAAAGATTTGACGATCATCGCTTACGGCGCAATGGTGCAGGAAAGCATCAAGGCAGCCGAAGAATTGGAAAAAGAGAATTATTCGGTTGAAGTCATTGATTTGCGCACTGTCCAGCCGCTTGATATTGAAACGATCATCGCTTCTGTTGAAAAGACGGGACGTGCAATGGTTGTTCAGGAAGCCCAAAAGCAAGCAGGTATCGCAGCTAACGTTGTAGCGGAAATTACAGACCGCGCAATCCTGAGCCTGGATGCACCGGTTCTGCGTGTGACTGCTCCTGACTCGATCTTCCCATTCTCGCAGGCGGAGCAAGTTTGGCTTCCGAACGCTAAGGATATAGTAGAAACAGCGAAGAAAGTACTGACTTTTTAAAATAGATCGAGTTGAAAGGGTGAAACTGATGGCTTTTGAATTTCGTTTACCGGATATCGGAGAAGGTATCCACGAAGGTGAAATCGTAAAATGGTTCGTAAAAGCCGGTGACACGATCGAAGAAGATGACGTCCTTGTCGAGATACAAAATGACAAAGCTGTTGTCGAGATTCCATCACCAGTCTCCGGAACTATTGAAGAAATTTTAGTGGAAGAAGGCACAGTTGCAGTTGTTGGCGATGTTCTTGTCAAAATCGATGCACCTGAGGCCGGTGATATCCAGTTCAAAGGTGAACACAGCGGAGAACGCGGCTCTGAAGAAAATGAAGCTGGCGAAGAAGGACAAAAACGGACGGAAGAGCTGGCGCAATCCGGCAGTTCTGAACATGGGCAGGATATTGACAAAAAGCGGGATGATGATATTCCTGAACAGCAAGGCGCTACAGGAGCTGGAGCACAGCCCCAGGCAGATGGAACAGAGGGAGCAGATCCGAATGCACGGATCATTGCCATGCCTTCTGTCCGCAAATTTGCCCGTGACCAGGGTGTTGACATCAAACAGGTTAATGGTTCAGGAGACAACGGCCGGATCATGAAAGCGGACGTGGAAGCATTCCTGAATGGCGACCAGAAAACAGCTGAACCTGCAAAAGAAACCGCAGCACAGCAGCCGGAAGCTGCTGAAGAATCAGCTTCCAAAACAGAGGCGGCGCCTAAAACTGCAGCTGCTGCACCAGTATTTGAAGGCGAATTCCCGGAAACACGCGAGAAAATGTCCGGCATGCGCAAGGCGATTGCAAAAGCGATGGTTCACTCGAAACATACAGCTCCTCACGTTACGCTCATGGATGAAGTAGACGTGACGGAACTGGTGGCGCACCGCAAGAAGTTCAAGGACATCGCAGCCGAAAAAGAAATCAAATTGACTTACCTTCCATATGTAGTAAAAGCGCTGGTAAGCACATTGCGTGAATTCCCGGCACTTAATACATCGTTCGATGATGAAACAAGTGAAGTGATCCAGAAGCATTATTTCAATATCGGGATTGCAGCCGATACGGAAAGAGGACTGCTGGTTCCGGTCATCAAAAACGCAGACCGCAAATCAGTATTCGCCATTTCAGACGAAATCAACACGCTGGCGACCAAAGCGCGTGAAGGCAAACTGACTCCAGGCGAAATGAAAGGCGCATCGTGTTCGATTACGAATATCGGTTCCGCCGGCGGGCAGTGGTTTACTCCGGTCATCAACCATCCGGAAGTGGCGATTCTTGGAATCGGCCGAATTGCAGAAAAACCGGTAATTAAAAATGGTGAAATAGTAGCTGCACCTGTGTTAGCATTATCATTGAGCTTCGATCACCGAATGATCGACGGAGCGACGGCGCAGCACGCGTTGAACCACATCAAACGTTTATTGAGCGAACCAGAATTACTATTAATGGAGGCGTAAAATTATGGTAGTAGGAGATTTTCCAATCGAAACAGATACGCTCATCATCGGCTCAGGCCCTGGCGGTTACGTAGCAGCAATCCGCGCAGCACAGCTTGGCCAGAAAGTGACAATCGTTGAAAAAGAATACATCGGCGGCGTTTGCTTGAACGTCGGCTGTATCCCTTCCAAAGCGATGATTTCTGTCGGGCACCGTTTTCATGAAGCGAAAAATTCAGAAGACATGGGTGTTGTAAGCAATGAAGTGACACTGAACTTTGAAAAAGCTCAGGCTTTCAAAGACGGCGTTGTGAAAAAGCTTACTGGCGGAGTTGAATCTTTGCTGAAAGGCAATAAAGTGGAAATCGTCCGCGGAGAAGCTTATTTCGTGGATGAAAACACTGTCAAAGTAATGGACGATAAATCTTCTCAGACTTATAAGTTCAAGAACGCAATTATCGCAACAGGGTCACGTCCTGTTGAAATCCCGACTTTCAAATTCACAAAACGTGTCATCAATTCTACGGGCGCATTGGCACTTACTGAACTTCCTAAAAAGCTTGTCGTTATCGGCGGCGGCTATATCGGGACAGAACTTGGTACAGCCTATGCCAATATGGGATCTGAAGTAACGATCATCGAAGGCGGCAATGACATTCTTGCCGGATTTGAAAAACAAATGACGCAAATCGTCAAAAAAGGCCTGAAGAAAAAAGGCGTTGAAGTAATTGTCAAAGCTTCTGCCAAAGGCGTTGAAGAAACAGACACAGGCGTAACGGTAACATATGAAGCAGGCGGGGAAGAAAAGTCTGTTGAAGCGGATTACGTACTCGTAACTGTTGGCCGCCGTCCGAATACGGATGAAATGGGTCTTGAAGAACTTAACCTGAAAATGAGTGAGCGCGGACTTGTTGAAGTTGATAAACAATGCCGTACAAGCATTTCAAACATTTATGCAATCGGTGATGTTGTGGCCGGACTTCAATTGGCGCATAAAGCTTCCTACGAAGGTAAAGTTGCTGCTGAAGCCATTGCAGGCGAAAAATCAGAAGTCGATTACCTGGCAATCCCGGCGGTTTGCTTTACTGATCCGGAACTTGCAAGTGTCGGTTTAACTGAAGACCAGGCAAAAGAGGAAGGATTCGAAGCTTCGGCTGCGAAATTCCCATTCGGTGCAAACGGTCGTGCACTTGCTTTGAACGCGGCTGAAGGATTTGTGAAACTTGTATCCCGTAAGAGCGATGGCTTATTGCTTGGTGCTCAAATCGTTGGACAAGGCGCATCTGACATGATCGCTGAATTAGGTTTGGCAATCGAAGCAGGCATGACGGTGGAAGATATCGCCATGACAATCCATGCTCACCCGACTTTGGCTGAGATTACGATGGAAGCTGCTGAAGTGGCGCTTGGAACTCCGATTCACATCATCAAATAATAAAAAGCAATACACTCCAGCGCCGGATTTTACAGTTCCGGTGCTGGAGTGTTTTTTGAATGGAAAAAAAGTATCACTGTTTTCGGGGAAAGTTCTTGGAAGGAAGTGTGCCCCTCTCCAGACCTCAACGGCCAACTCCTCGAACTTAAGCTCCCCTTCCTGAGCGGCAAAGAGCGCCGCTTCGGACGTTTATCTTAAGCATTTCGTAGCTGAACGGCCATTTCCGCTTTTCTTAATTTGCTTTGATAACAGTTGTAGAAATGTGGTAATATTATGAGCGAAAGGGCTAAGGTGATGACTAGGATGATTAAAGCAAAATGGATGTTTATGGCAGCAGGATTGGCTCTATTGACTGCTTGTTCAAGCGGCGAAGACAATTCCTCTGAAACTGAAACGAACGATACGGAACAAGAGACAGCATCAGAAACAACAGAAGAGAACACTGACGTCATTGAAGAAGAAACCGCTGCAGAAGAAACGGCTGCAGAAGAAGCAGCAGCGGAAGAATTGGAAGCAGCAGCAGCAGCAGACTCTGAACCGCTGTATCGTGTAAATCCGGCGAATTCATCGGTGGAACCGATCGCAGGCGCCAACCCTCAGGCAGTTTTGCTGACGATTGATGATGCACCTGACAAACAGGGAGTGGCAATGGCTGAAACGCTGAAGGAATTGGACGTTCCGGCAATCTTTTTTGTAAACGGACATTTTATTGACACAGCCGAAGAAGAAGAAAATTTGAAGAAAATTCATGAAATGGGATTTGCAATCGGCAACCATACATATTCGCATCCCAATTTGAAAACCATTCCTGAAGAACAGCAGCGGGAAGAAATCGTTTCATTGAATGACCGCATTGAAGAAATCATCGGCGAACGGCCAAAATTCTTCCGCGCACCCCATGGAGTCAATACGGATTTCAGCCGGGCAGTTGTGGAAAAAGAGGGCATGGTCCTGATGAACTGGACTTTCGGCTATGACTGGGAAAAGCAGTACATGGACGCAGCGGCGCTTGCCGACATTATGGTGAATACTGAGTTTATGCGGGACGGGGCGAATCTTCTGATGCACGACCGAGCATGGTCTGCAGAAGCTTTGCCGGCAATTGTACAGGGCTTGAGTGATAAAGGCTACGAATTCATCGATCCTGAAACAATCGAAGGGATCGAATAAAAGAAAATCCGGAAGCGAGAAATTCTTCGCTTCCGGATTTTTTATCTTATAGCCTGCTGCTCTTTGATGACGCGCAGCATTTGCAGTGTATCATCTTCAGGTCCCTGGACAGGCAGGCCTGCTTTGACGTTCATGTGGATATACTCAATATTTTCCTGCGTAATGATTTCACCCGGAATGAAAATCGGGATGCCGGGAGGGTACACCATGATGAATTCCGCCGATATCCGGCCGACAGCGTCGCCGATTTTCACGACTTCAGTAGTGGCGTAGAAAGCATCGCGCGGCGTCATGGCTAGACGCGGAATATCCGGCAGGAGGACCGTGGGTTCAACGACTGCTGCTTCATTGTCATAGGCTTCGCTCATCCGCTGCAGGGCGTTTACCAGCAGATTCAATTCCTTCCGGCTGTCGCCGATGGTAACCAGGCAGAGGATATTGTAAAGGTCGGAAAGTTCAATTTCGATATTGGCATTTTCACGCAGCCATTCTTCGGCCTGGTGCCCGGTGATGCCAAGGTTTTTAACGCTGATCAGCAATTTCGTCGGATCCATATCGTATGTCGCTGACGTCTTCAGCAATTCTTTGCCGACACAATGCAGGTGTGGAATCTTATTGATCCGTTTCCGTGCATCGCCTGCCAGCCGGATTGTCTGGTCGATCAGATCGTATCCATGGATAGCCAGTTGCCTTCTGGCTGTATCCAATGAAGCAAGGATCGGATAGGATGTCGATGTGGTCGTCAGCATCGACAGGGTCGACTGCACCCGTTTCGCGGAAACCAGTCCTTCGCGCACGTTCAATACCGAACTTTGGGTCATCGAACCGCCCAGTTTATGGACGGATGTGGCGGCCATGTCTGCTCCCGCTGACATCGCTGAAACAGGCAGGCTGTCATGGAAATGGATATGGACGCCGTGAGCTTCATCAACAAGTACGGGGATATTGCGTTCATGGGCAATATCAACAATGCGTTTCAAATCAGCCGCAATGCCGAAATAAGTTGGATTGATGACCAGCACGGCCTTTGCATCCGGATATTCCGTCAACGCCTTGTCGACTGCTTCAGCTGAAATCCCGTGGGAGATGCCGAGTTCCGGATCTACTTCCGGATGGATGAAAATTGGAACGGCACCCGCAAAAACAATGGCGGACATGATCGATTTATGAACGTTGCGGGGAACCAGAATTTTATCATTTGGCCCCACGACGCTCAGAATCATTGTCATAATGGCGCCGCTTGTTCCCTGTACCGAGAAAAATGTATGGTCGGCGCCAAATGCCTGGGAAGCCAGTTCCTGAGCTTTTTTTATCGCGCCTTTCGGTGAATGCAGATCATCAAGTGGTGCAATGTTGATCAAATCTATGGAAAGAATATTATCGCCGACAAACTCCCTGAATGCGGGATCGACGCCCTGCCCTTTTTTATGGCCGGGAATATGGAATTGGATTGGATGACGGTTTCGGTGCTTCAGCAATGCATCGAACAACGGAGTTTCTAATTGTGACAATGGATGACCACCTCGCTTATAAAAATCAAACAAAATGAATTATAGCATGTAGATGCAAGCTATTCTATAAAAATAAAAGGATTTTCCATTTCTTCATCGAATACAGGAAAGGCAGATAGAAAGGAGTGGCATTATGCAATTTTCCACAAGGGTCACAGAGTTGCTAGGCATTGAATTGCCGATTATACAAGGGGGGCTCGCTTATCTGGCTTATGCGGATCTTGCCGCCGCGGTTTCCAATGCCGGCGGGCTGGGGCAGATCACTGCAATGAGCCTGCCCCACCCCGACAAGCTCAGAGAGGAAATTCGGAAAGTCCGGAAACTTACCGACAAACCGTTTGGTGTGAATTTTGCCATCGGTGAGCATGGCAGACAATTTTCGCATATGCTGGAAGTGGCGATGGAAGAAGAAGTGCCGGTTATTTCCATGACCGGAGGAAATCCGACTCCCATTTTTGAACAACTGGAAGGAACTTCTATTAAAAAGCTTGTTCTTGTTGCTGCGCGCAAGCAGGCTTTAAAAGCCGAATCCCTGGGAGCAGATGCGGTGATGGTGGTCGGCCATGAAGGAGGCGGTCATCTGGGAAGAGACGATATTGGCACTATGGTGCTGATTCCGCAGGTGGTTGACGCTGTGTCGATTCCAGTCATTGCTTCAGGCGGCATCGGGGACGGCCGGGGTCTTATGGCTGCTCTTGCTCTTGGAGCGGAAGGCGTCGAAATGGGCACCCGCTTTATTGCTGTAAAGGAATGCGTCCATGCTTCCGCAGCCTATAAAAATGCTTTGATCAACAGCATGGAAAACGATACTGTTATAATTAAACGGAGCATCGGAGCACCTGCGCGGACCCTGAAAAACAGCTGGACCGACAAGATACTTGAGATCGAGCATGTGACACCGACTTATGACTCGCTGAAAGACTATATCAGCGGTGAGGCGAACAAACGCTATATATATGAAGGATTGAAAGATCAGGGTTTTGGCTGGGCAGGGCAGGTAACAGGGATGATCCAGGACGTGCCGACTGTACAGGAACTATTCGACAGAATGATGGCTGATGCAGAAAAAATCCGCCGCAAATGGGGAACACCCGGATAAAGGAGGGAACAGGATGGAGTATTCATATCCATTTTCCATTGAATGGAGTAAAGATGAAATCATCGATGTTGTCTCTTTTTTCGAAGGCATTGAAAAAGCCTACGAAGAAGGGGTCAGCCGCGAAGACATGATGGCAAGATACAGGAAATTCAAACAGGTGGTTCCGGCTATTTCAGAGGAAAAAGCTTATTTCAGGGAATTTGAAGAAGAAAGCGGCTATGCCAGTTTTCCAGTCATCAAAGAACTGAAAGCATCACCGGCAGGTCCGAAAATCAAAATGAAAAAATAAAACAGGAAACCGCAGAGGATCGATTCCACTGCGGTTTCCTGTTTTTATTTTCTGTTCAGCATGGTGTTGTAAAGCGGCAGCAGTTCATTGAAAGTTTTTTCAGCGAGTTGATCGAATTCGCTTTTGCTCAAGTTGTCTGCTTCATCCCGCTGCAAATGGCGGCCGATGACAAATTCCCCTTTTTTCACATCGCGGAGACGGTGCAGAAGCTTTTCCACGCCGTCGCTGCCGAGCTCTTTTACGGAATGCGCTTCAGGCTTCATATGATCTCCTGATACAACCATGTCAGCTGGCAGATTATCGATAAGCTCTGAATCGAGAAGGCGATCCGCCATCGCGGATTTTCCGTTTGCTTCATAAATCACGGCCAGGATCATGAACACATGGCTGTCCCACAGGCCAATCTGGAAATGGGGAACCGCTTTATAGCCTCTTTTATTCGGAGCGAAGGCCACCCAGCTGTCATTCGGGGGATTAACGGTGCGGCGCATATGTTTTGCCACATGCGGATGAAATTCCTCCCCGGTCTTTCCGGAGAAAAAAACGGCATACTGTTCACCAAGCTCCTCGAATTTCGGCCGCACTTTTTCAGCCAGCGCGGCCATTCTCGCTTCCAGCCCGGGAGTTTCAAATACCTGGAAATGCTTTTCATTCCAATAGGACATAATCTTTGTTTCCTCCTTAAAAATGCAACTATTATTTTATTTTACAGGAGTTCAGGAAAATATTATAGAAAGACGTTTTGGTTTTCAGCATTCGGGTAAAACATTGTTAACTACCTTAATTTTTCGGAATTATTGGAATCAAAAAGGGAAGGGGTGCTAAAGATGAAACAGATGATCCAAATAATCCGTAAAGCCGACGTCGAAAAAGAGTATATCCACGTATTGAAGCTTGAATTAGATTATGAGCTTGCTTCCCTGTTTGATGCAATTCAGCAAAAGAATGAGCGGGAAATAGATAAAAGCAAAAAGCGGCTTCAGGAAATACATGTGGAACTAGAGGCACTTCATGCGCTTTAGCATATTCCATTTATAGAGGCACCTGCTGAAGTATGACAGCGGGTGCCTTTTAACGTTATAATGAGGTGAAACAGAGGAGGCAACTTTTTATGGATTTGCACGAAATGGACAGATACATCAAATCTCTTATAAAAGAGGCAGGACATAAAATTCGCAATTCTTTCCTGTCAGATATTTCTATAGAATCAAAATCGGATGCCAATGATCTCGTAACGAATATTGATAAAGAAATCGAACAGTTTTTCATTGCACGCATCAAGCGTGATTATCCGGAGCACCGGATTTTCGGCGAAGAGGGCTTTGGTGATGATATTCAGGACACCGATGGCATCATCTGGCTGCTCGATCCCATTGACGGCACGATGAACTTCATCCATCAGAAAAGGAATTTTGCGATTTCCCTGGGAATCTACGAAGATGGAGTCGGAAAGCTCGGGTACATATATGACGTCGTGAACGATGATTTATACCACGGCGTGCAGGGAGGAGGAGCTTATTACAATGACGAAAGGCTCCGCCCGCTTATCGACACGGGCATCGGGGAATCGATTCTTGCCATGAACGCAACATGGGCTGTGCCGAACCGCCATTTCGACCATAGCGGAACATTGAAACTGATTCAGGACGTCCGCGGCATCAGGTCATACGGTTCGGCAGCGCTTGAACTCGCGTATTTGGCAAGCGGGCGAATCGACGCATATATTTCAATGAGGCTTTCGCCGTGGGATATCGCCGGCGGAATGGTCATTGCCCGTGAAGTCGGTGCGATTGCCACAAATTTCAAAGGGGAGCCTGCCAATCTTTTGGAGCAGGATACATTCCTGGCTGCAAACCCGTCAATTCATTCACAGATCCTGGAGAAATATATTTACCAAAAATAAAAAAAGGATGCGATTTTGCATCCTTTTTGCTGTTGCGGTCCAAGAATTCGAATGGTTTCTACAATAAACCGGCGTTGATCATCTCGCGTTTTTTTCTGAATCCGAAGACCATAATGATGCCAAGAACAGCGATTGCCGCAAGAATCAGCGGGATGCTGTCCAACGCTACAGCCAGTCCGATTCCCACCATCGCCAGTAAAGCGGCGAACGAATAAAGAATAAAAATCCATTTAATATTTTTCATTTATTTTCCTCCTGCTGGTGGCTCGTGAAATAAAATCTTAGGGTTTTCTCCCTATATGTGCTATACTAACACAGTTATAGGCATGAAAAAAGAATATTGGAGTGAGATTATGACTAACTTACGAAATGATTTAAGAAATATTGCTATTATTGCCCACGTTGACCATGGTAAAACGACGCTTGTGGATCAGCTGCTGCAGCAATCAGGTATCTTCCGTTCTAACGAACATGTGGAAGAACGTGCAATGGACTCTAACGATATTGAAAGAGAACGCGGAATTACTATTCTTGCTAAAAACACTGCGATTCAATATAAAGATGCAAAGATCAACATCCTGGATACACCTGGACACGCTGATTTCGGCGGAGAAGTTGAGCGCATCATGAAAATGGTTGATGGTGTATTACTGGTTGTCGATGCATATGAAGGCTGTATGCCGCAAACACGTTTTGTTTTGAAAAAAGCTCTTGAGCAGAACTTGAAACCAATCGTAGTTGTGAACAAAATTGACCGCGATTTCGCTCGTCCGGAAGAAGTGGTTGACGAAGTCATCGAATTGTTCATCGAACTTGAAGCTAACGACGAACAATTGGAGTTCCCAGTGGTTTTCGCCTCAGGAATGAACGGTACTGCAAGTCTTTCATCAGATCCTGCAGATCAGGAAGAAAACATGCAGGTTATTTATGATGCAATCATGGAACATGTACCAGCGCCAGTCGATAACAGAGATGAGCCACTTCAATTCCAGGTAGCGCTTCTTGACTACAGCGACTACGTTGGACGTATTGGGATCGGCCGCGTATTCCGCGGAACGATCGAAGTTGGACAATCTGTTTCATTGATGAAATTGGACGGTTCCGTCAAAAACTTCCGGGTTACCAAAATCCATGGTTTCATGGGATTGAAACGCGTTGAAATCCAAAAAGCTGAAGCTGGGGATCTGATCGCCATTTCAGGGATGGAAGACATCAACGTTGGTGAAACTGTGACACCACAGGATCATCAGGAAGCATTGCCGATCCTTCGCATCGACGAGCCGACTTTACAGATGACTTTCCTTGTCAACAACAGTCCGTTTGCAGGTAAAGAAGGTAAATGGATCACTTCACGTAAAATTCAGGAACGTTTGGATGCGCAGCTTCAAACTGATGTGTCTTTACGTGTAGAATCTACTGGTTCACCGGATGCGTGGATCGTTTCAGGCCGTGGAGAGCTGCATTTGTCGATTTTGATCGAGAACATGCGCCGTGAAGGATTTGAACTTCAAGTTTCAAAACCGGAAGTAATTGTACGTTTGATCGACGGCGTCCGCTGCGAACCGGTTGAACGTGTGCAAGTTGACGTTCCGGAAGAATACACTGGTGCAATCATTGAATCACTCGGTGAACGCAAAGGTGAAATGCTGGATATGGTGAACAACGGAAGCGGACAGGTCCGTCTTGTATTTAACGTACCTGCACGCGGCTTGATTGGTTATACAACTGAATTCCTTACACAGACACGTGGTTACGGCATCATTAACCATACATTCGACAGCTATCAGCCAGTGGCTTCAGGCCGCGTAGGCGGTCGCCGCCAGGGTGTATTGGTATCCATGGAGCGCGGTAAAGTTTCAACTTACGGCCTGATGGGAATCGAAGACCGCGGAACTGCATTCGTTGAAGTCGGTGCTGAAATCTATGAAGGCATGATCGTCGGTGAACATAACCGCGACAGCGATCTGACAGTAAACATTGTTAAGATCAAAGCTGCGACAAACATCCGTTCTGCCAACAAAGACCAGACGACTACGATGAAAAAAGCGCGGCTTATGAGTCTTGAAGAAGCTCTTGAATACCTGAACGACGATGAGTATTGCGAAATCACGCCACAGACAATCCGTCTGCGCAAAAAAATCCTTGATAAAAACGAACGTGAGCGCATGGCCAAGAAGAAGAAAGTTGCCATCGAAGAATAACACAATGGAAGGATGTATAATCCATGGATGAACGATCCGTTGTCTATGAAAGTATGTATCCGGTAGCCCGAGTGCTGTATCAGAATCTGCCGCTTGAAGCAGCAGGATATGCATTATTTGCGATCATTCTGCTTCTTTCGGCTTTTGTCTATAAACTGGGGTTTGCAAAGAAATTACCGCTTGGAAAAAACATCGTGATCGGTCTGTTCCTTGCAGCAGGTGGATTGGGGCTTACATTTTTAGCTTTCTTCCTGCCGGTTGTCGAAGGACTGGTGATTGCCGCGCTTATTCTGATTCTTTATAAAATCCGCTTATGGCGCGAAAAACGCGAAAACGCTGCATCTCAATGAGATGCAGCGTTTTTTCTTTCGAATACTTTGTAAAGGATCGGCAGCAGCAGCGAATAAGCCAAATGACCGAATATCCAGTAGGTGATGGCTTCCCAATCGGTCAGGCCGGGCACTTGGTCGGTAATCGCCAGTGACGATAAGATAAAATAAAGAAAATAAGTCGGGGAACACAGGATCAGGCTTAAAACAGTCAACTGGCCAAAAGTATAGGGACGCCTTTTGGCCAGATAAACAAAAACGATTCCGATTACAACGGAAACCGCTGTATGAAAAAAGAACTCGGTCATTTCCGACCATTCAATATCGCCGATAATCGGTATGAAGTCGACATTCAATAGGAGTAAATAGACATTCACGCCGGTCACAGACTGTATCCATTTAAATAATAATCCCAGAATCAGTCCGCTCCAAAACCCGATCCAGACCCCTTTCAGGAACTTCATCAGAAGTCTTCCTCAATTTTGCGGGAGCTGCGGTAGAAATGGAATTTGCCGGTAGCGAGCCGTTCTTTCGTGCGCTGCTCGATCCGGTCGTGGCAATTGCGGCACATATGGGTATGAATCGGACGGTTTCTCAGGCGCTTAGCCTCCAGCGTATCATCCACTAGTTCTTCGATGGTGTCGCATATTACACATTTTACACGCATGCTGATTCACTCCTATTCTACCCGGATGGCTGTTACGTTTGTAATCGGGTCGCCCAGATTGCTTCCATCCGGCAACAGTACATGGACAGGCCCATCTTCACGTAGTGGCTTGCCTTCGTGGCTAAACTTGAGGACCAGATTTTTTGAATCTTCCAGCGGGAAGCTGAATTCTCCATTATCTGTTTCAAAAACGACAGTGTCAGCCCCTGCAAACGGCTCTGCATTTTCAATGAAAGGCTTGAAGAGGATGCCAAATGTGCCTGTGAGCATCTCTTTTTTCTCCTGCTTCTTGTATTTCTTTTCGGAATTCAAAGTCGGGGGAACCGTCGCACCTTCCATGATTTCGCGCGACCAGTGTTCACCCATCCCGCGTTTGTATTCCTCCAGCTCGTCACGTTCAATGCGCGTTTCTGTAAAATATTTCTCAAGATCCAGTTTCCGGTCATCAAAGATCCATACCGTTGGATCCAAAGTCAGTTTAAATTTCACATTTCCTTTGAATTGAATTATAAATTCCATTAACAAAACCCTCCATCTTGATAGTCGCTCTTTTATCAGTATACCTGTCTTTGTCAAGTTCCAAAAGGGATTGCTTCCAATGTAAGAGGAGGCTTGCAATTTAGCTGTTTAAAAGATACACTTTAATCAAGTCCAAGAGATGAAATATCAGTAAATGGGGGAGTCCTCATGGAGCATACAGAAGAACAAACTTATCAGCATAAAGCGTTGGATCTCCTGAGAGCCGACGCACAAAAAATAGAACAATTGATCAAAGTCCAAATGGACAATCTTACTTTGCCCTCATGTCCTTTATACGAAGAAGTCCTTGACACGCAAATGTTCGGGCTGTCCCGTGAAATTGATTTTGCAGTTAAGCTTGGGCTGATTGAAAAGGAAGACGGTAAAAACTTAATGGATACGCTGGAGAAGAAATTATCGATTCTTCACGAAGCGTACACGAATAAATAAGGCAAACTCAAACGATCCTGTTTGAGTTTTTTTACTAACATAAAAGAGTAAGAAGTTTATTAAATTATACCTGACCTTGCCAATGGCAACTCTGTGTCCAGACTACAGCGGCCCAGATCTTCGGGACATAAGCCGCTTTTGTCCAGACTCCAACGGCCAACTTCTCGGACTTAAGCTGCCCTTCCTGTGCGGC
>NZ_JRGN01000093.1 GCF_000775575.1 Planococcus sp. CAU13
ATAACCGACTTTGTTTGCGTTATAACCGACTTTGTTTGCAGTAGCCTGGTTTTCATTCAAAAACAGAAAAATCCCGGGAAGAAAAATTTCTTCTCCTCGGGATTCTATATACGTCACGACTGCGCAATGTCTTCACGCTAAACGACTTCCTCTACTTTTAATGAATATAAAGAAGGATTCCACATCGGAATCCTTCTTTTATTTATTTTCAGCAGTATCGATATGTGTTTCTTCTAAATCACTGATTTTATCCGCAGTATGATTTCCGTAAATTTCTTCTCCCTTGACTATTAAAACCAGGCCAACAACGAAAAAGATAAAGCTCATCATCAACGGTAAAATTCCTATTTCTTTTAAGGCCGTTCCATATACGCCGAGGTTCGCAGAGTATCCTAACGTTGCTACTTGCGGAGAATAGACTGCGGCAGCCACCAGCGTAAAACCGAATATCAGCACGCCGGAAAGAATGGAGATTCCGCCCAGTAAAACGAATTTCATCTTCTTCAGCTCCTTGGTTGATTTTAAGTTCTACTCAAATATACCAGAAAAATACTTTTCAGACTATTCTTTCTTTACGGTTCAGATGAATGCCAACCTCTTTAAACCGTTTGAAAATCCATCACTCATCATTCAAAATAAATAATAGGCAATAAAATTAATGACGGTTGACATAACCGGTACTGAAAAAATACCAAAGAGGTGCTCCAATGACTGCAGAAATAATCGTGCCCCTCAGCTGCATCGTGCTGCTTCTAGTTCTCGGCCTCTATCTGCTTCAGGGTAAAGGCGGCTGGCTGATTGCGGGCTATAATACATTGCCTTCTGAAGAAAAGAAAAAATACGATGAAGCAGCGCTGTGCAAAGCGACCGGCAAACTGATCCTCGCCATCACATTTACCATTGCGCTCATTACGGCAGGCGATGTGCTGGATATGGAGATACTAATGATCAGCGGCATTATCTTGATGATCCTATCTATTATCTCCGGCATCATTTACCTCAATACCGGCGAACGCTTCAAGAAACGCACAGAATAAAAGACTTCAAAGACTCCTGTTATCCACGATTAAACAAAAATATATTTCCCCTTAGGCTTTCTGCGCGACTAAAATATACAACGACTCAGAAGGAAACAGCTTATTGACAATCTGCAATCCGGCAGCTTTCAATTCCCGCTCCATTCCGACTGAAGAAATTCTCGGTGCCTTCGATTCCCCTTTTGGTTCCAGTTCGATGCAGACCAGATAGCCTTCCGGTTTCATTATTCTTTTGATTTCCGCTAATGTCACGGCTAAAGGAGTGATTTCATGCAGCACCAGTGAGGCAATCACGCCTTCGACTGATTCGCCGGGCAACGGAATATCCGAACCATTCGTGTAAATCGGAATGACGTTCGAAAGATTCTCCTGAACAGCTTTCACCCTTATGATTTCCAGCATCGATGCATCCGTGTCGAGGGCATACACATTTCCTCCAACCTTTTTCGCTGCCGGAATCGTGAAATAGCCGGTGCCTGCTCCAAAATCCAGCACCGTATCTGTTTCTTTGATTGGAATCAGACTGAACAGCTTTTCCGGTGACAGGGCATCTTTCCGTGCGGGATTTTCCAGATAAGAAATTTTCCCGTGATGTTGATGCTCACCGTGTGACTTGCCATGTTCTCCTTGCATCCATCTTCCTCCTCTTTTATTGAAATCAATTCTGTGCCTCCAGCTGTCTGGCTTCCGCCATTTTCACGATATCGAGCAGCAATTTGCCTGCCAGTTCTTCTTTCATATTGTCTTCCGCCTGCCGCATCACATTTTCGATCAGGCAGCCTTCGTGATGGATCGAGCACTCGAATAAATTCGTATTCCCTTCAATTGATTGGATGACATCCAGAAATGAAATCTCTTTTTGCCTCCGTGAAATCTTGTAGCCGCCTTTAACGCCAGGTGTCGATTCGATCAAACCTGATTTTGTCAGTTTCGTCAGGATTTTTGAAAGATAGGTCGGAGACAGCTTCTGCATCTCCGCCAGTTCCTGAACGCCAATCGGCTCTCCTTCAGGTTGACGCATCATGTGTACCATTGTGTGCAAAGCATAATTTGTTGCGTTGGAATATTTCATGACTACCTCCTGTAAAATTTATTCACAGATATTAAAGACTCTTATTGTCTCTAATTAAACAAACTATACCACCTGAAGTGTAATATGTCTATTAGCAGGATTTTTCGAAAATAAAGAAGCTGCCTTTACCAGCAACTCCTTCAACCTCTCTCTTAACATCTTACATACCTCCGCTTAAAGCCCAAGCGATCTTTTTCCATCGCCTTTTCAATGGCGGCAGTCGCATTCAGTAAACTGCTTTTTTTGCCTTCGCGCTTCATTTCCACGGTGCCGACCTGCGCTGCCGTCTCGAGCGCTTTTCCGGTCAGCGGCTTATACGACACGCCCACCGTTTCGATGAAATTGTTCATGGCGGATTTCGCGCGTTCCGGTGCATCATGAATCGTGTCTTTCACGAGATCGAGCATTTCAGACAGCTTCCTTTCCGAAAATTCTTCGTCCTTGCGGCTTCCGAGCAGCCAGCAGTAACAGCTCCAGCCCGCAGACATCCGCAGCTCCTCACCGCTTGCAATCCAGCGGTCGGCGACTTCCTGCGCGATATCCGATTCCGACAGCGTCACCGCCACGACGTAATCCGACAGCATATAAAAATATGCACCGTTCAGCCAGCGGTCGTAATCTTCTGCCATCATCGCTTTCGGGTCCGCGATAATGCCCGCAAAATACATGGCGTCGTAATTGCCTGTCGCGTACAGCGCCTCCGCCAGCTGCTGGTCGATCTTTATTTTCTTCGACAGCGGTTTCATGGAGCCGGTCGCGACACCAAACAGCGGTTCACGCGCCCCGTTCGAAAGATAGATTTTCTTCATCCGTTCTTTTCCCAGTGCCTCAAGCTCCTGCATGACAGTTTCAAAATCCATATTGTGCACGTCCTTTCCTGCTTCTCATCAAGCCGTTGATTTCTTTACCGCTCCAACTCTAACCTAACAGCACAGTCACTGGAAGTCACGCCTCATCTTTATTGTCTGGCGCTTTCTCAGGCCATCGGCGAGCAGATAGAAAGCGATGATCGAGAATGTCATGAAGAATAGAGCGACCAGTGGAATCCATTCAGCCGAATAAACGTCCCTCCGCAGATTGCTGAGGAGCACCGGCCATGAATTGGAGGCTTCAACAGATTGATAGCTGCGGTCAAGCTGGGAGAAAAATTCTTGATTGATATAAATCCCGATGACGCCGAGCTGCGCGAGCAGGAACATCGCTCTGCCCGCTTCCGTTGCACTGGAAGACAGCACTTCCCGTTTGAGTGCTGGCCAATAATAGCCTTTGAAGAGGGTCCATTTTCGTCCCCCGCTTGCGATGGCGGCTTCCATATAGGTCTGCCGTTTTTGTGTATGCAGCGATTCATAGAAGATCAATGAGAGCCTGCCCACTTCCACGACCGATATGATGGCCATTACCCAGAACGGCCGGTAATCCGAGAACATGACGCCAGGAACCGCGAGCAGGATCAAAATGATGAAAATTGTCGGCATGAATGAAAACACCGCATTCCAGATATTCATCAGCAGACGGACACCTGAAAGATAAAACGCGCCGATGGATACCAGCAGCGCCAGTACTAAACGCAATCCTACGATAACCGCCAGTATATAGAAGGTTTCTCTGGCACCGATCATGACTTTCGACCATAAATCGACGCCTTTTCTGTCCGAGCCGATCAGAAATTCTTCAGAAGGGGCATAAGGCGGCACGAGCAATCCGACGCCATTTTCTTTTTTGAGCAGGCTCTGTTCCATCGCCGGGTCAACACGCGGCAAATACGGTCCGAAAATCATGATAAAAAGCAGCATTCCTGTCATGATGAGGCCGATCCATAATGTACGGTTCATAGCTTCTCCTCCTGAACCGAAACGAATGAGCGCGCTATTCCGGATACGATATTCGCGAACAGGATAAAGACGGTGAACAGGAAGACGTAGCCGATTTGCCTGATGACATCAGCCGACAGCAACGCGCCAACATAAAAACTTGTCGCACTGCCGAGTGTATTATACATATAGAAAGCCGCACCTCTGTATTCAGTAAAAACTTCCACGATGAATAAATTCGATAAAGTGTAAAGGATCATCGTGTTCGAATGGGCGAGTATTTTCAACATTCCGTTTTTCAGCATATGTATATAAAGCACTTTCATCGAAGCTGTCCCTTTTGACCGGGCTGTCCGTACATAATCCATCCCCTGCTCATCTTCCAGAGCCTTGAAGGTGATTGCGGAAATGAACATGACGGGATAGATGGACAGATAAAGAATATTCATCAGGACATTATCGATCTCATCGTGGCCATACAGGTCGATATCCACCAATCCTTTTGCCTGCAAATACAACACAGCAAGTTGGATTAAAATGATTACGGCGATATCCGGTATCGCCAAAATGCCGGCAGTCGTATATTGGCCAAGAATTTTCCCTTTTCCTTTGCGGAACCGGTAATCCATTACGCCTTTTGCAATTCCCAGAAAAAAGCCGATAATAATGGCCGGCACAAAAATCTTCAAGCTCCGGAGAAACACATCATTAATCTGATCGCTCACCGGAATTCCGAATTGGTCGAGCCCAAGACCACGCTGTTCAATTATGTATGAAAAGAAGAATTTGATGTTTGCCCAATGGTTCATAAATTGATAGTCATATACTGCGCCGCCGAACGAACCACCCTGCCCTTCGGTGAAAACCGTATCCATGGGCAGCAGGATGATCAGCAGCAAAATGCTGAATGCAAGCATCCAGACGAATAAAGGAAAAAGTATTCGGTTAATCACGTTATCGCTCCTTTTAATACTTCACAAATGTCGTTACACCCCTGTGAGTGACAAAATTCTTATGGCTCAATTCCACTGTCCATTTTTTCGGGTCCAGCTGGTAGCGGCCAGTAGTGTCTTCGTATGTATGGCTTCCTGTATTAACGCGGATTGGCTCTGAATTTCTGTGAAGTCCTTCTATGTATTTCTCCAGTGCGTGCTGATTGGGGACGCTGTAAATTTCCAGTACATCGCCGGTTTCCATATACTTTTCCAGATAGGTTAGAAATAAGGGACTGTCGATTTTCTCAACTTCATAGAGGTATGGCATTGAAAATAAACCATCGATTTCTTTCTGCCATCCGGGATCCAGTGAGCGGACATAGAAGAATGTATAGTCTTCTTCTTTTTCAAATACTGTTTGATTGTTATAGTTTTCGATTTCTTCCGGCAAAATAAATGGCTTTGAGGAAGCGAGGAAGGTGATCGCGGTCATATGATTTCCCTCCTTTCATAATTATTTTCTGATTCATTTTATTTGATGGAATTTTCTAACTATAAATATTCTACCATAACACTTAGCACCTCTAAGCCGGAAAAATAAAATAGTGGAAGAACGGCCGAGAAATTGGCGAACGACGATATATCCCGCTGAGCGCCGAT
>NZ_JRGN01000251.1 GCF_000775575.1 Planococcus sp. CAU13
CGAAGAGCTGGGCCGCTGGAGTCTGGACACCGAAAAGCGACAGCGTCCGTTGCATTTCACACAATTTCCAAAAAACCTCCTGCGGGAGGTTTTTTGTTTTGATTGGGGTATGTAGGTTGATCAAAGTGCCAGGACGAAATTCAATAGAATATATGGATGCTTTTCGCTGAAGCCCGTGCGAAAAGCGTCCTTCTTTAAGGAAATCTTCGCGGAAGCGGAGATTTTTTCAAATTAGGGGGTTGGGGTGGCTGTATGAGTCGGAAAATTGTTGATTTGGTTGTGAATTGGCCGTCTGGATACAGGATGCTAAGGTGTGAATGAAATTTTAGGTTGAAATTTGCGTGAAAGCATTTAAATTGTACATAAAAACAGAGAATCGCTGGATTTTATTTACATTATTTAAAAGGTCATTTCCAGTAAAAGAGCTTACTTTCCAAAATGACCAAAATACTTTCCATTTCAGGTCAAATACTTTCCAATTTGAATCAAATACTTTCTAAATTAGACGAAATACTTTCTAATTGAATGATCTCATGTGGAATTTGATAAATCCGATCTTTATAACTGCCTTCAAACGGCATGTTAGCCATTTTCAACAACTTAGATGCTGTTGTGGTGGATTCAATTCCGGTAAATTCACGAAATTCTTTATTGGAAATCGTTTGGCTGACTAACACCCTATATTGCAGCAGGGTCTCAAAGTGAGCAAGACGATCAACCCTAAAACACTTTTCACATGTCCACTTACGCCAGTAATATTCCATCTTTCCACCACAATCTCTTCCGCACAGCACACCTCTCCTCAAATCCATCGGCACATCCAGCTTTCTCAGCGGCCGCTCCGTATGCAATTGGAGAAAGTGGTCAGCGAGCCGGCGCGTTTGGCGCGTATTTAATACATCATTGGGATACTTGATTGCAAACTGATCCATCAGAAATGGAAGGCCGGATGCCTGGATGATGATGCGGTTTTTCGGCCGGTTGTTCACGATAGACGATGGATAGGTGAACACGATTATGCCGATGACGGGAAGGGAGATTTTTTTGTCTGCCAAAAAACGCCGCACCCATTTCTCGTGACGGAGAATTTGGTCGTCCGGATTTCTCATGCCGTCAATCGTGCCGTCTTTATTGGTGCGGGAAAATTGCCGCAGCTGCGGATCGAAATCCAGCTGGCCCGCAATCGATTTAATTTCCATAAGAAGTACATAGCGGTTCGTCACAAGTACGGTATCCATTTGATGGGAAGATTTTTCTCTCTGTACGAAAAGGTCGTGCAGAAAATAATGGGGGCACTCGATGGGAATTTCGTGCCAAAGGGAATCGACATGTTGTTCGCCGTGGAAGCCGGCGGAAATTCGTCGGAGTTTTTCTGTCCAGTGGGTGGATAGGGGATGGACAATGGGAGTGCGCCTGATTAAACTTTCGAGCTGAAAAATTTCTGGCGGTGCGGAACGCTGTTTCAGGATCAATGGGTCAACTCCTTTCTGTGATGAATAAAGCATACCTTTGTTAGTTGTAATTAGAAAGAATTTTCCGATTTTATTTCAGTGAAGTTATTCTGCTTAGGAACAAAACACCTCACCTGCCTTCCCCAGCTGAAAATGCTATAATAACCAAATGAGAAATGAGGGTGAATAAATTATGAAATCAGTAGTATTAGCGGAAAAACCATCCGTTGCCCGCGATATTGCGCGGGTGCTTGGATGCAGTCAGAAAGGCAACGGCTTTCTGGAAGGGAAGCAGTATATCGTGACGTGGGCGCTCGGACACTTGGTGACGCACGCCCAGCCGGAACAATATGACAACGACTTCAAGGAATGGAAAATGGAAAATTTGCCAATCTTGCCGAAGCCGTTCAAACTCGTGCCAATCAAACAGTCCATGAAACAATATAACGCGGTGAAGGCCCAGCTCAGCCGCGGCGACGTCAAGGATGTCATCATCGCGACGGATGCCGGGCGTGAAGGGGAACTCGTTGCACGCTGGATTCTGGAGAAGACGAATACGCGGAAACCAGTCAAGCGCCTGTGGATTTCGTCGGTCACCGACAAGGCGATCAAAGACGGCTTCAACAACCTGAAAGACGGCAAAGCCTACGAAAACCTTTATCAGGCTGCAGTTGCGAGAGCGGAAGCAGACTGGGTTGTCGGCATCAATGCGACGCGTGCACTTACCGTAAAATACAATGCACAATTATCGACCGGCCGCGTGCAGACGCCGACGCTTGCGATGATCGCAGAACGCGAGCAGCAGATCCGCAACTTCCAGCCGAAGCCGTATTACGGCATGCAGGCGATTACAAACGAAGCGGCATTCACGTGGACAGACGGCAATTCAACGCAGTCGTTCGATAAAGAGAAAATCGACCGTTTATTCCATAAGCTTGACAGCACTCATGAGGGCACCATTACAGATATCAAAATCACGCCGAAAAAGCAGCCGGCACCACCTTTATTCGACTTGACCGAATTGCAGAAAGAAGCGTATAAACGATATGGCTGGTCGGCGAAAGAGACGCTTAACACGCTGCAGAACCTGTACGAGCGCTATAAAATCGTGACTTATCCGCGGACGGATTCGAAGCATTTGACATCTGATATGAAAGATACGCTGAAAGACCGCATCAAAGCGGTGCAGACGGGACCTTACCGTCCGCTCGCAGCAACGATTCTGAAATCGCCGGTCGCGGCACAGAAAGGCGTCATCGACGATGCCAAAGTATCCGATCATCACGCCATTATTCCGACGGAGGAAAACCCGCCGCTGCATGAGCTGTCGGCAAACGAACATAAATTATACGACATGATCGTCAAGCGCTTCCTGGCGGTTTTCTATCCGCAGTATGAATACGACCAGACGACGGTCAAACTGACTGCCGGCGGCGAAACGTTCCAGGCGAAAGGCAATACGGTAAGAAATGAAGGCTGGAAACGCATCTATAATGATGACGACGAAGAGGACGACTCGAAGCTGCCGCCATTTGAAAAAGGGCAGACGCTGAACATCAAAGGCATCAGCCTAACCGAAGGCAAAACGAAGCCACCCGCTTTCTTCAATGAAGGAACGCTGCTCGGAGCTATGGAAAATCCGGCGCAGTTCATGGCCGGTGAATCGAAGGAATTGATCAGGACACTCGGTGAAACGGGTGGACTTGGTACAGTGGCAACACGCGCCGACGTCATCGATAAATTGTTCAACACGTTCCTGATCGAGAAAAAAGGTAAAGACCTGACGATTACATCGAAAGGCCGCCAATTGCTGGAACTCGTTCCGGAAGACTTAAAGTCACCGAAACTGACGGCTGACTGGGAACAGCAGCTGACGAAAATCGCCAAAGGCCAGATGAAAAAGAATGAATTCATGAAAGAAATGGTTTTATTCGCGGAGAAATCGGTTTCCGATATTAAAAAGAGCGACCAGAAATTCAAGCACGACAACGTCACCGGCAAGATGTGCCCGGATTGCGGCAAGCCGCTTCTTGAAGTCAACGGAAAACGCGGCAAGATGAATGTCTGCCAGGACCGTGAATGCGGCTACAAGAAGCAAGTGGCGATGCTGACAAATGCGCGATGCCCGAACTGCCATAAGAAACTGGAAATGCAGGGCGAAGGCGACGGCAAGATTTTCGTCTGCAAATGCGGACACCGCGAGAAACTGTCGGCGTTTGAAAAACGGAAGAAATCCGGCCAGTCGAAAGCGACAAAGAAAGACGTCAATCAATACCTGAAGCAGCAGGACGAGCCGCCGCAAAACACGGCCATGGCGGAAGCTTTGAAAAAATTGCTGAATCAAAACGATTAGAAATAGTTCGACAATGGTGGTAAGCTGATTTTAATAGAAAAGTTTCCAGACAAGGAGTACCGCCATGAGTAAAAAGATGACCAAAACCAATGCCGCCAGAATATTGGATAAAGAAAAGATCCCTTATGAAATCATTCAGTACGAGATGGATGACGGGCTTGTGGATGGCATTTCAGTTGCCGCCAAAATAGGTCACTCCGAAGAACTGGTCTACAAGACGCTGGTCGCGGTGGGTTCATCAAAACAGCATTATGTATTTGTCATTCCGGTAGCCGAAGAGTTGAATCTGAAAGCAGCGGCCAAAGCAGCCGGGGAGAAAAGGATTGAAATGGCGCCTGTAAAAGATATCTTCCAGCTCACCGGCTACGTACGCGGGGGCTGTTCACCTGTCGGCATGAAAAAGCCGTTTCCGACATTCCTGGCACAGCAGGCGGAAATGCAGCCGCAAATCATCGTTTCTGCCGGAAAAATCGGCATGCAGATCAAAGTGGATCCGGCACATTTGCAGACAGTGACGGGCGCCCGGTTCGCCGCTTTGACGGTGGGGGAACCGTAAACGGGAGATCCATCCATTCCGTCGAATGGATGGATCTTTCTTGAAAGGGAACAAACAGAGAGAAAGAAGGATGTTGATAATGAGAACCATGTTTTACCGCTGGCTGTTTTTTCTCGGCGGCCTGATAATACTGGCACTTGGTTTCACAATGATCATCAAGGCCAACAGACTGGGAATCGGTCCCTGGGATGTGCTGCATGTCGGTTTATTTCTCAATTTCGGATTTACGATCGGCACCTGGACAATTCTTGTCGCTTTCTTCCTGATCGCCGTTTCGACTCTCTCCACGCGCCGGCTGCCGCAGGTCGGCACATTTCTGAATATGCTCCTGGTCGGTGTATTCATCGATATCTACAATTTCCTGATTCCGGAGATTCCATCCCTTACCGGACAGGTGCTGATGCTGATTGGTGGAATCATTGTCTCGGGCTTTGGTGTCGGCATTTATGTGTCCCCGAAAATCGGCGCGGGTCCGCGTGACAGCCTGATGCTCGTGCTGATGGAGAAAACCGGTTTGAGTGTTACCGTGGTTCGGGCGGGAATTGAAGTCACCGCGGCACTGCTCGGCTGGGCACTCGGCGGACCGCTTGGAATCGGTACAGTGGCAGTAGCGCTGGTGACAGGCAGAATAGTGCAGTTCACTTTGCCGCAGTCAGAAGCTTTATTAAGAAAAATCATTGAAAAAAAGGATGAATTGCCGCCGGTTTTGAAAGTTTGAAACCGGCGCTTTTTTATGTTATAAATAAAACCGAGTAAAACTATTGGTTTTATAAATAATGAAACCTGAAGGAGAAAATTATGGGACGCGAGTTCGTAACTATATTTGATGAATGGGTTCACACATATGACGATTCAGTAAGCGGAAAAGACGCGGAATACAGAGACGTATTCTTTAAATATGAAGAAATTCTGCAGGCAGTTGCCGATGCAGCGATAGGTCCGGTAGTCGAATTTGGAGTAGGGACAGGCAATCTGACACAAAAATTGATCGACCGTGGATTTGAAGTGACAGGCATCGAGCCGAACGAAGCGATGAGAACAGTGACACAGGAGAAGTTGAATGATGTTTCAATCACAGACGGCGATTTCCTGGAATTTCAAACTCCGGTACAGCCGAAGTCATTCGTCAGCTCATACGCATTCCACCACTTGACGGACGCTGAAAAAGCGAAAGCGTTCAAATTGTATGCAGACCTGCTTCCGGCAGGCGGGAAAGTGGTGTTCGCGGACACGATGTTCAAGTCGGCGGAAGTGCGCCAGGAAGTGGTTGACTTTGAAAAAACACGCGGTCATGATAATCTTGTAGAAGATTTAAACCGTGAATATTATACAACTCTGCCGATCATGAAAGAGCTGATTGAGCAGGCCGGATTCACTGTGGAATTCACGCAGCTCAACAATTATGTCTGGTTGATCGACGCTAGCAAGAAAAGCGGAAACGGCCGTT
>NZ_JRGN01000077.1 GCF_000775575.1 Planococcus sp. CAU13
CCCAAAATCATAAGATAAGCCCGCCACCAAACCCACAAAAAAAAGCTCAGCGCCCGCTGAGCCTTTTCCTTCTTTTATCCAACAGATCCTCTGCGGCGCCTGAGCCGAAAAGGACGCCGATGACGATGAGCACAAAGCCGCCAAGATGGCCGGGTAAGATGGTTTCATTTAAAATGATGGCTGCCGCAACAAGGGAGAAAAGCGTGTTGAGGTTCATAAAAATCGCCGCTTTGGTCGGGCCGGCCTGGCCGATCGAATAATTATAGAGCATGTGGCCAACCGAAGTGCCGAGTACGGCTGAGAATACGAATGCATACCAGAAGACCGCTGGCACATCTGCAAATGCTGCCATGCCACCCGGTTCCTGGATCAGCGAGATGATGAACAGCACGACGGAGCCGATGATGAACATGTAGCCGGTCATCAGCCGCGGATCCAAGTTTTTCGCCGCATTGGCGATTACGATATAACTGAAGACCTGGGCCAGAATCGAGATGAACACAAGCAGATCACCGAGATTCATGCCGCTCGTCGGACCGCTTCCGACGCGCACGGTGATGATGACGCCGGCCAGTCCGATGACCACGCCGAGCCATTGCAGACGCGACGGAAAATTGCGCATGATGAGCGATACGAGCACAGCCGTCAGCATCGGCCCGGTACCGAGTATGAGTCCCGCGTTTGTGCCGGTCGTCATCGTCAGTGCGTTTGACAGGAAATAATGATGGGCCACGACATTCAGCAGGGCTCCGAGAAATATAAATTTCCAGTCGCCCCCCTTCGGCCAGCTGAGCAGCCGGAAATAAGCCAGGATGGCGAATACTGAAATTCCGGCCAGCCCAATACGGAATGCAGTCAAAGTGACCGGTTCGACAAATTCGACCATGTATTTAACAGTTGCGAGATTAAATCCCCAGATGAGCATGACGCCCGTCAGGATCAGGTAGATTTTCCATGGTTTCAAAGGAGTCATGCCTTCTTTCGGGTTTCAGAATAACTATCTATTCTACTCGGTGTTGGCCGTAAAGTAAATAATTATCCCGCATAATCGTAGGCTTTCCGTCCAATCAGCAAGCTGAAAGCGACGAACGCCGCAAGCGAAAGCAGCACCGGAAACGTAACGGTGTGGACGCCTAGCAGATTACCGTATTCCTGGTTATAAAAATGCAGCGCGATATAGGTGCCGATTCCGGTAATCATCGATGCGATGGCGCCGTATTTATTGCCCCATTTCCAGTAGAGCCCGAGCACCACCGGCCAGATGAACGCCGCTTCCAGACCTCCGAACGCGAATAAATTCAGGAATATCAATAAATCCGGAGGGTCCAGCGCCAGCAGGAACACGCCGGCACCAAGCGCTGCTGTAACGCCGAACGAGATGCGTTTGATGGTTTTTATTTCAGCCTCAGGTTTTATGTAATTCAAAAACACGTCGCGCACTATTGATGAACTGACGATCAGCAGCAGCGAATCGACCGTCGACATGATGGCGGCGAGCGGTGCCGCCAGCACAATTCCGGCGAGCCACGGCGGCAGCGTATCGAGTGCGATGAGCGGAATGACTTTGTCGCCGATATCGATGCCTGGGAGAATCGGACGCGCAAAGACACCGATGAGATGCATATTGAGCATGATGACGCCGGTGACAAGTGTGCCGATGATCAGTGCCCGGTGCATCGAGCGCGAATTTTTATAGGACATTGCACGCACCGCAATCTGCGGCAGACCCACGACTCCGACTCCGACCAGAATCCAGAACGACGACACGTAGGCGGCAGACAGATTATTGTCCGCTCCGTATGGCGTGACGAGTCCCGGGTTTTCATTGATCAAATCCTGCACGATGTTCGGAATCCCGCCGCCAGCGGCAATGACCGCGACGAGCAGGATTGCGGTGCCGATCAGCATGACCGCTCCCTGCACGGCGTCCGTCAGCGCAACTGCGCGGAAGCCGCCGATGGTGACGTAGACGAGGACGCTGACGGCGAACAGGAACAGCGCCGAATTATACGACAGCCCGGTGAGCGATTCGATGAGCCGCGCACCGCCGATCCACTGCGCCGCCATCGCGGAGAACAGGAAAATGATGATGCTGAATGCGGACAATAAAACAACGGCTTTGCTGTTGTCGTAGCGGGCTTTCAAGAAATCGATCATCGTCACTGCTTTGTAGCGGCGCGCCATGATGGCGAATTTCTTGCCGAGAATCATGAGGACAAAATAGCCGGTGACGACCTGCGTCATCGCGAGCAATACCCAGCCGAAGCCCATTGTGTAGGCTGTGCCGGGACCTCCGAGAAAAGAGGATGCGCTACCGTATGTCGCGACCATTGTCATTGCCAGCACAAAGCCGCCAAGTTCCCGGCCGCCGAGGAAATAATCACTGACAAAATTTGAAGATGTCGCGAGTTTTTTGCTCGACCAAAAGCCGATAAAGAAAATGAGAAGAAGGAAAACGATCATTGGAATCAATACAGCATAGTTCATCGTTTGTCCTCCTGTTCTTCGTCAAACGGCACTTCCACAAAGAAAAATTTCACGATGACGATGACGAGCACCGCAATCACGAGGAAGCCGACCACACAGCTGTAGAAAAACCATGCCGGCAAACCGAATACATATGTATATTCCTCAACCGGCCCCGAGCCCATGCCGTATGCAAAGCCGAACCACCAGATAAAGTTGAACAGTGCCAGTCCCACGCCAATCAGCGCTTCCCGGTGGGCAATCTTAAAACGCCAATCTGTTCCGTTCATGTTTTCCACTCCATTTCCGTGCGAGTCTTTTCATCCATCGTACCATTTTTTGCTAGAAAGATTAATAAGACTTTGTTTGATCGGGTGGCCGTCGCCGTCCCTGAGCAGTCCGCAGGAGCGGACTGCTTTCCCTTCAGATGCACTTTTCTTTTGGAGAAACACCCACAAAAAAACCCGCAAGCCTCCGCTCACGGGTCTCTCAAACTATCTCGCCAATAAGAATTCAACATATTTGCGCCAATTTGTATTTTTTGCATGTTCCATGTCGGGCTGGATACTCGGGAACGGCAGGAACGCCCGTGGCCCCTTCTCGAATCTGTCCCGGTCATGGTCAATGACTGTTGCGCCCGGCTGCACGCCGTCGCTCAATATGGCTTTTCCATCAAGGTCGAATGCAATGTTGACCGACACGGCTTCGGTGCGGCCCGCCTCGTTAAGGATGAATGTTTTGGCGGAGCCGTCGTAGCGGTCGTATAGCCAGGCTTCTTTTAATGCCACGGCGTCCGCCGCTTCATTGATGACAATCGACGTGTTCGCCGTTTTGCCGTAGGGAACGATATCTGCGATCGGTTCATCCGTCATGATGAGGACTTCGTAGATCGCGATCGGATTTTTCTGATCGACAGGATCCAGCGCGCGGTAGGCTTCAAGCCATTTGGATTCTTCCGCCGGCAGCTGGGATACCCTCAGGACTCTGGCGTTCATCCCCTGCGCAATTCCTTCAACATGGACGAATACGCGGTCTTCTGCGTTAACATCCATCCATTCCTCTTCGATGACATACGTGCGGAGCAATTTTTCATTCGAATAAATCTCGATGCTCATCGGCTGGGTATCCGTATCAATTTTACCGACGATGCCTTCGATCGGGCTGATCAGCGCAGGTGTGGCCGTGTTCTGGTCCAACTGGGCATTGACCACAGCCAATTGGGTTTCGATTGCGGCGATGCGCTGTTCGGCTTCAGCGATTCCAGCTGCATAAGTGCCGTCCTGCGGAACTTCGACATCCACCGTAACAGAAAGGTCCAGTTCAACCGTGTTGCCGTCTTCATTGGTCACGGTGTCCCGGTTGCTCGACGAACCTGCTGTTGGACTCGAACTGCTGGGGCGGGAACTTTTAAGTTCGCTCATGGCGCTCTGAACTTCACTCAGTTCAGCTTCCAGCGCCGATTGCTGGGCTTCCCAGATCGCGCGCTGCTCTTCACTTTCCGATTCATTCAGCAGCGCAAGTTCAGTGCCTGCTTCGACATAATCGCCTTCATTGATGATCCATTGTTCGATGGCTTCTGTATCCTGTATGAAAATTTCCGTTGCACCAAGAGGCGCTGTGACTGCTTCTTTCGGCAGCCTTTCCGTATACGTGTTCGTGTACGTGCGTTCGTATTCACTGATGTAGACTCTTTTATCAACGATGCTTTTATCGCTGAACAATAAAATCGCGTTTGCCGCAATAAAAGCGGTGATGGCAATAGACAGGCCGATCATAAAGAATTTATTCACCCGGAACCACTCCTTCCGTAAAGCCCTCGAGCATTTCCGCAAGCGGCACAAAGCTCAAAGCGCCGATTGCGACCGCAATGATGAAGTGAAGCATAATCAATCCGAATAAAAGAAGTTTCGGTGAATACTCCACATAATTGCGCAGGAAGCGGTATTGGATGGCGATGATCAGCGACGTGAAGACCGTCAACTGGTTAAACGTCAAAATGATGAAAGGATGGTCAAATACCATGGCTGCGAGCGGTCCGAATGAAAATACGGACAGGGATGTCGCGTAGCCAAGTACGGCAAAAAGGAAAAACAGCAAAGCTTTTTCAATGACGAGTACGGCTGTTACATAGGTCTGCATAACTAAAGCTGCGCGCCATGGGATTTCCAGCAGGCGGCTGAACAGGTATGCTGCTCCGTATGTATGGAATGCCAGGTAAATTCCGGCCCAGACCAATGTGCCGAAAAGTGAAATCCAGCGCGCCAGAGTATAGGTATCCATATCGCCAATAACGAGATACGGCGTCAGCGTCGCGGTGTTCATCCCCCAGATTTCGCGCAGGGCAAAAAGCAGGACGCCCAGTGCAAAGAGCCAGGCAAGCCGTTTATTGAAATAGCGCATTTCCGAGTTGTCCAGATTATGTATGAGCTGGCCCTGTCTGACGAAATAATGCCAGAACTTAAAATCAAATATCATATGGCTTATTCCCTTCCTGACGATTAAAAATCTGCTTATTTCATTCTTACCTTACTTTACCAAAAACCGGTGCATAATGAAACGAATAAAAAGGCACATTTTACAAATTTGATGTTTCTGTACTGTATTTGATAAGCAAATAATCTTTAATAACCGATATTCCGCAAAACAGCT
>NZ_JRGN01000082.1 GCF_000775575.1 Planococcus sp. CAU13
CCAGACTCCGGCGATCCAGCTCTTCGGGTCGTAAGTCAAATCAGCTGCCGTGGCAAAAGGCGCCACTCTGCTGATTCGCCTTATGCCTTTCAGAGCTTAACAGATGCCGTCACTTTTCTTCACTAGTCGTCCCAGTCCACGGTCATCGTTTCCCCGCGGATTGCATGGATTTGAATGGTTGCTTCCTGGTCGGTGGCGTCATTTTCAATTTCCACCAGATAATAGCCGCCGTCCTGTGTTTCGACAAACTCCACTTCCTGCACTTCGCCGTCAAGTGTCTGCCTGGCGATGGCAATTGCCTCATTGCCCGAAATGACACTGCTGGAAACCGGTGGAGCCGGCTGTTCTTCAGGTGCAGGATCGGCCTTCGTTGTCTCCTCTGAAGATATTTTTCGGATTTCTCCTGAGTCAGCCGAAATGGCAAGTGTTGAAATTTCAGTTTCACCCTCGACTTTCACTTCAAATTCATTTTGCTCTTTCAGGTAATTGGTTTCTTTTACTTCTCCCTGAACTTCAGCCACGGCAATTTCTTCAGCCTGTTTTTCTGTGATGTTTTTTACGGGACTGGCCTTTTCAATCAGTTCCATTGAAGCGACCTGCCCGGAATCCCGGTTGACGACAGCGCTGTAGCGCCCTTCATCGTTCTGGAACTCGACAAGGATTTCATTGCCTGAAACAGTGGTCCTCCCTGCCGTGCCGCCATACAGCTCAACGACTTTTTCCATCGCTCCCGCTTCAGTCAGCCGCTCCGTATTGTTTGTGGAATTTAAGAGGAAAAACACAATTGCGGTGCCCAGAATCGCTGAAGCTGCCAGTATGCCAATCCATTTTTTCATCTCGATCCCTCCTGCTCCAATTCTAAGGGATGAACATTAAAATCCGATGAGAATCTGATGGAAATTGTCGTACCTAATTTTTCGATGCTTTCAATTTCCAGCTTTAAATTCATGATGTCCGCCAATTGGTTCGCCAGCGCAAGACCCAGCCCGAATCCGCCCGTCTCACGGTTACGTGCTTTATCAACACGATAGAACCGGTCGAATATATAAGGCAGCGATTCTTTCGGTATGCCTTCGCCGTAATCGCGGACCTGGATAATGGCCGACCCATCAAACTTCGCTGTGACTTCTATCCGCTCTGTGCTGTATTTCCTCGCGTTGTCGAGAATAATGTAAAGCAATTGCTTCAGCTTCACAGGGTCCGTTGAAACGGTCAATGGCTGATTTTCCACTTCCAGCACGAAGTCCCGGTTGTAGGCCTGATTAAAGGCGGCAACCGTTCCGGCAAGAAAATCGCCCAGCTCAACTTCCTGATAAACCGGCGATGCTTCATTTCTTCTGGCAATCAACAGGAATTGTTCGATCATGCTCGTCATCCGGTCGGTTTCGGTGCGGATGGCTGAAATGCTTTCTTTCGCAACCGCCTGATCTTCCAGTCCCCGGCGCTCCAGAAGTTTTGCATAACTGCCGATGATGGTCAACGGTGTCTTCAGTTCATGCGATGCATTGGAAACGAATTCTTCCTGCTTCAGATAGTTTTCTTCGAGCAATGCCATCATCTCATTAAACGTCATGCCCATCTGATTGATTTCATCATTGGACTGCTCGGAAATCGGCAGCTTTTCGAATTTGCCGCTTTGCTGGATGTTCCGCATCGTCTCGGTCAAAGCGGTAACCGGTCCGGTGACGATTCTCGCCAGTACCGCTCCTGAGACAATTACCGGAATCATGGCGATCAGCACCGCGACTGCAAGCACAAGCCGCAGCGTGTCCAGATTGCCGGAGACTTCACGCAGCGATTTTGCAATCTCCATTTCTGCGACTGTGCCATCCGACCAGATGATCGGCGCATGCGTATAAGCGAAACGCTCCCCTTCCACAATCACTGTCCCGGATCGCTCATCCAATTGGTCCGGCAGCTGCACCGTGATTTCGGGTTTTTGTATCAGCTCGAGCACATTGCCATCCTGATCGGTCACTTTTATCATGCCAAGTACCGGAACATAGCCGCGCAGAACTTCTTTCGGGTCTAAAACTTCGCTGCTGTTATATGTCCGGAGCAGCGCATCGCCCACCGATTCAAGTTCATCGACTTCCGTGGAATAGGTTAACGAGCTGAACGAATAATAAATGACTGCGGTAAGAATAATCAGAATCACAAGGGTCAGCAATGTCGAATAGATATGAATCCTATTTCGCAGTTTCATTGTCCTGCTCCTTCAATACATAGCCGACACCCCGGACCGTTTGGATATAAGTCGTTTTTTCACCCGCGTCCACTTTTTTTCTCAGATAGCGGATATAGACATCGATGACATTCGTGTCTCCGTAATAGTCATAGCCCCATACCGCATTCAAGACCTGTTCCCGGGTCAACACCTGTTTCGGATGCTTCATCAGAAACAATAATAGATCGAACTCACGCGGCGTCAGTTCAATCTGGCGGCCGTTCCGTGACACGGCACGTGAAATTTCATCCAGCTCCAGGTCCAGGAAGCGGTGACTTTCCGAATTACCATTGCCGCTCAGGCGAAGATTGGCACGGATTCTTGCAAGCAGTTCCTCAATTTCAAAAGGCTTCGTTACATAATCATTTGCGCCAAGATCGAGTCCAGCCACTTTATCCTTGACATCATTTTTCGCCGTCAATAAAATCACCGGCAGCTTGTCATCCGCTGCACGTATCCTTTTCAAAACGTCGAGTCCATGGATTTCAGGCAGCATCAGATCCAGCAGCACCAGATCCCATTCCTGTTCCCGGAATTTGATCAGCCCTTCCGATCCGGAATGGGCTACGGCTGTTTCATAACCTTCATAATTCAGTTCCAATTCCAAAACTCTCGCGATACTTTTTTCATCTTCAATAATTAAAATGCGTTCAGCCATTCCAATCACCTCTTAGAATCATATTAGCAGTTCCAAAAAGAAAAAAGCGACCCGCAGGCCGCTTATTTCAATATCCCCTTAATGTATTTCAATTTATTGTTATAAGGAGGGAACACGACATTGGTCGTGATTTTCGTCGATTTTTTCAGAATTGATTTTGCATGTGTAAAAGCTTCAAAGCTGTATTTGCCATGGTAGGAATTCATGCCGGAAGGTCCGACTCCCCCAAACGGCAGATATGCGCTTCCGACGTGGGAAACCGTGTCATTGATGCATCCTCCACCGAATGGCAGCTCCTCCAGGAAAAAGGCGATTGCGCGTTCATTTTCGGAGAACATATAAGCTGACAGTGGTTTTGGCAGCCGGCGGATCTGACGAAGCAGCAGCGGAAGGTCTTGATATGTAACGATCGGCAGAATCGGCCCGAATATTTCATCTTCCATAGAAGGGCTGTTCCAGCTGATGTTGTCAAGGACAGTCGGTTCGATATAGCGATTGGAACGATCCGTTTTGCCGCCGTAGATGATGTTATCCGATTCACTTTCAATCAATTCAGCGAGGCGGTCAAAATGCGACGTGGAAACGATTCGGCCGTAATCAGGACTCGCCTGTGCGTTTTTACCGTAAAATGCACTGATGGCTTTCGTCAGTTTTTTGATGAATTCCTCTTTGACGGATTCATGGACACAAACATAATCGGGAGCAACACAAGTCTGGCCGGTATTCATCAGTTTGCCCCATGCTATGCGCTTGGCGGCCAAATCGATATCGGCGGTCTGATCGACAATCGCCGGGCTTTTTCCGCCAAGCTCCAGCGTGATCGGCGTCAGTCTTTCTGATGCTGCCTTCATGACAACTTTTCCGACTTTGACACTGCCGGTAAAGAAAATGTAGTCGAATGAGGCATGGATCAAAGCAGTAACTTCTTCACGTTCGCCTTCAACGACACGGACATAATAAGTAGGGAATGCTTCTTCCAGCACAATCCGTATGGCGCGGGTCACATTCGGCGTCGTTTCGGATGGCTTGACGACCGCACAGTTTCCGCCTGAAATGGCACCGATCAATGGCTCCATCACCAATTGAAATGGATAGTTGAATGGCCCGATGATCAATACGGAGCCATAAGGTTCACGAATGATGAAGCTTTTTGACGGCTGCAGATGCAGCGGCGTCTTCACCTTTTCCGGCTCCATCCAGTCTTCCAGGTTTTTTTGCATATTGCCGATGCTGTCCAGTACAAATCCGATTTCGGTGGCATACGCTTCGAATTCGCTTTTACCGAGATCGCGTTCAAGCGCTTCCGTAATGACTTCTTCATTGGCCAGGATGGCTTGCCTTAAGTTTTCCAGTTGCGCTCTCCGGAAATCCGCAGAACGGGTAGCTCCTGTATAAAAATAATTTCGTTGTTCCTGTATCATGCGCTCAACATCATTGGCTGTAAAGTTCATATAAACCCTCCTGTATCGTCTTATTCGTCATTCAGCAGCTGATCGATAATGCGCTGAACAGCCAACCCTTCTTCAAATGGAACCAGCGCGGTTGACATCTTTTTCATTTCTTTGAACAAGCTTGGGACTTCTGCAAAATGCGTGAGCTCAGTGCGGTCTTTCTGTGGCTCATCCAAATACAGCTGTGACCAATTTTCCAGCGTCAGAACGCCCTGGCTGCCGTAAACTTTGAATTGCAGCAGTTCTTTCTGGCCAATGCCGCTTAGGCCTGACAGCAATAAAGGCGTACTGCCGTTGACTGCTCCCAGGGCAATGAGCCCTGTTTCGCAAAGTTCCGGCTGAGCCGGGTAGGTCACCTGATGGGCTGTAATGGTAATATTCCCGAATATCCTTTCAATCAGCTGGATATAATGAGGGAACACCTCTCTGATGAAGCCCCCTTCCAGCCTTGAACCGATCCATGGCGTCTGCTGCCACGGACGCGGCCAAACCGGAAATACTGTATGCAATTCAATTCTGCCGATTTCACCGATGCTGCCATTTTTGATCCGTTTCGCCATTTCGTGTACAGCAGGACTGTACATCAATGGAAAGTGCATCGCGGAACGGACACGATTTTCAGTTATTGACGCGACCATTTGTTCACCGGCTTCGGCATTATGCGCAAGCGGCTTTTCGCTTAAAATATTTATTCCCGCATCCGCTGCCATTTTCGCAAGTTCGGCATGGGAAGACGGTGGAGTTCCAATATAGATCCAATCCGCTTTTGAGTAAAGGATTTCATCAAGTGTGGCTGCAATCGGCACCCCATAATTTTCTTTCAGCGATTGCAGGCGATCCGGGTTTTCATCGTATACCGCAACTATTTTGACGCCATTCTCCTGCTGGATTTGCCGGATGATGCGCTCCCCTACAATCCCCGCACCTATAATACCTATTGAAATCATGCAATCCCTCTCCCTGTGAGGCCTAAAGGCTTATTTTCAATCTTCCTGTTTATTAGTGTAACCTGCAGGGGTATAGAATAGTCAAACAATAAAAGAAGTTAATTTGGAGGAGGAACAGATGATGGAAGAAACTAAAAACTGGTGGGAACCCGTATTCAGCGGAGAATTGGAAATCGGCTTGAACAAAGAAAAGCTTCAGGATATGGAAGAGGAAGCTTTCCTCTATTACGGCCAGCCAAATCTTGAAATGGAGACACATCTGTAAATTGAGCATTTATTTCGTTTTAAGTTGCATGCCTACATAAAAACGCCTTTTTCAATTGAATTATTGAGAAAGGCGTTTTGCTGTTCCAGATTATTCAATCTTTTATCCGAACATAAGGAAGCGGTGGTCTCATGAAAAATATTTTCGCTGTTCTGCTTGCGCTGCTTCTGGCAGGTTGCAGCCTCCCTGGTTCCACAGACACCGGCGGCAGCTCAAATCAGGTTCCTGCAGAAGTTCTCTCTGTAATCGATGGAGACACCGTAAGAATATTATATGAAGGCGAAGAAACCACCGTGCGTTATCTGCTGATTGATACGCCCGAAACCAATCATCCCCGGTTTGGTGAGCAGCCCCTCGGCAAAGAAGCGACAGAAGAGAACCGGCGCCTGATCGAGTCCGGCGACGTAACAATCGAGTTTGATGTCGGCGATCGTCTGGACGATTACGGCCGTTTACTTGTCTATCTGTATGTGGATGGTGAAAGTGTCCAGGAACAATTGCTCCAATCCGGCCATGCCCGTCTCGCCTACGTTTTCCCACCGAATACGCGTTACCTCGATGAATTCGAAGCCGCGGAGCAGCAGGCAAAAGAGCAGAGTCTTGGGATATGGGAGTTTGAAGGGTACGCAACTGACCGGGGTTTTGACAGCGGGGCAATTACGAAGAGCAATTTATCCAATAATGATTCTAATTCCGAAGAATGTGCCATTAAAGGCAACATCAACCGAAACGGAGATAAAATCTATCACATGCCTGGCAGCCCTTCCTATGAACAAACAAATCCGGAGGAATGGTTCTGTTCGGAACAGGAGGCGTGGGATAATGGCTTCAGAAGTCCGGCACAGTAGTGGCAGCTCGAGTATGATTTCAGCCTGACGGAGCAAAAATGATGCTTGCGCTTTTCATAAGCTCACGCTATAATTGGAAATGTCCTTGTAATTGCGATTCCTTAGCTCAGCTGGGAGAGCGCTACCTTGACAGGGTAGAGGTCGCTGGTTCGAGCCCAGTAGGAATCATTGGGTGCCAAACCCGCAGCAGATTTTAGGAACAGAATCTGCTTATAAAAACCGTCGCCTTCGAGTGACGGTTTTTTTCTATTATTACATAAATCATATAACCCACTATCGGCTGCGATAGTGGGTTTTTTGAATATTATTAGTTTTACTGTAAATTTCTATATCCTTATCAATTCTGCTTTTTCGTTCATTTTATTCGATTAAGTATCATTCGGCAAACTTCCTGTGACTTCCATATAGGAAGAGTAAACTTCATGGAAAGTGTTAAAATAAAAATCCTCTTCCATCCTTTTCTTATTGAACCAGTCGAAGAATCCCCCTATTATCAATAATTTAGATTCCGGGGTTCTGGGTATTACAAAAGGATCAAATTTTAATCCTTCGATTGCATCTATCATTTCTTCTGTTGTTGTTGCATTGTTTACAGCTGACAGCAATTTAGCATGGACTTCTATTGAAGTTTTGAGCGCATGTACTACTTCTGCTCTGGTTTTAAAGTCAGTTTCACTGTAACTCTCATAAAAAAACTGCGAAACCTGATATTGATCAATTATAAGAGTGTCCAAGTAACTCACAGTATTGAATGTGCTAAGAGCATTTGCAATTTCATAAGAATTCGCTTTATTGACTGCCACCACTGGATAGGGTATTGCTATTTTTTGGTCAGTTGCATCATAAGCACGAGTGAGAAATGAAGCGAATTGCCCCCGTGTCGTATGTTCCAGCGGACGGAAATTTTTCTCGGTTGTCACATTATTTTCAGAGAGGATATCAATGTATTCATGAAAGTAAGAAAAAGAAAAATTCTTGTCTTGAACCTTTGAAGTTACACCTTCTTGGTCTTTTAATCCAAAAGCATTTACCAGCACTTTTGCCATTTGCTGACGTGTGATTAAATTATTCGGCATTAAGTTATTATTAGAACCTTCAAAAATCCCGGCATCTTTAACAATTAAAGAATATTTATATAGTTCTTCGTCTCTTCCGTCAGGCACATCATTAAACTTTGTTAAATGAGGAAAACCATGTTTACTGACTTCAGTGATTGCTTTCCCTTGAAGACCCAGCATATATTTGCCCAGTGCTTTCACTACATGGCCTCGGGAAAGAGACTCGTTCGGTCCGAATTCCCCATCCGGATAACCGCTCATTATCCCTAAGTCATAGGCTCTGTAAATTGCTTGACTGTGAGTATTTGCTGAACTTACATCGGTAAAAGCAAACTCTGGTTGTACGTTGACTGAGTCATCAGCTGCTGCAGGAGACGCTAAAGTTACTGCCAACGAAACTATTACTGCATAAACCGAAAATTTCATATAATTTCTTTTCAACTTTCTGCCCCCTTACTTCTTCCTAACTAACTAATCATACTGGATAATTTTAGGTAAGTCTATGGTACTCCTATTTTCATTATTCTTATTTTCATTATATAGAAACTGGTGATAACTTTTCTTTATATTGATAAAAATAAAAACTCCCGAAAGAGCTGATTATGCGCTTTCGGGAGTTTTACTATGCTTCTGTAGTTTTGGGTTTCGGATCTTTCTTATCGCGAGCGAGCCATTGGATTGCAAACATGATGATAAACACCACCGCACCAATTGTATCCGATAAACCTTCAGGATAAATCAGTGCCAATCCGGTTGCTACCATGATAATTCGTTCGAACCAAACTAATTTGCGGTACCAATAGCCGATCATTCCGGCACCGATGGCAATCATACCGGAAACTGCTGTAATCAGCACCCAAATTATTTCTGTAAAGGTGACATCAATCATTAGTAATTCGGGCGATAACACGAACATATACGGAATGATGAACGCCGCAATGGCGAGTTTGGCTGCAGTGACTCCCGTCTTGATCGGTTCACCGCCGGATATGCCCGACGCCGCAAAGGCTGCCAGTGCAACAGGCGGGGTTATGTCGGCGATAATACCGAAATAGAATACGAACAAGTGGGCAGACAATGCGACAACAATCGGAACTGCTGCACCTTCAGGATATTCAAGCATCAGCAAAGTGATGATGGCAGGAGCCGCAATTGTAGACGTGATAACATAGTTGGCCGTTGTCGGTGAACCCATACCCAGCACAATCGCTGCAAGCATCGTGAAGAAGAGCGTCAACAGCACATTCCCGCCGGAAGCCGACACGAGTCCGTTCGCCAGGCTTAAGCCCAGTCCGGTTTTTACTACGACACCGACAATGATACCTGCCGCTGCAGTTGCAGCTGCCACTGCCAATGCAGTTCTGGCACCATCCACCAACGCATCGATCATATCTTTGAAATTAAGTCTTGTTTCTTTATCAAACGCACTGACTACAACCGTCAGCACAATACCATAAAGTGCTGCCTGCATCGTCGGAACTCCGATCAGCAGGAAAACGATGATTGCTACGATCGGCAGCAGCAGATAAATCTTTTTCAAAATTTCTTTACGGTCCGGCAAGTCCTCTTTCGGGAGGCCTTTCAAGCCGATCCGTTTTGCTTCGAAATGCGTCATGATCCAAATTCCCGTGAAATACAGCAATGCGGGAATCGCTGCAGCTTTCGCAATTTCCCAGTAAGTGATGCCTCCGATGAATTCAACCATCAGGAAGGCAGCGGCACCCATGATTGGCGGCATCAGCTGGCCGCCTGTAGAAGCAGCAGCTTCAACCCCGCCAGCGAATTCCTTTTTGTAGCCGAGTTTCTTCATCATCGGAATCGTATAGGAACCGGAAGTTACAACGTTTGCAACCGAACTTCCTGAAATCGTCCCCTGCAGCGCACTTGAAAAGATAGCCACTTTTGCGGGACCGCCAATAAGATGCCCCGCGAAAGAAACTGCCAGATCATTGAAGTATTGCCCTACACCTGTTTTTACGAGGAACGCCCCGAATAACAGGAATGTGAAAATGAAAGTTGAGGAAACTGCCAGCGGCGTCCCCAGAATCCCGTCTGTGGTAAAGAACATCAATTGGACAAGCGAGTCCAGGTCCTGTCCCCGATGCCGAAGAAAGCCCGGGAATGAAGGTCCGAAAAACGCATAGGTCAGAAACAGAGACGAAATGATCGTAATCGGCAATCCAACTGCACGCCGTGTTGCTTCAAGCGTAAGAAGTGTCGCCAGAATACCAACGGCCAGATCCAATTCGGTAACCCGTCCGATGCGGAAAACGAGATCATCATACATGATCGGCCAATAGGCACCAACGCCTATAGCCAGGAGTGCCAGAATATAGTCATACCAGGCAACTTTATGCTTGATCCCTTTCTTTCTGAAAGCCGGGAACAGCAGGAAAATCAGTGACAGGGCGAAACCCAGGTGAATCGACCGCTGGATATAGGCTGTATACTGCCCGAAAACTGCAGTGTATAACTGGAACAGTGAAAACGCCAGAAGGCCGAAAAATACTACATATTTCATAATTCCCGCTAAATCACGCGTATTCGATTCAGGGTCATATTTCTGCAAAATTTCCTTTTGTTTCTCTTCTGAAATGTATGTATCATCTTCAGGCGGCAATTTCATTTGCTCTCTTTCTTCGGGTGGTAATTTATTGCTCATCAATATTCACTCCTTTTAATTGCTGGAAAAATGACAGCCGCTGAATTCGGAACGTATAGGTTTTTCCTCTTACGAGTGCCTTTTTCAAATCAAACTCTTCGCCATTATCCATAAAAAATAAACCGGCATCCACATCACCGATCAATATACGAAATTCCGGCAGTATTCTGTCCATATTCTTGATGTAATACTTACCGTCCTTTTCGAGAAAAACTTCCCCTTCTCCTGCGTTGGAAGGCATTCCGATATTGAAATCTTCATATTCCAATTCAACCATTTTCATCGTGTTGTCCGGCAACACTTCAAAGCTTTCCACCACATCGGATAAATGTATGGAATGTGTATATTTTATCTGAAATCGGGGCTGAGTCAATAGATAATAAGCTGCAAGGCTTCCTGTATCACTCTCGAATAATGCAATACTTCTTTTCAGAGGGATAAATCCTATTGAGGAGCTAATCAAGATGAGGGCGATCAGAATCAGAAGAAAACGCTGCCTGGAATTAAGTCGCATGGTCATTCTCCTCCGTAGCATCTAAACAAATAACGACGATAAAGCTTGCGCTTTATCGTCAATTAGTTGCTGTATCTTATTGATTTACTTCATCGAAATATCTTTGTGCGCCCGGGTGGATATCGATTCCGATACCGTCCAGAGCCGTTTCAGCTTTGATGAATTCAGCTTTTGCATGCTGAATTTTATCTGTGTTTTCGTAGATCGCTTTTGTAATGTTGTAGACAGTATCTTCCGACAGGTCGTTCTGAGCTACAAGCATAGCCAATACCGATACGGTCGGCACTTCTTCCGTCAAACCATAGATGCCTGCCGGTACAGTGTCGTGCGCATAGTAAGGATATTTTTCGATCAATGCATCCGCTTTGTCCTGTGCAACCGGTACAATAACTACGTCTGCTGTTGCGCCTAAACTTTCAACAGCACCAGTCGGTGTTCCTGCTGTGATGAAAGCAGCGTCGATCTGTCCTGACTGAAGGCTTTCCTGTGATTCACCGAAATCCAGGTTCTGTGCGTTGATATCATCCATTGTCATACCGTGGATTTCGAGCAATTGCTCAGCGTTGATATAAGTACCTGATCCAGGCGCCCCAACAGAAACTGATTTCCCTGCAAGATCTTCGAAAGATGTGATGCCTGAATTCGCAGTCGTAACCAGCTGGATAGTCTCAGGGTACAATGCTCCGATTGCAGAAACTGTATCAATTACTTCCCCTTCGAACATATTCGTACCTTCCGAAGCGTAGAAAGCAGTATCCGTCTGAACGAATGCGATCTCTGCTGTTCCGTCGGCAAGTGCTGTCATATTCGCCGCAGATGCCTGCGAAACTTCAGCAGTTGTATCAATGCCTGTTTCATCTTCGATAATTTGAGCCATTGCTCCGCCAAGCGGATAATAAGTCCCTGTCGTCCCGCCAGTCAGGATACTGACGAATTCCGGATCTGAAGAGCCTCCGCTTTCTCCACCGCTTTCCCCCGGCTCAGCAGAATCATCTCCGCATCCTGCAAGAAATACAGAACCAGTCAGCGCTACTGCTGCAAATAAACCAAATTTCTTTTTCAACATAATTTGACCTCCCCTTATATAGTTACAACATGTTTCTTACACAATAATACCATGACTTTTTATCCAAGTGTTAATCAATTTTGGATTTAGTAACCGTTTTCACAGGATGACAGGGAAATTACTCAGGTTTCTGCGCCATCCACATGCATTTCCGGTGCGGTCTCATCCGCCGGAATATCTTTGAAGTCTTTTCCTTTTTCTTCGAGATCTCGTTGCCGGTGGGCGATCCGTGCACTTGCACACGCCGCAATGCTCGACACGAGATCGTCAAGGAAGGTATGGACCTGTCCGCCGACTTTTGTATCAAGCTCCCGGATGACTCCGATTTTGTTTTTGTCAAGATGCCCAAAAGTCGTGACTGCAATGCTTCCGTAAGTCAATACAGCTCCCAGGCCAATCATTTCATCGACTCCGAAAAGCCCTTCATCCGTATCAATAATCTGCTGAAGCGGGCGTGAAAGTTTCCCCTGCTCCGCCAGTTCATCCAGTTCTACACCTACCAGCAGAGCATGCTGCATTTCCCGTTTCAGCAGAACACTTTCCACGGATTCGATGCAATGTGCCATTTCCAGTCCTTTATTATATGGCTCCTGCATTTCGAATACGATTTTGGCAATTTCTTCAATAGAAACTCCGCGTCTTTGCAGCGCTTCCTGCGCCGCCTTCGCCACTTCATCCGAATGTACCCGGTATTTCCCTCCATCCATTCCTTTCAAGTCAATCCCCCGCTTTCTGTTTTTAATGATTGCTCCCCCATTATACCTTGCTGTCTGAGTATGATACAATTTTCTTACAATACTCAACAAGGGGGCTCCATCATGAATCGAGGCAATGTGGAAGATATTACAATTTTCAGTGAAGAACTCCAGGAAGATATGCAATTGCTGGTATATTTGCCTTATAATTATTCACCTTTATACAAATACAGCCTGGTGATCGCGTCAGACGGCAAGGACTATTTCCAATTGGGGAGGGTTCCCCGTGTAGTCGACGAATTATTGGAAAAGCACGAAATCGAAAACATCATTTTTGTTGGCCTTCCTTATAAGAGCGTGGATGACCGCAATAAAAAATATGAACCTTCTGGCTCTCAGCACGCAGCTTATTTGAGATTTCTGGCACATGAACTGGTGCCTTATCTGGATGAAAAATATCCGACATACCAGGTGGGCATGGGCCGCACGCTGATCGGCGACTCGCTTGCTGCGACCGTCAGCCTCATGGCGGCATTAAAATATCCGAATATTTTTGGACGGGTCATTCTCCAGTCCCCGAAAGTCGGACCAGAAATGATGGAGGCCGTAGCCAATTTTAATATGACCAACTCGTTCACGGTCTATCATGTCATCGGGACCGGTGAAACAGAAGTGAAACTGACTTCGGGCAAAACAGCTGATTTCCTTAAACCTAACAGGGAACTGCATGCATTGATGACCGAAAAATCATTCCCTGTATTCTACGAAGAATTTGACGGAGACCATACATGGAAGTACTGGCAGCCGGATCTTAAACGGGCTTTGATCCAGAATTTCGGCGTCTGAAACGGATTCGCAATTTCCAGCTTTCTTTTGTTATACTGTAATAAGAATAGATCTATATATTAGAAGGAGGTATATTTATGAAATACGGTATTGCAGCATTTCCATCAAAAGAATTACAGGACATCGCCAATGCTTACCGCAAACGGTATGATCCCCATTACGAGCTGATAACGCCGCATATTACGCTGAAAGATGAATTTGAAGCGGACAGCTCAGAAATTAAAGCCATCGTTGATGAGCTTGCAAAAATTGCAAAACGCAACAAGCCTTTTAAACTGCATGCAACAAGCGTAAGGTCTTTTTCACCTGTCACCAATACGCTCTACTATAAAGTGGAGCCGACCGAAGAGATTATTGCGCTGCATGAAGAGCTGCATTCCGACTTTTTCGGAGGTATGCCAAAACATTCATTCGTACCGCATATCACGATTGCCCAAAAGCTGTCTGATTCCGAGCATTCGGACATTTTCGGCCAATTGAAAATGGCAGGCATCGATCACGAGGAAACGATTGACCGCTTCCACCTCCTTTATAAACTTGATGACGGTTCCTGGACAGTTTACGATACGTTCCGTTTGACTGGAGATGAGCAATAATTGCAGAAGGTCAAAAAAGCGGAAAGTGAACTCGAAAAAGAACAGGCTTTTGAAATCCGGCGAAAAGTTTTTGTCGATGAACAGCAGGTGCCTCTCCATATTGAGATGGATGAGTACGATGATGCCGCCACCCATTTCGTGGGGTATAACTTTCAGCAGCCGATAGCAGCCGGCCGGATCCGTGAAATCGAGCCGGGCATCGGCAAAGTGGAACGGGTTTCAGTGTTGCCTGAATTCCGCGGACAGCATGTTGGTGTGCTGCTGATGGAAGCGATGGAGGAATACGCACGGTCTGCCGGCATGTCCGTTTTAAAACTGAACTCACAGTCCTATGCCATTCCTTTTTACGAAAAATTAAATTACACCGTGACTTCTCCCGAGTTCCTCGATGCAGGAATCCCGCACAGAACCATGGAAAAGAATCTCCACGCATGAAAAATCCAGCCCTCGGAAATTGAAGGGCTGGATTTTTTATTGCCGCCATTTTTTATCTGCAGACTTTTAAAGAACGTGATATCCGCTGTCGACGTGAATCGTTTCGCCGGTGATTCCCCGCGACATTTCGCTGAACAGGAAGACAGCCGTGTCTCCGACTTCTTCAGGTGTCGTATTGCGGTGAAGCGGTGCTTTTTCCTCGATTTCGTGAAGGATTGAATTGAAATCGCTGACTCCCTTGGATGACAGTGTACGGATCGGTCCGGAAGAAATCGCATTGACACGGATTCCGTGCCTGCCTAGATCTGCAGCCAGGTAACGGACCGACATTTCAAGTGCGGCTTTAGCGACGCCCATCACGTTGTAATTAGGAAGCACGCGCTCCCCGCCGATATATGTCAGGGCTACAATGCTGCCGCCATCAGTCATCAGCGGTTTTGCATATTTTGAAATGATCGTCAGTGAATAGGAACTGATATTTTGAGCCAGCAAATACCCTTCTCTTGATGTTTCCGAAAAGTCCCCCGCAAGTTCCTCTGTTTTGGCAAAAGCGATGCAATGTGCGAGGCCGTCAATTTTACCGGCCTGCTCTTTGATGGAAGCAAAGCATTTTTCCACATCTTCATCACTTGTTACATCACACGGCAGAATGATATCGTGTTTCCCTTCAAGTGTCGCCACCAGATCGCGGACAGACTTCTCAAATCGTTCACCGGCGTATGTAAAGATCAGATTCGCTCCAGACTGGTCAAGCGACCGGGCTATGCCCCATGCAATGCTGCGCTTATTTGCCACTCCCATTATTACGAAAGTTTTGCCTTTCAATGAAATCGTCATTTTCATTCCCCCTGAATTCTGATTGTTACCTGGTACTAATATTACATCATAAAAAAGAAAAGTGCAATTTGCACTTTTCTACAGGCTGCTCAGGAACGTTGTGGCCAGTCCCAGATAGATTAAAATGGAGATAATGTCATTCAAAGTCGTGATGAACGGACCCGACGCCACGGCAGGGTCGATATTCAGGTGATGGATCAATAACGGAATAAAAGAGCCTGCAAGCGTAGCCACGAAAATAGAGCCTGCAACTGCTGTTCCGACCAGTAAGCCGATCAGCAATTCGCCTTTCCAGAAATACACCAGCCCCACCACCACGGCTCCGCACACAAGACCCGTGATCAGTCCCGTCCCGGCTTCCCGGAACAAGAGCCTGAGCTTGCTTTCATCTTCTATATCCCCTGTCGCGATCCCGCGAACTGCAACCGCCAGTGCCTGAGTCCCGCTGTTTCCTGCCATTCCGGCAATCAATGGAATAAATACTGCAAGCAGAGCCACCTGATCGAGAGTGGCTTCAAACATGCCCATCAGATTTGCCGTCAGCATGCCGAGAAATGTTAAGAGAATCAGCCATGGCAGCCTTTTTTTAGCCGCACTTAATGATCCTTTATCGAAATTATCCATATCGGATACAGCTGCCAGTTTGGAATAATCGTCTGATGCTTCTTCATCCAGAACGTCGATAATATCATCGACGGTTATGATGCCAAGCAGGTGATCCTGGAAATCGACGACCGGCATGGCGAGAAAGTCATAGTCTTTCATCATGCGCGCCACTTCTTCCTGGTCTTCCCCCACTGATACACTAACAACCCGCTCATTCATAATTGATTCGATCAATGTATCTTCATCCGCAATGATCAAATCCCGCAGCGTGACAATTCCGGCCAGCCGTTTTTCTTCGTCTATGACAAAGACATAATAGATCGTTTCTGCATCCGGAGCGGCGTTTCTCAGAATATTCATTGCGGACCGAACGGTGGAGTTTTTCGGAATCGCCACGAATTCGGTTGTCATGATCGACCCCGCTGTATATTCTTCGTAATGAAGAAGGTCCTTGATTTCTCTCGCGGACTCTTTTGGCATGATGGTCAAATAACTCGCGACCTGATCCTTCGTCAGATTGTTCAGGACGTCCACTGCGTCGTCCCGGTACATAAAGGACAGGAGATCTGCAGCATACATGGAATTCATTTCTTTAAACAGGTCTTCGTATTCGTCGTCATCCAGTTCAACCGTTTCAAAAATGGTTGCCATTTCTTTGGGAGAGAGATATTCATACAGCTGCCGGCGCGTTTCCAGCTCTGCTTTTTCATAAAATCCAGCCTGGTCATAAGGGTGATGTGACAGGAACTCTTCCCTGAATTCTTCCACTTTTCCCTGGCTAAGCAGCTGCATCAGCATTTCTTCGTCCAACTCTTCGTCCCGCACAATTTTTTCTTCCAGCATACCGGCTCCCTCCTTTCGAATTTACGGCACGCCGCTTTAGTATTCTATACGCTGGACTGATATTATGTATAGTGAAATAATCGCTAAAGAGGTGTGTTCGATGAAATATGACATTATCGGTGATATCCATGGCTGTTGCGATGAACTCATGGAATTGCTTGAAAAACTTGGTTATCAGTATAAAAATGGCGTCCATATCCATCCCGAAGGAAGACAGCCTGCATTTGTCGGAGATGCCATGGACAGGGGACCCGATTCACTGGCCGTACTGCAATTATTATTCACCCGGCAGGATCAGGGCATCCTGTTCTATTCCCCGGGGAATCACTGCAATAAACTTTACCGGTTTATGAAAGGCAATTCAGTCCAGCTGGCACACGGTCTGGAAGTCACCATCGCCCAGTGGCGGGCATTGCCGAAAAAAGAGCAGCAAAAGTTCCGCCAGCGCTATATCCGCTTTTACGAGGAATTGCCGCAATACCTGGTTCTGCGTGATGACCTCATCGTAGCGCATGCGGGATTGAAAGAGCATATGATTGATATGCCGATTACCCGGAAAATCGAAGTATTCACACTGTACGGGGATGTCACCGGCAAATTCCATGCCGATGGCCGCCCGGTGCGCCGCGACTGGGCAAAATCCTATGGAGGCGAGCCTTGGATCGTCTATGGCCATACCCCTACCGAAAAACCGTATTTTGTAAATCGCACCGTCAATGTCGATACCGGCTGCGTGTTCGGCGGTTCGTTGACGGCTTTCCGTTTTCCGGAACAGGAACTTGTATCGGTCGATTCAAATCAGCCCTATCAGCCTGACCGGTTCCACCGTTTTACCTGATCAGCGCCGCCATATCTTCCCTGTTCGGCGATTTGAACATGAGCATTTGGCCGGTAACGGGATGGATCAGTTCAAGCTCCCGGCAATGAAGGGCCTGGCGGCTGATCATTTCCCTGGTTCCCCCGTATAAGTCATCACCGACAAGAGGATGGCTGATATGGGCTAAATGGACGCGGATCTGGTGCGTGCGCCCTGTATTCAGCTTCAGCTTCACATGGCTGTAATCGTTAAAGACCTGGATCAGCTCGACTTCCGTTTCGGCAAACTGGCCATCAGCGCGCACTTCCCTTTCGATGATGCTGGAGTTTTTTCTGCCGATCGGTGCCGTAATGATAAATTTCTCCTGCTCTACTTGCCCATGGACCAGCGCTTCATAACGCCTCGTCATCTTTTTTTCCTGCTGCTGCAGCGACAGCATATGGTGAATATGGCGGTTTTTAGCGATGCACACAAGTCCGCTGGTATCGCGGTCCAGCCTCGTCGCAATATGAAGGGTCGCCGGTATTCCATGATTTTCGAAATGTTTGGCTACAATATTCGCCAGGCTTCCCGCTGGGTGCTCACGCGATGGAATCGTATTCTGCAAAGGCGGTTTATCGACGATCAGCAAAGCGTCATCTTCATGGATGATTTTCAATTCCCCATCTTCCGCCTTCAAGCCATTCCCAAATTCCTCCAACGGAAAAACAACGGTCACGGCATCACCTGTCCGGAGTGGATGCCTGACCGTCACTTCATTGCCATTTACCAATATCTGTCCGCCGCCATATTTTACGGAAGCCAGCGTCCGCTTAGAAATTCCCCATGAATGCAGGGCCTCACGGAGCAGCCCATGGCCTGCCGCAGTATATGTCAGTTCAAAAGGCTTCATTTGTATTCCCCGCTGTCGATAAAGGAATCGTGCACTCTTCTCCAGAATGGAAATGGCCGGAACCGGGCAAACCTGACTTTCTGATCCGCCACCCGGTATTCGATGGAACGCACATCTTTATGCAGTAATTGCAGATGGTCGACCGTCACCATGAAATCCGGAGCTTTCACCGGACGCAGCGCACAGCGGTGGTGCGAAGGCAGGACAAGCGGCGAACCGACTGTCCGGAACACCCGGTTATTGATGGATGCCATTTCGGTCAATTGCATCGCTTCAAGAGAAGGATGGATAATTGCGCCGCCAAGTGCCTTATTATATGCTGTGCTGCCGGAAGGCGTGGACATGCAGAGGCCGTCTCCGCGGAAACGCTCGAAATGGTTTTCATTCAGGAACACGTCCATCACCAGCGTGACATCCGGAGACTTGACAGTCGATTCATTCATGGCCAGATAAACTGCCGGCTCCTCTTTATTGCGGTAATGGATGCTGGTTTCGAGAAGCGGATACTCAATGACTTCGTATTCTTTTTTCGCGATCGACAGGACAAGTTTTTCGATTTCAATCGGTTTCCAGTCAGCGTAGAACCCAAGATGCCCTGTATGTATTCCGACAAACGCAACAGACGCCAATTGGCTTGAGTATTTGTGGAAAGCATGCAGCATGGTGCCATCCCCGCCTATCGACAGGACGATATCCGGTTCTTCCTCATTCCATTCCATTCCAAAATCGTTCAGATAAGCGCGCGCCTTCTCCATCAGTTCGTTTGAAAGGTCATCACTTCTCGATATGATAAAAAATTTCATCTTTTTGTTCTGCCTCCTTCTTCACCCTGCGGAAAATGGGTTCCCGGTGATTCTTTAAACTCTGTGAAATAGGCCTGAGCTTCCTGGATTTCATCACGGATCTGAGACATTTCCTCATCCAGCTGGAATGCCGCTTCTGCCGCACGCTGCAGCCGGAGTTTGATTTCGTCCGGGAAATCGCCTTTGTATTTGTAGTTCAGGGAATGTTCGATCGATGCCCAGAAATTCATCGCCAGCGTGCGGATCTGGATTTCGGCGAGGATGAGCTTTTCTCCGCTGATCGTCTGCACCGGGTATTCCACAATAACATGATAGGAGCGGTAGCCGCTTTGCTTTTCACGGGAAATATAATCCTTTTCTTCCACGATCCGCAGGTCATTGCGTTTTCGGAGCAGCGACACGACCGTTTCAATATCTCCCACAAACTGGCACATCATTCGGATCCCTGCAATGTCCGGCAATTCTTTCGCCAGTTCTTCGGATGGCTCGAATGGTATGCCTTTTTCGAGCGATTTGTCATAAATGCTGGCAATCGGTTTGACTCTGCCGGTCACAAATTCAATCGGCGAATTCGTATTCTCGGCATCGTATTGTCTGCGCATGCCTTTAAACTTAATCTTCAGTTCATCCACTGCCTGTTTATAAGGCGTTAAAAATCGATCCCATTGTCCCATAACCGCTCCCCCGCTTCTGACTCCTATATAGTGATATTTTAACATAGGACTGTCATTCGTTGCAGTTTGACTGAAATTATCCCATAATAAATTCAAGCGAGGTGCTGGCCATGACAAAAGAGCTTGAAATCGAATTCAAGAATTTATTGACCGAAGATGAATACGTGACATTGACCGCCCTTTTCGGATTTTCACCAGAAGACGCTCAGACGCAGATCAATCATTATTTTGATACAGTGGATTTCAGGTTGCGTGAACAGAAGTCCGCGCTTCGGATCCGCCAAAAAGACAACGCATTCGAATGCACGCTGAAGACACCGGCGGAGAACGGCTATTATGAAATTACTGATGCACTCCCCAGGCAGCAGGCTGAAGACATCATTAACGGGCGAAACTTTGCGGCTCCTGAAGTATCAGAAGTTTTGAAAGAACAGGGAATACTTCCCGGAGAATTGGTGCTGCTCGGAAGTTTGACGACTCACCGGATTGAATTTACATATGACGGGGGTCTGCTGGTACTTGACCGCTCCCAATACCACGGCACAGAAGATTTTGAGGTTGAATTCGAAGTCACTGATTTCAACGACGGCAAAGAGAAATTCCGCAAACTTCTGGAAGACAATAAAATCCCTGTCCGCCGCACAGACAAAAAAATTGCCCGCTTCATGGCGGCGGCAAAAAAGCGTTGAAACAAGAGAATATTATCCGATAAAAATATTTCCATCCATAATTTGTAAAGCAGAAAAGCTAACTATTTGAGATATTCCCATTCCGTTGTTAGAATGAATCTACAGCTACGCAAAGGAGACATAATGATGACTGGAAAACCTTTACTTCCGTACGATGAAATCGGTGCGGAACGGCTGTCCCGATTAGTGGACGCATTCTATGCCCGTGTCGCTGTGCATCCAAAGCTAAAGCCTATTTTTCCTGATGACCTATCAGAAACTGCCAGGAAACAAAAACAATTCCTTACCCAATACTTAGGCGGACCCAATATATATTCAGAAGAACACGGACATCCCAGATTAAAGGCAAGGCATCATCCTTTTCCGATTACACCGGAACGGGCGCAAGCCTGGCTTGAGTGCATGAGCGAAGCAATGGATGAAATCGGATTGACAGGACAATTCCGTGAAACCTTCTATAATCGATTGGTCTTGACTGCTCACCATATGGTCAACGAACCGGACAGTGAGGAGGAAATGGTTTGAATAACCTGGATTTAGCCAAAGAAATCTATGACACCCCGACCCCTTTAAAGCCTATGGAATTATATGTTTTCTTAGATCCCCTCAACATGGAATGCTGGGAACTGCAATCCGTCATGAGGAAGCTCCAGATCGAATACGGCCATTATTTTTCAATGCGTGTGGTACTCAGCACAAAATTATTCAATTTGAACAGCCAGCATAAAGTTTCGTCAGTTGCGACTGACAGCCTGGCTCACCCTGTACTTGCATCAGTTGCAGTAAAAGCTGCTGAACTGCAGGGAAAACGTGCCGGCAATCAATTCCTGCACAAATTGCAGGAACAGCTTTTCCTGCAGACAAAAGATGTTTCATCCTATGAAATCCTGCTGGAGATTGCCGGCGAAGCCAGTTTGGATCAGGATGAATTCAAAAAAGATTTTCATTCCGTCCATACCGCGAAAGCTTTCCAATGTGATCTTAAAATTACGCGGGAAATGGAAATAACGGAAGTGCCGAGCATCGTCTTTTTCAATGAATGCATTGAAGATGAAGGCGTAAAGGTTTCCGGACTCCATTCATACGATGTTTATATTACTATTCTTAAAGAGATGCTGGGCAGCGAAACCTTGAACAGACAGGCCCCTCCATCCATTGAAAAACTGTTTACAAAATTCAGTACCATCGCTACAAGGGAAATTGCTTCCATTTACAACATCTCGCTGGAAACTGCGGAACGCGAAATGAAAAAGCAGATGCTTCAGCAAAAAGTGGAACGCATTTCTCTGCCGAACGAAACGTTATGGAAAGCAAAATAAGCACAGCGCCTCTAGAGGCGCTG
>NZ_JRGN01000181.1 GCF_000775575.1 Planococcus sp. CAU13
AGAGCTTAACGGGTGCCGTCGCTTTTCTTAATCATTTGAAGCTTTCTCCAAAGACAAGTAAACTGAATCTAAAAGGAGACGTGATTGTATGACAGTGGAACAGGAATATTTTGAAAATGCAGTGACACTCGAAAACTATATGGCCCAAATGGAATCGAACCAGGAAAAGTCCTATGCCGTCTATGAAAAATTCGAAATGCCGCAGGATGAAGAATTTATTGCGTTGTTGAAAGAGAAAAAACCGCATATTCTGGTCATCACAGAAGACTGGTGCGGAGACGCAATGATGAACAATGCCATTCTGCGGAAAATCGCGGATGCTGCCGATGTCGAAGTCCGCTGTGTATACCGGGATGAAAACCTTGAATTGATGGACCGTTATTTGACGAACGGCGGCCGTTCCATACCGAAATACATCATTTTGTCGGAAGAAGGCACAGTGCTGGCGGACTGGGGTCCGAGATCTGCAGAAGTCCAGGAATTCGTAGAAGAACTAAAATCAAAATTGCCCGGCAAAGAAGACCCCCAATACGATCTGCATTTTAAAACGGTCATTGGTGAAATTACCGACGGCTTTGTTTACAGAACGGAATTCTGGGACAGCGTTTATCAGGAACTGAAATCAGTTTTGACGAAATCACTCTCTTGAGATTGAAAAACCGCTGGAAGAGGAACCTTTTCCTGATTTAATTGTCTTAATTTCCAGAGTAAGTGAAGAAAGGCTGAAACCTATGAAACGAGCACGAATTATTTATAATCCGACATCCGGCAGGGAGTTATTCCGTAAACATCTGCCTGAAGTACTGGAAAGAATGGAAATCGCAGGATATGAAACGTCCTGCCATGCCACGACATGTGAAGGGGATGCCACAGCCGCTTCCATCACAGCAGTTGAAAGGGAGTTTGACCTGATCGTCGCAGTCGGGGGTGACGGAACGCTGAATGAAGTCGTGGCCGGAGTTTCAGGATTCGAGAAGCGCCCTAAAATAGGGTTGATCCCTATGGGCACAACGAATGACTTCGCCCGTGCTGTACATATCCCGCGCGACATCAATAAAGCGGTCGATATCATCATTCAAGGGGATTCGGTTCCCGTGGATGTGGGAATGATGAATGACCGTTACTTCATCAATATTGCCGGTGGAGGCAGGATTACGGAGCTGACCTACGAAGTGCCGAGCAAGCTGAAAACAGTGCTTGGGCAGATGGCTTATTACCTGAAGGGCATCGAGATGCTGCCGTCCATCCGTTCGTCCAATTTCCGCATTGAATATGACGGGGAAGTTTTTGACGGCAAAGCAATGATGTTCCTGATCGGCCTGACCAATTCCGTCGGCGGCTTTGAAAAACTCGCGCCGGATGCCAGCATCAACGACGGGAAGTTTTCACTGATGATTCTGAAGGAAGTGAACATGGCAGAGTTTATCCGTTTGGCTTCGCTTGCACTGCGCGGCGAACATTTGTCAGATCCGCATGTCATTTATGCAAAAGCCAGCAAAATCACCGTTTCTTCAAAGGAACGGGTCATGCTGAATCTGGATGGTGAATTCGGCGGTGTTTTGCCGGCGGTTTTCCAGAACCTCGAAAAACATATCGAAGTGCTGGTGCCGATCCAGTCGCTCAATGAAAAAGATATAAAATGAAAAAACAAGCCGGGCAGTCTGTTGACTGTCCGGCTTGTTTTCTGTTTCATCTTGCTTTTACAGCAAATCGACCGCTTTGTCCTGCTCCATTGCAAGTTTCGGTAAATCGTCAACCGGCTCCCAGCGGAACAGCAGCGTCAAACCGTTATCACGGCCCTGGCTCTTGATGGTATGTTCCCACTCATCCACTTTTTCTCCCGTATACTCGAAATGGAAGATGTTGCGTTCGTATACTTTATCCCGGTGTTCAGGATAATAATTATATTTGTGGATTTTACCTGCAAAATGCAATACATCCCTCGGAAGCCCTGTTTCTTCCTGAACTTCCCGGTACAGTGCATCGATGAGCATTTCTCCATCGGCAATCGAACCACCGGGTACCTGAATTCCGGCTTCCGGTTCGCCTTTATACTCAAAAACCAGCAATTCACGATTTTCATCAGGACCTCTTGTGATGTAGGCGAATACTTTTCTGCTTGTCTCCATATGAATCACCCTTTGTCTAAGTTCTTAATAGAATACTAAATATTCTAAATAATATCAAGTGATTTACACTCCTGTTGTCACATCTTATTCAAAGATGGGAGAAAAGAGGGCTTTTTTGAATCCGTTGAAAGGGATTCCAAGGGGCTGCATAGGGTACAATAAATGTAGCGCTTACGAAGCAATATATTCCTTGGGAGGGATAAGGAAATGTGGTTTGAAGATGCAGCATTATTAAGCCGTATCCTGACAGCAATGACTCTGTCATTTCATATACTTTATGCAACAATCGGTGTTGGTATCCCGTTAATGATCCTGATTGCCCACTGGGTCGGGATTAAGAAAAATGATGAACATTATATTCTGCTTGCCCGCAGATGGGCGAGAGGATTCGTTATTACCGTGGCGGTCGGTGTTGTAACAGGAACCGCAATCGGCCTTCAATTATCTTTACTGTGGCCTAATTTCATGCAATTGGCGGGTAATGTCATAGCATTGCCGCTGTTTATGGAAGTATTCGCATTCTTCTTCGAAGCTATTTTCCTTGGCATTTATCTGTATACATGGGATCGGTTTGAAGATCAGCGCAAGCATTTATTGCTGTTGATTCCAGTTGCTCTTGGTGCAGCTGCTTCTTCTGTCTTCATCACAATCGTCAACGCATTTATGAATGCCCCGCAAGGTTTTGATATCTTGAACGGAGAGCTGGTCAACGTCAGCCCGCTGCTCGCGATGTTCAGTCCGGCGGTGCCGACGAAAGTGGCACACGTCATGGCGACAGCTTTCATGACCAGTGCATTTGTTTTGGCATCGATTGCGGCACTCCGCATCGTGCAGGGCTCGAAACATATTTACCACAAAAAAGCTTTGCTGCTGACAATGAAACTCGGCTTTGTCTTTTCAATTGCAACAGCATTGATCGGTGACTTTTCAGGTAAATACCTCGCTGAATACCAGCCGGAAAAACTGGCGGCTGCTGAATGGCATTTTGAAACCGAAGGGGAAGCCGATTTGATTCTCTTCGGAGTCCTTGACGGAGATGAACCAAAATACGCAATCCGGATTCCTTTTGCGCTCAGCATATTGGCACATGGTACGCCTGGAGCGGAAGTTACCGGATTGAATGAATTCCCGGAAGATGAGATACCTCCGCTGTGGATCCATTATCTCTTTGATCTGATGGTCACCATCGGCATGTGGCTGGCATTCTTCTCCGCTGTCTATGTCCTGGGCGCATGGCGCAAATGGCCGATCATCCAGAAGAAATGGTTCCGCTGGCTGACAGTGGCGGCTGGGCCTCTGGCATTGATTGCAATCGAAGCCGGCTGGTGGTTCACGGAAGTCGGGCGTCAGCCCTGGATTCTGCGCGGCTATATGAAAACATCCGAAGCGGCCACAACAAGCGGCCAGGTGGATTTGATGATCATTTTATTCGCGGGCTTGTATTTCATCCTGGGAGTGGGCACGATCGTGGTTCTGTCCCGGATGTATAAACGCAACCCCGTGGAGAAAGAGCTTGCTCAAAGAGAAAAGGCTGATAAAGGCGGTGGTACGGAATGACACTTGAAATTATAGGGATTTCAGTGCTGTGGCTGTTCCTGTTCCTTTATGTAATTGTCGCATCGATTGATTTCGGCGCCGGATTTTTCAACGCCTACAGCGCTTTTACGAACAAACAGCATATCCTGACAGGCATCATTCAGCGGTACCTGTCGCCGGTATGGGAAGTGACGAATGTGTTCTTCGTGTTCTTCTTTGTGGGGATAATCGGATTCTTCCCGCAAACCGCTTTCTATTATGGGACGACGCTGCTCGTGCCTGCCAGTATCGCGTTGGTTCTGCTTGCGGTTCGCGGTTCGTATTATGCCTTCGCGACTTACGGTGCGAAAATCAATCACCGCGGCTACATTTATATGTACGGCTTATCCGGCCTGCTGCTGCCGGCGTCTTTATCGCCGGTTCTTGCAATGTCGGAAGGCGGGTTCATTAAAATGGACGGCGCTCAGCCTTATCTGGATTACTGGGCGCTGTTTACAAGTCCGTTGATGTGGAGCATTGTCGTGCTGAGCATTGCGGCAGTCCTTTATATCTCTGCCGTTTTTCTGACCTGGTATGCCAATAAAGCCGGTGATGTAAAAGCGACTGAACTGATGCGCAAATATGCGCTTATCTGGGCAGGACCAGCGATAATTACAGCTACGGGCATCATCTACGAGCTCCGCAGCCATACGCCGGAACATTTCGCCCGCATCATGGATCTCTGGTGGGTATTCGCGATTTCGTTCCTGCTGTTTGTCGGAACCGTTTACCTGATATGGAAAAAGAAAAACTACGGCTGGGCGTTCATCCTGCTCGTCGGCCAATTCTTCACAGCGTTCTTTGCTTACGGGGCTTCCCATTATCCATATCTGCTGTATCCATATTTAACCATCTATGACAGCTTTACAAACGAATCAATGGCCATCGCCCTGATCATCGCCTTCATCGCGGGACTGGGATTATTGCTGCCATCGCTGTATCTGCTGTTCCGCCTGTTCTTGTTCGATAAGGATTATGTCAAAGGCAAATCGGATTATCATGCATAAAAGGGGGCGATTTCCATGCAGGATTTCTTGATATTCTATGCACCGTTTCTGGTGTTGATCGGTTCCATCATATTCGGTTTCTGGTTCTCACTGAAAGATGGACCAATTTCGAAAAAGCAAGACTGACTGACGCGTCCAGGCTTTGCCTGGCGCGTTTTTTCTTTGGCCGGATAAAACCGTTTGGTTGCCGGCGCTTTTCTGTAGTAGAATAAAGAAATTGAAATGGAGTGAACGATTTGAAACCTGTAACGAAAAACGACCGGCTGCTGGTCCATGTGGAAGATTTGACGCATGACGGTGCTGGAGTCGCCAAAATAGAAGGCTACCCTTTATTCATCCACGGCGCCTTGCCGGGAGAAGATGTCCAAGTCCATGTTTTAAAGACCTTGAAATCCTATGGTTTTGCAAAATTGCTGCAAATTGAAAATGCCTCGCCGTTCCGCGTCGAAGCCCCGTGTCCTGTCTTTGATACTTGCGGGGGCTGCCAGATTCAGCATTTGTCCTATGAAGGACAGATGACGTTCAAGCGGAAACTTGTGCGCGATGCCATCACACGCATCGGAAAATTGCCGGATGTGCCGGTGCACCCCGTCAAAGGTATGGAAAATCCGTGGCGCTACCGCAATAAATCCCAGATTCCGTTCGGCATGGAAGACGGCCGGGTTGTCGCTGGATTTTATGCGGCGCGTTCCCACACGATAGCGGATACCGATATCTGCATCATCCAGACGCCGGAAGCCGACAGCATTTTGGCTGGCATCAAACACAAACTGACGGAAATGGGCATTGAACCTTATGAAGAAGAGACGCACCGCGGACAGCTGCGGCATGTCGTCGTGCGAAAAGCACGGGCAACCGGGGAAATCATGGTGGTGCTGGTCACGAAGAAAAAGAAATTCCCGCAGGCGGAAAAAGCAATCGAACTGATCAGGCAACTTGTGCCGGAAACGGTGTCGATCGTCCAGAACATCAACACTGAAAAAACAAATGTCATTTTTGGCAATGAAACGATTACGTTATGGGGCAACGACGTCATCGAAGACCGCATCGGCGATGTCCGGTTTGAAATCTCCGCCCGTTCGTTCTACCAGATCAACCCGGAGCAGACGGAAGTTCTCTACGGCCAGGCTCTCGCATTCGCCGATCTGACTGGCAATGAAACTGTCATTGACGCCTATTGCGGCATCGGCACGATTTCTTTATTCCTGGCGAAACGTGCCAAATTCGTCATGGGAGTCGAAATTGTGGCTCCTGCCATTGAAGACGCCAAGCGCAATGCCGAACTCAATGGCCTCAGCAATACGCTGTTCGAAGCCGGCCCGGCTGAACAGGTAATTCCTCGCTGGTACAAAGAAGGTAAAACGGCCGATGTCCTGGTTGTCGACCCGCCGAGAAAAGGCTGTGACGAGCAATTGCTGCAGACCATTCTTAAGCAGCGCCCGAAACGGGTCGTGTACGTATCCTGCAACCCGGCAACGCTGGCGAGGGATCTTCGCATTCTCGAAGACGGCGGCTACCGTACACAGGAAGTTCAGCCGGTGGACATGTTTCCACAGTCGACACATTGTGAAGCCGTTGCCTGGCTGCAGCTGGCTGAATAAAAAAATTGCGATATAAACCGGATGCGCCATGCGTTCGGTTTTTTCTTTATTTTATTCACTGAAAAAGTTTTACGGAAGGCAGGAAAAGGGTAAAGAAAAGGGAATACTTCATAAGGAGAGAACGGACAGCATGGAACAGATACCAGAGTCGAAATTCGAAGACAAACGCTCGACTGTCATCGAGGAATTGGTGGCCCAAAACGTCTTTAAAATCAATGGCCGTCAATTATATGAGTTGAGCCTATACGAATTAATGAAGGAATATACGCAGAAAAGCCTAAGCTCGTAAGCTGCGGCTTTTTTATTTTGATAAAGAGAAACTTCATTCAATGGGGGGTTCTTCATTCCCCATTGAATGTTAGTTGATCCAATCGGGTTTTTA
>NZ_JRGN01000294.1 GCF_000775575.1 Planococcus sp. CAU13
TGTAACTTAAGTGCAGTTAAGTTACATTCAGTTGCTAAAAAAGCTAATTTCAAAACTATATAAATAAATTATAAGAGGAGGTTGGTTATGTTCTGGTTGAAACTTGCCATAATATTTTTTGTTTTATTTCTGCTAATTTCTGGTTTGAATTTTTTTCTAAGAAAAGTATTTAAAATTGAAAAAGAAAAAAAGAGTATTTTCTCATACAATCACATAAATGATTTACACAAAAAGGTTGATCGGTTTGTAAGAATTGGATTCATGCTTTTAAGTATAATCATCATGTACTTGGTGATTTTTAAAGAGTTTCCAGTAACTCTTTATTTGATTTTATTGATCTTTCTCACAATGGCAGATTACTTAGTTAGAGCAATTTTTGAATGGAAATACTCGCAAAATCCGAAGCAAGCTATTCTAACTATCAGTGAAATGTCATTATTCGTAATAGCCTTGATTATAATATTTCATTTTGACTTACTTAACTTTTTCACCACTTGAAAATATTGTATCTGAACATACATAGCTTTTATAAAACCACAAGTACGAATGTAACTTATTG
>NZ_JRGN01000161.1 GCF_000775575.1 Planococcus sp. CAU13
GGAAGGGCAGCTTAAGTCCGAGGAGTTGGCTGTTGGAGTCTGGATCAGAGTGGCTTATGACCCGGAGAGCTGGGTCGATGGAGGCTGGCCAGAGGTACGCTGGTTGAAATCCATTGCAACTTTAGGGTTCTATTTTTCCTTCAACTAAAATACCCCCATGAATATTCCATTCACGGGGGCTCTGTTAAACATCTTTTGTGGCTGTCTTACTTATATCCCGACGTCTTGCATAAATATTTTTCGCAACTGATTTCACGACTGCGTAAACAGGAATGGCTAGGATGATGCCCCATAAGCCGGCGATGCTCCCTGCTGCCAGGATTAACGTGATGACTGTCAGCGGATGAACATCGAGTGCATTGCCCATGACATTCGGCGTGATCAGGTTGCTTTCGATTTGCTGAGCTACCAGCATAATGACCGCCACCCAAATCGCTTGGACGGGATCAGTTACCAGAGCAATGATGATGGCGGGAGTTACGGCAATATACGGTCCAAGGAATGGAATGACATTTGTCACCATACCGATAAGAGCCAGCAATAAGGCGTATTCGAGCCCTATTATCCAATAGCCTATCAACAGCATGAGTCCGACCAGGAAGCTGACAAATAATTGTCCCTGAATATAGGCTCTCAAAGTTTTATCTATGTCCTGCAAGGTTTTGATGACCCAGGATTTACGTTCCCCTGAAAAGAAGCCGGAGACAAACGGCACAAATTTCTTATGGTCGATCAGCAGATATATCAGGAAAAATGGCACAAGAATGAGCGATATTATACCGGAAACCAACCCCATTATAAACGACAGAAGGACGGATCCTATATTGGCAGCCCAATCACCAATGCTGCTCGTCATCCCGTCAATCTGTTCCTGAACGCTGTCAGGCAGGCGGCTGCGCTGATCCAATACATACTGCACATAACCTTCAACTTCTTCAACAATTTCAGGCGACTTATCTACAAGGGTATTGACTTGATCTGTTACTGCGGGACCAATCATGGCGTAAAAGATCCAGAACACCAAAATGATCGCAAGCAGGATGCTGAGAATGGAAGCCCATTTCGGCAGCCCACGTTTTTCAAGAAAATAAAGAAGAGGGCGTGTAAGATAAAACAGCACACCTCCGAGAAGCAGCGGCACAAAAATTGTTCCTGCAATGATGAATAGCGGATCGAAGATTCCTTGTACTTCTATAAATAGACGAATAATGACTAAAGTAAGAATGATGCCTATTCCCGCCTGGAACCAAAGTTTATTTGTCAAAATTTTCCCTCCTTTAATTCTTAACATTATACCCAGTTTACCATGAAATTATGTTATCATTACTCTTTGTGAAAGCGAACTTTTCAGCCGCTGCGGCGTCTATTACATTTGTTGCTACATAACCACGAAAAAGGAGTTATTTCAGATGGAACAATTATGGCTTACGATAAAATTTTTGCTGCTCGGCTTATTCCAAGGACTGACAGAGCCGATTCCGATTTCCTCAAGCGGACATTTGCTGATTGCCCAATACTTTCTTGATGTCGAAATCGAAGGCAGCGTTTCCACTTTTGCGCTGCTCGTCAACACCGCTTCATTAATCGCCGTTCTGATCATTTACCGTGAAGATATTCAGCGCCTGATCGTAAACGGGTTACGGTACTTCAAAGTAAAAGATGAAGAAACGACACGCGATTTCATGTTCATCGTCTATCTCGTGATAGCGACAATCCCCGCAGCAATCATCGGCCTGCTGTTCCAGGATACAATCGATGATTACCTGTCCACTATTGTCACTGTCGGAATCACCCTGATCGTCACCGGAGCCGCACTCTGGTTGATCCGTGACATCCGCGGCAAACGTAAAGACGGCAATTTAACTATGAAAGATGCCATCATTATCGGAGCGGCCCAGGCCGTTGCGTTAATACCGGGCATCAGCCGCAGCGGTGCGACGATTGTTGCGGCAATGGCGAGAGGCATCAACCAGGAAACGGCATTGCGCTTTTCTTTCCTGCTGTTCATCCCTATCAGCCTCGGAGGCGCTGTGCTGAGTTTCTCTGATATCCTGACCGATGACAATCTGGCCACTCTGGCTGTACCATACCTGATGGCTTTCGTCGGATCTCTCGTCGCTTCCTACTTCTCACTTAAATGGTTCATGAATATCATGGCGAAAGGGCAATTGAAATACTTCGCCATCTACTGCTTCATCATGGGGCCGCTTGTTGTTCTGGCCTGGTTCCTGTTGAATTAATAAAATATATGGCAATCCGGCTGACCTTTTCGGGGGTCAGCTTTTTCTATGTATGCCGGCCCTCTCTTTATACGCCTTTGATTTAGAATGGTTTCATTTTTTGCAGAAATTAAAAAACCGACCCGCTCAGCGGATCGGTTTTTACTTTTCGGTGTCCAGACTCAAGCGGCCCGGCTCTTCGGGTCATAAGCCAGCCCAGCTGCATGGCAAAAGAAGCCATTTCCCTGGTCCGTCTTTTTGCCTTTCAGAGCTAAACGGGCGCTTTCGCTTTTCTAATCACCTGTTAAAAAAGTTAGCCGTATAAAACGGCTGGTTTTCATTGTTGAATGCTGCCCCGATTCCCAGATAGCCGAAATCAGGTTTCACAATATTTTCCCGGTGGCCCGCTGAATTCATCAGGCCTTCATGAGCGAAAATGCTGCTGTACTGGCCGTATGCCAGGTTTTCACCGGCTACGAAAAAGTTGATGCCATCATCCGACATGCGGTCAAACGGCGACTTCCCTTCTTTGTTCGTGTGGCTGAAGTATGCCTGTTCCGCCATGTCTTCGCTGTGTTTACGCGCTGTCAGCATCGCCTGTTCATCCCATTTCAGAAGCGGCAATTCCCGCTGTATCCGCGCGGAATTGGTCAGTTCAAACAGCAGGTATTCATACCCTTCCCGCAGTTCATCATCCGGCGCAGCGTAAATTTCCTTCCGCGCTTTTTCAAGGTCTTCATGAATCACCTGCAGCGCCGTTACAGTGCTTTCTTCGTGAATATCATAGAAGACCGTGATATACAGATCGCCCACGTTAAATAAATCATATTCATCGCGTGTATCAAGAATGTACTGGACATTCCCTTTTTGCAGGCTTTTCAACGGCGCACCAAGCTTGCCGCGCACTTCTTCTTTATTGGAATTCATCGTAATCCCTTCTGTCGAAGAAATTATATCCTGGTTCGTAAACATTCCATTGACCCGGCCATTCTGGTCATAAGCCAATAAAACATAGTTCTGGTAATCCGTGTGATAGCTGTGCCAATCGCTGCCGTACTCGTTCTGCATCAGACGCAGCGGCAGCCCGACTTTTGCCTGCGCTTCTTCTTTCGTCATGCCGAGTGTGACATTATGGATGGCGAACAGGGAATCTGTTTCCGACAGTTCCGGCTTTTCAACCGCTTCCGGCATATTATCCGAATTTGTCAAAACGAGCGTCTGCAGCTGGCTGGCAAAACGCGCAGTAAATTCTTTCGCTTCATCGAGAGCACCCGAAACATCTGCCCGGCCTATAAAGCTGTCAATCGCATTATCGACAGGATCAAGAAAACCCAAATCCACATATTCACCGACCGGATCTTCCCAAAGCGGCCGTGCGAAATACACCAGGACAATCATGAGCAATAATAAGAATAGTTTCCGCACGCGCCATCACCTCTTCTGTTCAGTTTAATCTTTGTCGCGGGTTCTATAAAGCAAAAAGAGCTTCAGGAAAGCTATATTTCAGTCCTAAAGATAAAAAGATAATTATTACCTCTTTTATTTCCAAATAATAGAATTCACTTATATGTTCATTTCAAATTAAGAAACAGCCCTCTGTGTCAGAGGGCTGTCCGGTTTTATTGCTTAATCGGTAATGGTTGTTTTCTTCGGCGAACTGAACAGCAAGGTGAAAACCAGGCCGACCGTAAATGTGATCAGGCTGGTTACGAGCGTTGCCGTGTCGGCTGCAAATCCAGGGAATACGACAAATAATGAACCAAGAATCAAACCAATGATTGCAGCATACGTCACATATGTGAAGTGCTCCAGCAGATAGCGGATCGCTTTACTGCTGACGATGAATCCGACGATGACACCTGCCCCGATGGCAAGCGCAATCGGAATATTCAGCGTCGACAAGGCGTTGATCGCAGTCGTGTAAACTCCCAGAAGCAGCAGGATGAATGAACCGCTGATTCCCGGAAGCAGCATCGCCATACTGGCCAGCCAGCCCGAGAAAAAGAGGGTGAAGAATACTGGCACACTCAAGTCGACAATCGGTGTAATATCATCATTCGTTCGGATAAATGCCGTTGAAGCGAGGGCGATTCCAATGAGGATCAGAATTGCAAAATGGCGTTTTGTGAAGTTCTTCTTTACTTCAGCCTGTTTCATAATATACGGGATGACCCCCAGAATCAGGCCCATGAAAAAGAATTGTGTCGCTTCATAATGGTTCTCGAGCAAAAATTCGATGACTCGGCTGAAAGCGAGCAAAGTTATCCCAATCCCAAGTACTAGTGGAATAAGAAAGCCAAGATGTTTTTTCCATTCGCGGCTGAAAAATCCGCTGATGGCTTCAAGCAGCCGGTCATAAATTCCTAAGATAAACGCAATCGTTCCTCCGCTGACACCGGGAATCAGGTCACTGATGCCCATCAAAATGCCGCGGTATATATTTTTCCATTCCATCTGGTCAATCTCCTCTTTTTAAAAAATCACATTCATAAGTATAGCACGGCGCGGCGCAGAATCCGCAAAAAAGGGATGATGTTAAAGCGCTATCCCTTTAAAATACTTTGTGCGTTTTGAATAATTTCCTGCATAATTTGAGCCGCCGGCATTTTATCATTCACGAGCCTCAGCGACTGCCCCGCCCATAACGACATGAACTCACTGTTGTTCTGTTTCGCAGCCGCTGTGCGGATGTCCCGCGTCACTGTATTATGGGACGGAAATGGCAGCGGTTTGGTTCCCGTTTTTTCAAATTCCGTTATAAAGCGGTTCCTGATGCCGCGTGCCGGACGGCCGGAAAAACTTTTCGTGATGACGGTCTGTTCTTCCGTCGAGTCGATGATTCGTTGCTGATACGCCGTGTGTGTCCCTGCTTCTTCAGCAATTAAAAACCGTGTGCCGATTTGGCCAGCTTCTGCGCCGAGTGCGAGAGCTGCAATAAGCCCGCGTCCATCAGCTATGCCGCCGGCTGCGATAACCGGAATTCTGACAGCATCCACAATCTGCGGAACGAGGGAGATCGTGCCGATCTGAGCACCATCCGGATGATCATCCAGCGAAAATGTTCCTCTGTGGCCGCCCGCTTCACTGCCTTGGGCAACGACCGCATCGGCACCTGACTGCTCAGCCAGTTTTGCCTCTTCCACAGTCGTTGCCATGGCGATTATTTTTATGCCGGCGGATTTGGCCGCTTGTACTTGTGCCTCATCCAATAAGCCGAAAGCCGTGCTGATGACGGGCACTGACATCTTGACACAGATGTCGAATTGCTGCCGGCTCCAGTCTGCCGAACTCGAAATTTCCGGCTCTTCGATGTTCAGTTCACTCCGGAAAGGTGCAAGTGCCCGCTGCACTTCCACAAGGCGGGTAAAATCACCCTTTTCTTTTGAGACGAAAATATTGACCGCAAACGGCTTTGAAGTGGCTGATTTTATTGCCGTAATTGCTTCGCGCAGTGCGTCCGGCGCCAGATAGGCAGCTCCTAATGTTCCGAGGCCACCCGCTTCGCTCACGGCTGCAGCCAATTCCGGGGTCGCCGGTCCGCCGGCCATTCCTGCCTGGATGATTGGATATTCAATACCGAGTAAATGACAGATATTCGTCTGTAAGGTCAGCAAATCGTTTCCTCCTTTTCATGTGTGTTCTTTATCCTAAGTATCACGCACAAGCTGCAGTTCTTCAACCGGGAACCTTTTTTGCGGCTTTGCGTTTCATATACTAAGCAAACACTGGAAAGCGGGGTTTCACATGAAGGGATTCCTTTCATTTTTGGGCATCACTTTGATCACCGGGGCATTTGGAGCAATCCTATTATCATTTTACGGAAATCCGCTGGAAGATTTGAAAATCCAGGAACGCCAGCTGGTCTTTCAGGAAATGCGGGCAAATAATTCTGCTTCGGCAGATTTTCGCGCTGTTTCCACTATGTCCGGAACTAATAATGGTGACAATTTCATCATCGAAGACGGCCTCAGTTGTCCAAGGCTCTCTTTTGACCAATAAAAGACCCCGGCTCATTGGTGATGAGCCGGGGTTTGATCTATTTGTTTGGATTTTCTCCTTTTTAATGAGCTATTTCAGTTTTTTAAGCTGATTGCGAGGGTTAATTCCAGATTCCAGCTGTTTTTCACTGGAAGTAAAAGCCATATACATGCTTTTCGCAGGCGAAAAGCGACAGGTCCGATTTTTATGATCGGCAAA
>NZ_JRGN01000078.1 GCF_000775575.1 Planococcus sp. CAU13
CAATACAGCTGTATTGCTGATCACCCATGACCTGGGAGTGGTCGCGGAAACATGTGAACGAGTGGTTGTCATGTATGCGGGCAAAGTGGTGGAAGAAGGGCCGGTTGAAGAGATCTTCAAAGATCCGCAGCATCCGTATACACGGGGGCTGCTGGAATCTGTGCCGGATATGCGCTTCAAGAAAGAACGCCTCTATTCCATTCCCGGCAACGTTCCGAAACCGGGGACAATCACCACCGGCTGCCGGTTTGCGCCGAGGTGCGAATTCGCTTTTGACCGCTGCATAACGGAAAATCCGCCGCTCTACCGGACGGCTGATGAGCATCAGACAAGGTGCTTCCTATTTGATCCGAAGGAGGCAGAAAAGCATGACCGAACAGTTGTTAAAAGTTGAAGGCCTGAAAAAGTATTTTCCTATTAAATCAGGAATTTTCGGGAGGGTCAATAATTATGTGAAAGCTGTGGATGACATTTCATTTTCAGTAAAAGAAGGGGAGACGCTTGGGATTGTAGGAGAATCGGGCTGCGGTAAATCCACGACCGGCCGGATGCTCATGCGGCTTCTTGAACCGACAGAAGGAACAGTGACTTTCGATGGGCAGGAACTCACTTCATTATCTACCAGTGAAATGCGCAAGGCGCGCCGTGACATCCAGATGGTATTTCAGGATCCTTACGCTTCACTCAATCCCCGCCATACGATTGAAAAGATCTTGATGGAACCTTTGAATGTGCATGACATCGGTGATCCGAAAGAGCGCAAAAAGAAAGTCCATGAATTTCTGGAAATTGTGGGACTCAGCAGTTATCACGCGAAACGCTATCCGCATCAGTTCAGTGGCGGACAGCGCCAGCGCATCGGCATCGCCCGGGCGCTGATGACAAATCCGAAACTCATTATCGCCGACGAGCCCGTATCAGCACTGGACGTTTCGATTCAAGCACAGGTGCTCAACCTGATGCAGGATCTTCAGAAGGAGCTGAAACTGACTTATATCTTCATTGCCCATGATCTCGGTGTGGTCCGCCACATCAGCGACCGTGTTGGTGTGATGTATCTTGGGAATATGGCTGAAATGGCTGATACCGAGGACCTTTACGAAAAGCCGCTGCATCCGTATACGCAGGCGCTGCTGACCGCGGTGCCCGTCCCGGATCCGACATTCGAAAGGGAAGAAGTTGTAATCAAAGGGGATGTGCCAAGTCCCGCAAATCCTCCGAGCGGCTGCCGCTTCCACACACGCTGTCCATTTAAAATGGATATTTGTGTAACGACAGTACCGATTTTCGCGGAGGTTGAGAAAGGTCATTCTGTAGCCTGCCACCTCTATGAGGAAAGCAGGCCGCAATGATAATAAACAACAACGGAGGGGTTAATTTGGGGAAAAAGAAAATCATGTCCCTGGCATTTCTGATGCTTTTGCTGATTTCGACACTGCTTTACGGCTGCAGCGGCGGATCGGAAGAAGGAATGGAAAACACGGGTGAAACTGGTGGCGAAGGGGAATCCACGGAAGAAAAAAGTTTGATTTTCGGGCGCGGGGGAGACTCAGTATCACTTGACCCCATCACTGTTACTGACGGTGAATCATTTAAAGTTACGAAAAACATTTTCGATACTCTGGTAAACTTCGGTGAGCAGGATACAGAAATTGAACCGGCACTGGCTTCCGACTGGACTGCTGAAGAAGACGGTTTAACGTATGTCTTCACTTTGGAAGAAGGCGTTAAGTTCCATGACGACACTGACTTCAATGCTGAAGCAGTCGTTGCAAACTTTGAGCGCTGGGCAGCAGGGGATGCTGATTCATTCCCTTACTACCAATCCATGTTTGGCGGTTTCGGTGACGAAGAAGGCCACGTAATCGAATCGGTGGAAGCTACCGGCGATTACGAAGTAACATTCACTTTGAAACGCCCGATGGCTCCATTCCTTAAAAACCTGGCAATGAGCCCATTCGGCATCGCTTCTCCTACAGCATTTGAAGAAGCGGGAGATGCATTTGGCGACAACCCGGTAGGAACAGGACCATTCAAATTTGTTGAATGGAAGCGCAATGACCTTGTACGCATCGAAAAATTCGACGGCTATTGGGTAGAAGGCGAACCGAAATTGGATGAAGTGGTTTTCCGTTCAATTCCGGATAACTCCGGCCGCCTGAATGCATTGCTGGCTGGTGAAATTGATTTGGCTGATGGAATCAACCCATCCGATGCCGCTACAATTGAAGGCGATGAGAACCTTCAATTATTCGAGCGTCCGTCCATGAACGTAGGCTACCTCGGATTGACGAGCACACGTGAGCCTTTTGATGATCCATTGGTACGCCGCGCGATGAACCATGCAATCGACAGACAGGCGATTGTTGACGCATTCTTCGAAGGCCGCGGGGAAGTTGCGAAAAACCCGATGCCGCCTGTAATCAGCGGCTATAACGATGATATCGAAGGATACGAATATGATCCTGAAAAAGCGAAGGAGCTGCTTGAAGAAGCAGGTCTTGGCGATGGATTCGAAATGGAACTATGGGCTATGCCAGTTCCTCGTCCGTACATGCCGGATGGCCAAAAAGTGGCGGAGGCCATTCAAAGCGATTTGGCTGAAGTTGGAATCACGGCTAATATCGTTTCCTACGAGTGGGCGACTTATCTGGAAAAAGCCGCTAACGGTGAAGCCGATGCCTTCCTGTTAGGATGGACAGGTGACAACGGTGATGCGGATAACTTCATTTATGTGCTGCTTGACCAGGACAACATCGGTTCAAACAACTACACATATTACGAAAATCCAGAACTGCATGAAATTCTGATCCAGGCTCAGACTGAGGTGGATGAAGATGCCCGCAATGAGCTTTACATGCAGGCACAGGAAATCATCCATGAAGATGCACCGTGGGTTCCGCTTGCTCACTCTACACCGCTGCTCGCTGGCGGCAAGAATGTAATCAACTTCAAAGCGCACCCGACAGGTTCAGACAAATTAGCTTCAGTCGACATCGAGTAGATTTTTCGGGAAGGGAGATCGAAATGATTTCCCTTCTTTTTTAAATTAATTTATACATATTTGTTGGAGATGGAGAGGTGAAGAAATGCTTAACTATATTGGCAAACGGCTATTGCAGCTGATTCCTGTTCTGCTCGGAATGACATTTATCGTTTTTATGATCATTCGTGCAATACCGGGCGATCCTGCACAAGTAATCCTCGGACAGCAGGCTTCTGCGGATGCCATAAAAGCATTGAGGACAACTCTAGGCCTCGATAACCCATGGTATATCCAATATTTCGATTATTTAAAAGGACTTGTAACGGGTGACCTGGGACAATCGCTCCGCACAAGAACCCCGGTGGTGGATGAAGTATGGCCTTATCTGGCCGCAACTATCGAGTTGTCTGTCTTCGCAGTTATCATTGCCGTTATTATTGGTATCAATGCGGGAATCATTTCGGCCTGGTTCCAGAATTCATGGTTTGATTATCTTGCCATGATTATTGCCTTGATCGGCGTGTCAATGCCAATCTTCTGGCTGGGCCTTTTAAATCAATGGATTTTTTCAATCGAACTGGGTCTGTTGCCGACTTCCGGCCGTATGAATGTACGGGATCCGGTTGAATCGATAACCGGTTTTTATGTTATTGATACGCTGATGACGGGACAATTCGATCAATTGGCGACCGTGATGCGGCATTTGATACTGCCGGGAACGGCGCTGGCCACAATTCCGATGGCGATCATCGCCCGGATGACCCGCTCAAGCATGCTCGAAGTCATGCGTTCAGACTATGTCCGGACAGCCCGTTCGAAAGGCTTGAAAATGTTTTGGGTCGTCTATAAACACGCACTGAAAAATGCCATTATTCCAGTCATGACAATCATCGGCCTTCAAATGGGGCTGCTGCTGGGCGGAGCCATCCTGACCGAAACCATCTTTGCGTGGCCAGGGATCGGACGATATATCTACGAGGCAATCGGTTTCCGGGATTATCCGGTCATCCAGTCGGGCATCCTGATTGTCGCTTTCATATTCGTCATGATCAACCTGTTCGTGGATCTTCTCTACAGTCTGGTGGATCCTCGCATTAAATATGATTAGGAAGGGGGAGAACAATGGCTGACACGACAATAAATAAAAATGAAGTCGAAATTCAGAAAGTTGCCGGACCGTGGAAAGAGGCATGGCGCGGCTTCCGCAAAAGTAAAGTAGCGGTTGTTGGAATGGGAATTGTCATTTTCTTCATTTTACTGGCTATATTCGGTCCGATGTTTACGCTACAGGGCATAAATGAGCAGGATTTGACCCAGCGGTTTCAGCCTCCTTCCTCAACCTACTGGATGGGGACGGATGATTTTGGACGCGACATCTTATCGCGCGTCGTATACGGAGCGCGAATTTCACTCTGGGTAGGATTTCTGGCAGTAATTGCTTCAGTTATTGTGGGAAGTTTCCTCGGCATCCTTGCCGGTTATTATGGCAGATGGGTGGATACCATCATCTCCCGCATTTTTGATATCATGCTGGCTTTCCCGAGTATCCTGCTGGCGATTGCTGTTGTATCGGTTCTCGGGCCATCACTTCGAAACGCTTTGATTGCCATCGCCATTATCAACGTACCCAATTTCGGCCGGTTGATCAGGTCAAAAGTGTTGAGCATCAAAGAAGACGAATATATCATGTCTGCCAAAGCGATTGGCATGAAAGACAACCGGATTCTCTTTTCGCATATTTTACCGAACTCGATGGCTCCGGTCATTGTACAGGGGACACTGGCGATTGCCACTGCCATCATTGAAGCGGCTGCGCTTGGATTCCTTGGACTCGGCGCTTCTGCACCGACTCCGGAATGGGGCAAGATGCTTGCCGATTCCCGATCTTTCTTAACAAATGCACCTTGGACGATGATTTTTCCCGGAGCTGCGATTATGCTGACAGTTCTTGGGTTCAATTTAATGGGGGATGGGTTGCGTGATGCACTTGATCCCCGCATGAAATCTTAAGAAAAGCGGAAGCGCCTGTTCAGCTCTGAAAGGCATAAGGCGAGCCAGCGAAGTGGCGTTCTTTGCCACGCAGCTGGATTGACTTATGCCCCGAAGAGTTAGGCGCTGGAGTCTGGACAGAGCAATACCCACACTAAGGACAGGCAGACTAAAGGCAATATACTTTCTTAACCTTAAGAAAAACGTGCAGGGGAATAAATTCCTCTGCACGTTTTTATTAGTTTAAATTAAATTAAATTGCGTGTTGCAGATCCTGATCGACTTCATCACTATGGTAATTCAAGTAAGCAATGATCAGCAAATCCAGGTGTTCCAGCTGTTCTTCGTAGTCCACCATTGCGGACAACACATGCATCAGGTGATAAACGGAAAAATCGCGGTTTTCGGACTCCAGCGCAATATTTATCTCTTTTACGAAAATTTCCATTACTTCATGCCGTTTCACTGAAGCTTCACTGCCAGCTGATTCACTGTGTTCCGGCCTCAATTTACCGACATATTTCATGTAAAGCTGCTCATGGTAGCTTGCCAGACTTTCAAGCCGCTCCTGAACCATCATATGAAACTGCTCCGGAAGCTCCGTCAGTTCGTTTTCAAAACGATGCAGCCTTTTTAAGACGTCCAGGCTTTTTTTGGAGGTGGCAATCATTTGTCTGTACAGCACCAGTTTTCTCATTTTAGCGTATTGCTGTTTTTTCGTATAACTTCTTTCTTCTTTATAGAAGGAATACCATTGGTCCACTTTTATAAGCTTTTCATCCAGGCGGTCAATATCTTCTTTTACGGAAACATGATCGGAAGCGTGCCGGATCGAAACGCGTATCCATCGAATGACTTCTTCACTGACTTCGTGGATCGATTTGAACAGCCGGGTCTCGTATTTCGGCGGAAGAAAAATCATATTAACAATAAACGCCGAGAAAATACCGAGAAGTACGGTCAAAAATCGAAGGGAGGCAAAAGAAAGAAAGTTGGTGGTATGCGAATCCATGATGATGATAATCGTAACAAGTGTCAGCGGAACCGTTTTTTCGAGATTTAATTTGAGCATCAAAACGATTGTCAAGATGGCAGCGAGTCCGATCGTGAGGTAATTGCTGCCAATGGTCAATACAAATATGACAGCAATGACGGCGCCGATCAAATTTCCGTACACCTGTTCCAAAAGAGTCAAATAGGATCTGTAAATGGAAGGCTGAATGGCAAATATGGCTGCGACGCCTGCAAATACAGGAGAAGGCAATTCCAATAAACTGGCTAAAAACAGCGCCAATGAAATCGCCACACCGGTCTTTAATATACGTGCTCCTAATTTCATGACTTACGCTTCCTCCTTCCTGTATTGCCAGGCTGCTTATAACCGGCTGAAGGCTTTTCTCACAGCCTGTATTGCAATTTTGATATCTTCTTCTGTATGTTCCGTCGTCAGGAACCATGCTTCGTATTTAGACGGTGCCAGATTGATGCCCTGTTCAAGCATCAGTTTGAAGAAACGGCCGAAAATTTCCCCGTCTGTCGCTTCAGCCTGTTCATAATTTTCAACAGTAACGTCCGTAAAGTAGATTGTAAGAGCGCCCTTCAAACGGTTGACTGTTATTGTTATACCAAATTCCTCGGCAGCTTGTAAAATTCCTTTTTCAAGAATTTTGCCGAGCCTGTCCATTTCCTCATAAACCCCTTCAGCCTGCAGCACTTCCAAACAAGCGATACCGGCCTGAATCGAAGCGGGATTTCCGGCCATAGTGCCTGCCTGATAGGCTGGGCCCAGCGGAGCCACTGTTTCCATGATTTCTTTTTTACCGCCATAAGCACCGATCGGCAGACCGCCGCCGATAATTTTGCCGAGGGCAGTCAAATCCGGTTTGAGCCCAAGCATGTCCTGAGCGCCGCCGTAATGGAAACGGAACGCCGTGATCACTTCGTCATAAACGATCAAAGCCCCTTTTACTTCAGCTATGCGGTGCACTTCTTCGAGAAACCCTTCCTTCGGTTCCACAATTCCGAAGTTGCCGACAATCGGCTCCACCAGGATGCAGGCGATTTCCTCTCCCCATTTTTCCATCGCTTCAGCAAAAGCAGCCGGATCATTGAAAGGGATCGTAATCACTTCTTCGGCGATCGTCTTCGGCACACCGGCAGAATCAGGTGTACCGAGAGTTGCGGGACCCGAACCTGCTGCAACCAGCACCAAATCCGAATGGCCGTGATAGCAGCCGGCAAATTTCATGATTTTTGTTCGGCCCGTATAAGCGCGTGAAACGCGGATTGTAGTCATAACCGCTTCGGTGCCGCTGTTGACAAAGCGCACTTTGTCCATATTTGGCATCGCTTCTTTCAGCATTTTTGCAAACGTGATTTCATAGCGGGTCGGTGTGCCGTATAAAACGCCTGTTTCAGCGGCGTGCGAAATCGCTTTTGAAATATGGGGGTGGCCGTGGCCTGTAATGATGGGACCGTAAGCAGCGAGGAAATCGATGTATTTATTGCCGTCGACATCCCAGAAATAAGCGCCTTTTGCGCGTTCCATCACAACGGGTGCGCCGCCGCCGACCGCTTTGAACGATCTTGAGGGGCTGTTTACGCCTCCTACGATATGCTCTAGTGCTTCTTCATGCAGTCTGATTGATTCTGAGTGGTTCATTGGATAAATTCCTCCTACTTAATGTCTATCCCTTTATTGTAGACAAGTTTCAACATTAACGCCAAAGAAATTGAAACTGCAGCTGCAGTTAGGTACGATAGACTTATAGAAGAGGAGTGATTGTTATGACAACATTGGAAGGTTTGCATGCACCGGAATTTTCACTGAAAAATGAAAACGGTGAGACGGTTTCTTTACAGGATTTTTCCGGAAAGAAATATGTGGTGCTTTATTTTTATCCAAAGGACATGACACCGGGGTGTACAACTCAAGCCTGTGATTTCCGTGACGCAGAAAAAGATTTTTCAGAACTGGGTGCCGTGATATTAGGCGTCAGCGCCGATTCCGAAGAACAGCACACCAAATTCATCAGCAAGCACGGCCTGCCATTTTCGCTGCTGGTGGACGAAGACCACAAAGTTTCGGAAGCCTACGGAGTTTGGGTGGAAAAGAAAATGTACGGAAAAGAATTCATGGGAATCGAACGGTCCACATTCCTGATCGATCCGACGGGCACCATTGTAAAAGAATGGCGCAAAGTCAAAGTGGATAACCATATCCAGGAAGTTCTGGAAACAGTAAAAGAGCTCAGTCAGGCATAGGGGGAATCCATTCATGGAAATAGTTTTCACATTTTTACCATCCGATGAAATGAAACAGAATATCATTAAAGGTTTTCCTGATGTGGAATTTCATTTCTCCTATAAAGATAAAAGCAGGCTGCCGACAGCGGATGTCCTCGTAACATACGGTGAAGACCTTGATGAAGCGGACATCGCCAGCGCCCTTAAGCTAAAGTGGATCATGGTTGTGAGCGCCGGCGTTGAAAAATTGCCGCACGAAGCAATTGCCAAACGGGGAATCACTGTATCAAATGTGAGGGGCATCCACAAAACACCGATGGGGGAATCAGTCCTCGGCCATCTGCTCGCCTTGAAGCGGTCTCTCCCTGAAATCTACGAAAATCAGCGTAACCAGAAATGGGAGCGCAAATTCCGTTCAAAGGAGATTTCCGGTTCGACTGCGCTGATCCTGGGACCTGGCGCGATCGGCTCTGAAATCGGCCGGCTGCTGCAGGCGTTTGGCGTAATGACCATCGGCTGCAACCGCTCAGGAACCGAGGCAGCCCATATGAACGAAATGGTTTCTTTCGATGAACTGCTGGCCAAACTGCCGGAAGCCGATATTGTGGTTTCAGTTCTTCCCAGCACCCCGGAAACGAAATACCTGCTGAATCTGGAGCACTTCAAAGCGATGAAAAATGATGCCATCTTCATGAATTTCGGACGCGGCGATCTGGTGGATGAGGGGATTCTTATTGAAGCGATGCAAAATAACATGATTGCCTATGCTGTATTGGATGTTTTTGAACAGGAACCTTTGCCTGACAGCCATCCGTTCTGGCTCATGAATAATGTCATCGTCTCTCCGCATGTATCCAGTAAATCCGGTAAATACCTCGAGCGGGCAATGGAAATTTTCCTGCCTGATTTAAGGGAATGGCTTGATGGAAATAGGGAACCTGTAAATCTCGTTAGTATGGAAAAGGGGTATTAACAATGAAGATCTACACAAAGACAGGCGATAAAGGCACCACATCTCTGGTGTATGGCTCCAGGGTTTCGAAAAATGATGTATTGGTCGAAGCATACGGCACATGCGATGAAGCGAATTCCATGATCGGTTTGGGCCTGGCCCATTTAAACAGCGAGTTTTTCAATGAAAAAGAAGAAATCTGCGATATTTTCCACGAAATCCAAACGACTTTATTTCACGTGGGGGCTGAATTGGCTACTCCTGCAGGCAAAGAAGTGAAATGGAAACTGCATGCAGAAGACACTCGAAAACTGGAAACCTGGATTGATAAATACGATGCGGAACTGCCCGCACTGAATAATTTCATCCTGCCGAGCGGCCATCCGGCTGGCGCTGCGCTCCATGTCGCCCGAACAGTGGTGAGAAGAGCTGAGCGCCTGGCCACTTCCATCGGGGAAGGGACTTCTCCTGAAGTGCTCGCCTATCTGAATCGCCTGTCTGATTTCCTGTTTGTCGCAGCGCGCTTTGTCAACCAGCGTCTCGGCAGCAAGGAAAATGAGCTGCACAGCAAGAAATAAGCAAGGAAAAATGCTTCTCCAAATAGCGCGCCTATAGTGATTTCTTGACATCGGTGGGTCAATTTGAGTACACTGATTATAACGATTACAAAGTAAGAATCTTTATGAAGTGAGGTGCACGGCGATGTCTGAAGGTTTATTAAAAGACGCGCTTGATGCTTTGAAGTCTACAGGTGTCAGAATCACTCCACAGCGCCATGCGATTTTGGAGTATATGATTCATTCAACAACGCACCCGACAGCGGATGACATTTATCGCGCGCTTGAGAAATCTTTCCCTAATATGAGTGTTGCAACAGTATATAATAATTTGCGTGTCTTTAAGAAAGCCGGTCTTGTAAAGGAATTGACTTACGGCGATTCATCGAGCCGTTTTGATTTTGTTACACACGATCATTACCATATGATTTGTAATGGCTGCGGGAAAATAGTCGATTTCCATTATCCGGGTTTGGACGAAGTCGAACATTTGGCTTCACACGTTACCGGTTTCCAGGTGGATTACCATCGTCTTGAAATTTACGGTACGTGCCAGGATTGTCTTGCGGATACAGCAAAGGCACAATAAGAAAATGGGCATAGATTCTTCTGTGTCCGTTTTTTATTTGGAAATAAGAATCCGCCAGCGATCTTGTCGCTGGCGGATTCTTTATACTTTGGAATTTTTCTTATTGTAATCGACATTGAATTCTTTTCCTTCAAGGGCAGGATCCATTGTCAGCGGCTCACGGCAGTGCATGCACATGTCGACGCGGCCAAGCATTTTCGTATGGCGTCCGCAATTCGGGCATTGGACCGGAACGGTTTTCATGGACAGAAGTCCAATCCAGGCATAAACGCCTGTGCTTCCGATGATTGCAATGACACCCAGCAGCATAAGAATGACCATGATGAGAGGCTGATCTCTGAAGAAAATACCTATATACATAATGACGATGCCGATGAAAATCAGCGACAGCGCAAAAGTCCGGATTCGGTTAATTTTATTTTTATAAGGTTTCATGTTCAATTCCTCCTTGCATCCATCATACTATATCACATTCAAAGTGAAAAAGTGTTAATGCTTTTCTTATGAAGGATTCAGCGGAAATATGTCGAAATAGAGAAAAGCAAACAATCGCAGCATCTTTCATTGGCCTGTAATCTTTAAGAAAGAAATTGAAGTAACTATAATTGGGGTAAATGAATAAAGGACAGACACGTAAACAAGCCTGAAACTGCAGGGAGCGAAATGGAATGGAACAAATACTAAGACCGATTTATCAGGAGCGTGCAGGCCAGGAAAGCACACTTGGCGTAATGCTCGTTGAAAAAAGAGAAAAACTCAGTCCCAACACGGATACTTTCGATACCATCCTGCTGATCATTACCAAAGAAAATGAAACATCCGTTTTCACCAAGCATTACACTTACGGAACGAAAAAAGCAGCGATGCACATCATCACAGAAAAGCAGCTTAAAAAATGGCTGCTGCTTGGCACAAACCGAAAAATTGTGGACTGGCTCTTCAATGGCCGGATCATTTACGATCGAAACGAGTTTATGGAAAAATTGATAACCGAGCTCAGGGAATATCCCTTTGCTGGCAGGAAAATTAAAATGGGACTTGAATATGCCAAGCTTATCAGACGGTATCTGGAAGGCAAAATGCTGTTTGAGGAAAAAAATTACCTCGATGCATACAGGCACGTTATCGAATCCCTCCATCACCTGGCTCGTCTGGCAGTGCTGGAAAATGGTTTGCCGCCTGAAGTTACTGTCTGGTCACAGGTCAAAAAGATGGAGCCGTCGATTTATAAACTGTACGAAGAACTTGTGCTCAGCGATGAATCGATCGATAAAAGACTTGAGCTCCTATTCCTGGCCAGCGAATTCCTGATTCATTCGCGAACCGCGGATGGAGCGCAGCATATCATGGAAGTGATGACGAAAAAGAGGAGCTGGACAATCCAGGAATTGCACGAGCAGGAAGAGCTGAAAAACTATTCTTCTGATCTGGAGGTATTTATTGAATACCTGGTAGATAAAGAAATGATACTTGTCGAAGGGGTCCTGACGAAGAGTGAAGGGATTTTCCATCGTTACTATTCCGTTAAGATCTGATTTAGAAATGCTGAATATGAGGCCGGATTGTCACAGGACAATCCGGCTTTCTTCATTAGAGGAGGGTGTGGATTAAGGGAAATGAATAACAGTTTACACTAATGCAAATGAACGTGTTTTCGACTTTTTGCGTTTTTTATCCTTTTGTCGTTGACAATTCAGAGGGGAACGTATTATGATATTACATGTCGCTTCGCCAAATTAAGTTTTTCAGTATAATATTTAAAGCTTGACTCCGGCGCGGGGCAATGATAAATTAGAGAAGTCGCTTCAACAGGGCATGAAAATTGAACCTTGAAAACTGAACAGCAAAACG
>NZ_JRGN01000252.1 GCF_000775575.1 Planococcus sp. CAU13
GTCTTTGCGACGAAGCAGCGTAGCGATGCAGGAGCACATCTCTGCACTTCGCTGCCTTCCGCTCATTCATCTAGAAGTGGTTCTTAGATATGAAGCAAAACAGTGCAGACGCCCAGGGGAATAGGCGAATGCCGACGAAGGGCGAGATCCACTCGGACGAAGTGAAACTAGTACGAGTTAGCTCAGTGCGAGCCCCCAGGCAAGCGCAGCTGTTTTACGGAATATAGATTCTTATCCAAAGCGCCGAAGCGAATTGATATTCTTCTGTATATTTCCCCTATCCAAACCTCAAATCCACCAATATACCCATTTCAACATGCTTTTATTCATAAAAAACTAATTATTTCAAAGTAACGAAAACCGCTTTAGAACGGGAATCAGAGGGGTTTATTTCAGGGTGTAATTGTTTTGTTACACAAATGTAACTTAAATACTTACCCTTCCGTGCTATGCTTCAAACAGGAAATTTAGAAAAATAATACAAAAAATAAAAAAATTATTTAAGGGGAAATGTAAAAGTATGAAACGCATAATCATCACGTTACTAGCGGTCTTCCTGATACTTCCAACCTTGCCAACTGCCACTGAAGCTTCAACTTCAAATCAATTAGTCGCAACAGCCAAACAATATCTAGGTGTTCCATATAAATGGAGCGGCACAACGCCATCAGGTTTTGACTGCTCCGGTTACGTCCAATTCGTATTTGCGAAAAACGGCGTATCTCTTCCACGCACAACTGGCGAAATGTTCAACACTGGAACTTCTGTTTCGAAAAGCAATCTGCAAGTCGGAGACCTTGTCTTCTTCAACACTTCAGGTAAAGGTGTCTCTCACGTCGGGATCTACATCGGCAGCAATAACTTCATCCATTCTTCATCCAGTAAAGGCATCATGGTTTCATCCATCAACGATCCTTACTACTGGGGCAGCAAATATATCGGTGCTAAACGCGTTAAGAATTTCTCAGCACCAACAGTGACAGCGACTTCTGCAAAATTAGACACGAACAGTTACGTTACAAGACTTGAAGCAGCAGAAACAATCGTTAAAGCTTTGGGCCTGAAAGCAAAATCAAAAGACACTTACTACTCGGATATCTACTCGACCAACCCGAAAATCGAATACATCAACGCCGCTTATGAAGCAGGGATCTTCACTGGTTCTAACGGCAAATTCAATCCGAACGATAAATTGAACCGTTCACAAATGGCGAAAGTGATCACAGAAGCTTACAAATTGAACGGCCAGAAAAATGGCGGATTCAAAGATGTTCCTACGAACCACATGTTCTACGGCTATATTTCAACTCTTTTCCATAACAACGTTACAACGGGTTATGAAAATGGCTATTACGGAGTAACTGACAACGTAACAAAAACTCAATTGCAGAAATTCATCGATCGCGCTAAAAACAAATAAGCACATTAAAGGCTGCAGCAAAGACTCATCTTCATGAGCTTTTGCTGCAGCCTTTTTATTTTTGCTTGATTCTTATTGTTCATCTCGAAATTAAAGTAATATATTTACAAAAAAACATACCTTACCTACAGGTTAATTGAACCCACCCTATATTCCCCTCTTGGTTTCCGAAGGGAAAAAACCGGTGCTACAGCTGGTTTTTCATGTCTATATGCTTATGAATATTATCATTTTAATAAAAAAAGGGTATTAAGAAGGATAAATGTATGATAGCTTTTAAGTGAGTCTATTGGTATCATTTCATTAGACTAAAATATGGAGGTAATTGTATAAATGAGGAATGTTTGCATACTTTTTGCTTTTATGCTGATCAGCGGGGTGTTCTTCTCGACTGGATCATCAGTAAGTGCAAGTACGGCCTTTTCTGACGTCTCAGCCACAGATGAATATTCGGAAGAAGTTTCTTATATAAGCAGCAAAGGAATTATCAAAGGTTATGTTGAAAATGGAAAGTCACTTTTTAAACCTGAAAGAAATGTAAGCCGCTTCCAGGCTGCGAAAATGCTGGTGATCGCAACCGGCAACCAAAATATCGCTGGAGCGAATATCACGTTTCCTGATGTTAAAAAAGGCACCGAAGAGTATCAGTACATCAGTAAAGCAGTCAAGCTGGGTTATTTCAAAGGTAACCCGGACGGTACATTCAAACCTTACGCTAACTTGAGCCGCGGCCAGATGGCGAAAGTCCTTGCCAGCGCATTCAGCATTCAGCAGCCAGCTTCACTGAACACGCCTCTCATGTTCTCGGATGTATCACTCACTGAGGAATACACGCCATTCATCAATGGACTTTATTACAAAGGAATCACCCAGGGTTCACAGGGTAAATTCAATTCCAGTTCATCTTTGACACGCGGCCAATTTTCTTTAATGCTTGCCAGAGCATTAGACACTAAATTTATTGTACCCGTAGTCAGAGCTTCTCAAACCGAAATGGTTAAAGGAACTGTAAAACTTCCAAATGCAGGAGATACACTTAATGTCCGTTCAGGCCCTGGAGATGCACACAGCGTCAACGGAAAACTTAAGCACGGTGAGCCTGTAACCATCGTCAGTGACGCCAATAAGGACTGGGTGGAAATTCGCTATGCAAAGCGTCCTTCCTATATCCATAAATCATACATCAGCTTCCTTGACGCAAACTCACAGCCGGTTGGACTGGCCACTCATTTTGTCAAGATCAACACGACTGTTCTTAACGTCAGAAACGCGCCTAATGCAAACGGCGTGCTGATGGGCCAATTCAAGAGCAATGACATTATCGAAGTCCACGGCGAAACAAACGGCTGGTACCTGGTTCTCTTCAACGACCTGCCAGCGTATATCAGCAAATCTTATACAGTTGTCTATGAAAAAGATAAACCCGTCACTCCTGTGACAAACAGCAGCCTTACAGGCAAAGTGACTGTCGCTTCCCTGAATATGAGAAGTGCGGCCAATGCCACAAGCCCGATTGTCACAAAACTTATTGCCGGCAATAAAGTCACTGTTCTTTCCATAGACGGTTATTGGGCAAAAGTTAAATTCGGCACACATACCGGATTCGTCCATAAAACGTATTTGAAGCTGGTCAATTCAAGCGGCCACGTTCTGAAGAACCGTGTCATCGTGCTTGACGCAGGACACGGCGGATCTGACCCCGGTGCAACAAGAAACGGTGTCGTAGAAAAGAACATCGTGCTTGATGTCTCGAAGCGCGTTGAAGCCAAACTGAAAGCGGTTGGCGCAAATGTTCTGATGACGCGTAAAACCGATGTCTTCCCTTCCCTTCAGGACCGGGTTGATTTCGCAAGACAGAATTACGCAGAAACTTTTGTCAGCGTTCATGTGAATGCTTTCAGCAACTCCACCGCTAAAGGTTCCGAAGTCTTCTACAATTCGAAGAATGCCAATGCAGTTGAAAGTAAGTATCTGGCTTTGGATATTCAGAACAAAATCGTGCAGTATGCAAACATGCATTACCGCCGTGTAGCTGACGGCAATTACCATGTCATCCGCAATCAGGACATTCCGGCAGTACTTGTTGAACTCGGTTTCCTGACTCATGATCCGGATTTCGCGAAATTGACGAGCCCAGCTTATCTTGATAAATACGCGCAGGCTATTTTCGAGGGCCTTGTCACTTATTACTCAGCACCATAATCATTCACATTCTGCCGGGCCACCTTGGTGCCGGCAGGAAATTTTTTCAGAAAAGGCGGATATAAATGACCAGCAGATTAAAATATTTTACAGCTTTATTAGCATTTCTGATCATCCTTACTCCATTTTCACAGTCTGCACATGCGGCCGATGACATAACAGGCCACTGGCATGAAGAAGCATTACTTGAAATGATTGAACTGAAAGTCATGAACGGTTACGGGAACGGGGAATACAGACCCGATGCACAAGTGACGCGCGGCCAGTTCGCTGCAATCATTTCACGCGCTTTAAATCTTGAAACGCCTACAGAAGGCAAAATTTTCACGGATGTAAAAAGCGAAAACGATTTCCTGAATGAAGTCCTTGCAGCTTCCAACGCGGAAATAATTACAGGCTATACAGATGGCACTTTCAAACCGCATAAAGTCATTTCACGCGTGCACATGGCTGTCATAACTGAACGTGCGATGAAATATCTTCAGATCGAAGAAAAATCCACGAACCTTCAATTCGCTGATGTGAAGAAGATCCTTGCAGATTACCGTCCTGCTGTAGCAAATACGGTAGCCTATGAAATTTTCAAAGGATCTCCGATTGACGGCAAACTTTTCTTCCGGCCAGAAGACAATGCTTCACGCGGTGACGCTGCTGCAATCATGTCCCGCCTTTTGAAAGTGGCCAAAGCAGCTCAGCCTGAAGAACCGGAGGCGGAACCTGTGCTGACATATGATGTAGCAACTGCAGCATCTGACGGAACACATAAAGTCATCAGGAAATTCGATACGTTTGAAGCAGCTGAAGCCTTCCTTAAAGCTGGGAACGGCAACGCGGTTTATTACGACAATGCAATTGTACGTATGAATTCAGGCGTGGTCATTACGGTTCCACTGCCGTCAGACAGCCTGACAACGGTTTACGCCACGACAGCAGTCGACGCTAAAGGCGACACGGTACTGCGCAATGCATTCACTTATGTCAGCGCGGATACTGAACTTGAATATTACGGATCGACGAAAGATTATGTGCAGGTCCGCGTTTCCGGCAAGGACGGCTTCATCCGCCACCAGAACGCCAACCTGAAATTATGGAGCCAAATGACTGGCCGTTCATATTACTCGGTAAGCGGCGGCAACCTGAACCACCATATCTACTCAAATGCGAAAAATTCCTATTCAGCCTACAGCATCGGCAAAGCGCCGTCATTCATGTCAGCTGGACAACGCTACCACAGCTGGGACGGCATTGAGTTCCTGACTACAGGCGGCAAAGTCGCAGGACGCGGCTACAATTACTTCCAGTACCTGCCTGCAAGAAGCACGACTTCTTATACGGCCGCAGAAATTGACGCTTATATCGTAAAAAGATTGCTTGAACTGGAAGCCAATAACCCAAGCAGCACCACATACAAAGACGCTTCCAAACGAAGCAAACTGATCGGCATGGGAACTCACCTGAAAAAAGTTGAAGCAGAAAGCGGCATCAACGCCCTTATGATTCTGGCACTTGCCCAGCACGAAAGCGCCTATGGCCTGAGTGCACGTGCGGTGACTTTCAATAACCTGTTCGGCCTGAGAGTCTATGACAACAACCCTGCCAATGACCATTTCGCTACAGTTGAAGAGAATATCGACGAATTGATTTCCCTGTTCTGGAATAAAAACTATATTCCACCGAATGCAGTGTACGCCAACGGCTCGAACTTCGGTTCCAAAGCAATCGGCATGAACATGCGCTACGCTTCTGACCCGTTCTGGGGCTCGAAAGCGGCGGGCCATATGTACCGCATCGACCAGGCAATGGGCGGCAAAGAGCTTTTCGCCTATGAACTTGGTTTGACAACAGCCATTAACCAGAACGCGCGCACAAGCGCAGAAGTCCTGACAAATAACGTCGCTTTCACTTATAAAGCAGCGGGTTACCCTGTTATCCTGAAAGAAGCATTGAAGAAACCGGACCGTACATGGTACAGAACTTCTTCCGATGATCTCAGATTCCCTGAAGTTTACTTTGCAGGCGAATACATCCGCCCGCTATCGGTTCTTAAGTAAAATATCGCAACAACCTAAAAGACTGCAGCGCACTCAATGTGC
>NZ_JRGN01000060.1 GCF_000775575.1 Planococcus sp. CAU13
AAATATTTGCGACGAAGCAACGTAACGTAGCGGAGTGATGCAGGAGCAATGTTATTAACTGAAACAACTTCCCGAAGATTAATGTCTGTTTTATCAGCGATTCCGGAATTTATCGTCGATTCTTAAGGGTTTATCGTCGATTCCAAGCCATTTATCGTCGATTTTTAAGACTTTATCATCGGTTTTTCACAGTTTATCGTCGCTTCTCAGATTTTACGGAACACCTTATATTTTTTTATTCCATATGAAAACGGTTACAAACAAAAGGGAGGAAAATCACAATGGCAAAAACAGTTATCATTGACGGGGCAAGAACAGCATTCGGAAAATACGGCGGCAGCCTGAGTTCGCTGTCAGCGAGTGACCTTGGGGCGGCGGCGATCAAAGAAGCGATGAACCGCGCCGGGATTCAGCCGGAAGATGTCAACGAAGTCATCATGGGCAACGTGCTGCAGGCTGGCCAGGGGCAGATTCCATCCAGACAGGCGGCCTATAAAGCGGGCATTCCTTATAACGTCAAATCAGAAACGATCAATAAAGTATGTGCATCCGGCCTCCGTTCTGTGACACTTGCTGACCAGATCATCCGCCTCGGCGATGAAGAAGTTATTGTGGCAGGCGGCATGGAATCGATGTCGAACACGCCTTATTATTTGCCGAAAGCGCGCTGGGGGCTTCGCATGGGCGATTCGCAGCTGATCGACGGCATGGTGTACGACGGTTTATCGTGTTCATTCCATCCCGAAAAAGTCCATATGGGCACATACGGAAACGCGACAGCAGAAGCACACGGCCTGACGCGTGAAAAGCAGGATGAATGGTCTGTCCGTTCTCATGAACGCGCACTCAAATCAAAAGATATTTTCGCTGAAGAAATCACGCCGGTCGAAGTGAAACAGCGCAAAGGCGATCCGATCCAGGTCGTACTGGATGAAGCGCCGCGTGAAGGCACAACGGCGGATACACTGGCAAAACTGAAACCGGCATTTGGCAAGGATGGAACGATTACTGCAGGTAACGCGCCTGGCATCAACGACGGGGCGGCTGCATTAATCTTAATGAGCGAAGAACGCGCGCAAAGAGACGGCAAGACGCCGCTTGCCTATGTTTTGGCTCATACAGAGGTGGCGGTTGAACCAAACCGCTTCCCGGAAACACCGGGCCTTGTCATCAATGAATTACTGAAGAAAACCGGCAAATCACTGGAGGATGTCGATTTATTTGAAATCAATGAAGCATTTGCGGCGGTCGCGCTCGCAAGCTCCAAAATCGCCGGTCTTGACGCCGAAAAAGTCAACGTCAACGGTGGCTCTGTTGCGCTCGGCCACCCAATTGGTGCCAGCGGAACACGCATCATCCTGACGCTTGCGTATGAGCTGAGACGCCGCGGCGGCGGTATCGGCATCGCTGCCATCTGTTCAGGCGGCGGACAAGGCGACGCAATTATGATCGAAGTTCCCAAGGAGGCAAATTAAGCATGGCAATTCAGAACGTAATGGTGATCGGAGCCGGACAGATGGGTTCCGGCATCGCGCAGGTTTGCGCACAGGCAGGATTCATCGTGAAATTGAATGATATGAAACAGGAAGCATACGACCGCGGAATCGCGAACATCACGAAAAACCTTTCCCGCAACGTCGAAAAAGGACGTATGACAGAAGAGGAAAAAACAGAAGTTCTCGGCCGCATCACTCCTTCACTTGATTTGAATGACGCGCATGACATCGACATCGTCATCGAAGCGGCTGTTGAAAATATGGAAATCAAACACAGCATCTTTAAGAAACTTGACGAAGTGGCGCCGAAGCACGCGATTCTTGCAACGAATACTTCTTCCCTGCCGATCACGGAAATTGCAGCGGCGACAAACCGTCCCGAGCAGGTAATCGGCATGCACTTCATGAATCCGGTACCGGTCATGAAACTGGTTGAAATCATCCGCGGCCTTGCGACGACTGATGAAGTTTACAAGGCAATTGAAGAAATGACAGTAAAATTATCGAAGACGCCGGTAGAATGCAATGACTTCCCGGGCTTCGTTTCGAACCGGATCCTGATGCCGATGATCAATGAAGCGGTGTTTACGCTGCAGGAAGGCGTAGCGACGAAAGAAGCGATCGACAGCATCATGAAAATGGGCATGAACCACCCGATGGGGCCGCTTGAACTGGCTGATTTTATTGGCCTGGATACGTGCCTTTACATCATGGAAGTGCTGCATGAAGGATTCGGCGACAGCAAATACCGCCCAAGCCCGTTACTGCGCCAGTACGTAAAAGCCGGTTGGCTCGGCAAGAAAACAGGACGCGGATTCTACGAATACAATTAATCGAGGGGGAACCCGCATTGGATTTACACTTTACAGACGAACAGATTATGATGCGCAATATGGTGCGCGATTTTGCGCGTGAAGAAATTACGCCGTTCATCGAAAAAATGGAAGCGGGCGAATTTCCGCGAAAAATAATGAACAAAATGGCGGAGCTTGGCCTGATGGGCATCACAGCTCCGGAAAAATACGGCGGCGCGGAAATGGATTTCACTTCCTATATCACGGCCATCCATGAATTATCGAAAGCGAGCGGCGTCATCGGCGTCATCCTTTCTGTCCATACATCAGTCGGCACCAATCCGATCCTGAATTTCGGGACAGAGGAACAAATTGCGAAATACGTGCCGAAACTGGCAAGCGGCGAATACCTTGGCGCATTCTGTCTGACTGAACCGTCTGCCGGCTCTGATGCCGGAAGCCTGAAGACGAAAGCGGTTCGCGACGGCGACGATTACGTATTGAACGGCTCCAAAGTGTTCATCACAAACGGCGGCGAAGCGGATACGTATATCGTCTTCGCTTCGACGAAACCGGAAGCTGGATCGCGCGGCATCTCCGCTTTTATTGTTGAAAAAGATTATCCGGGCCTGATCATAGGAAAAGATGAGAAGAAAATGGGGCTGCACGGTTCGCGTACGGTGCAATTGACGTTCGATAATATGCGGGTGCCTGCTGAAAATATGCTTGGTACGGAAAATAAAGGCTTCTCTATCGCCATGGCAAACTTGAATGTCGGACGTATCGGCATCGCCGCACAGGCACTTGGCATTGCGGAAGCGGCCTATGAGTATGCAGTGGCTTATGCGAAAGAACGCGAGCAGTTCGGCAAACCGATTGCTCAGCAGCAGGGTGTCGCCTTCAAACTTGCCGATATGGCAACACAGGTTGAGGCGGCGAAACTGTTGGTTTACAACGCAGCGAGCCTTTATTCCGAAGGCAAGGACTGCAATAAAGAAGCATCGATGGCGAAACTGTTCGCATCGAAAGCGGCCATGGATATCGCGATTGAAGCGATCCAGGTATACGGCGGCTACGGCTATACAGAAGATTATCCGGTGGAGCGTCTGTTCCGCGACGCAAAAGTGACGGAAATCTACGAAGGCACAAGTGAAATCCAGCGAATCGTCATCAGCAAGCAATTATTAAAATAGCAGGGGGAAAAGATAATGAATTTCAAATTAAGCGAAGAACATGAAATGATCCGCAAAATGGTGCGCGATTTTGCAAACAACGAAGTGGCGCCGACAGCAGAAGAGCGCGACGAAGAAGAACGTTTTGACCGCGAAATCTTTGATAAAATGGCTGAACTGGGCCTGACAGGGATTCCTTGGCCTGAAGAGTACGGCGGAATCGGATCCGATTACCTGGCGTATTGCATCGCGGTTGAAGAATTGTCACGCGTTTGTGCATCGACAGGCGTAACGCTGTCAGCGCATACATCACTTGCCGGCTGGCCGGTCTACACATTCGGTACAGAAGAGCAGAAACAGAAATATCTGCGTCCGATGGCAGAAGGTACGAAAATCGGCGCTTACGGTTTGACTGAACCGGCTTCAGGAAGTGACGCGGGCGGCATGAAAACCTCTGCCAAAGAAGACGGCGATCATTACATTCTGAACGGTTCGAAAATCTTCATTACAAACGGCGGCATCGCGGACATCTACATCGTCTTCGCTGTGACTGACCCGACTTCAAAACATAAAGGCACGACTGCATTCATCGTGGAAAGCGATTTTGAAGGATTCTCGGTAGGCAAAAAAGAACGCAAGCTTGGCATCCGTTCAAGTCCGACAACGGAAATCATTTTCGACAATTGCCGTGTACCGAAAGAAAACATGCTTGGTGAACTTGGCCAAGGATTTAAAATTGCGATGCAGACGCTTGACGGCGGACGGAACGGCATCGCGGCTCAGGCAGTCGGCATTGCACAGGGCGCAATGGACGCTGCCATCGGCTATGCGAAAGAGCGCGAGCAATTCGGCAAGCCGATTGCTGCAAATCAGGGCATATCATTTAAACTGGCAGATATGGCGACTTCAATCGAAGCTTCACGCCTGCTGACATATCAGGCTGCATGGCTCGAATCCAATAAATATTCATACAGCAAAGAATCGGCGATGGCGAAATTGATGGCCGGCGATACAGCGATGAAAGTCACTGTTGAAGCGGTTCAGGTGTTCGGCGGCTATGGCTATACGAAAGATTATCCGGTTGAACGCTTTATGCGCGACGCGAAAATCACACAAATCTATGAAGGCACACAGGAAATCCAGCGTCTGGTCATTTCCCGTATGGTCACTAAATAATCGGAGGCAGGCCAATGAATGAAAAGCGTGCAATACAGTCTTCCGTTAAAGATGAAAGCCTGATCGAAAAGCGCCGGGCGCAGATGATCCGCGGCGCTGTCACGCTTTTCAAAGAAAAGGGCTTTCACCGGACAACGACGAGGGAAATCGCCAAAGCGGCCGGATTCAGCATCGGCACTCTTTACGAGTACATCCGCACCAAAGAGGATGTCCTTTATCTTGTCTGTGACTCAATCTACGATGAAGTGCATTCGCGGCTGGCTTCTATTGATATGGAGAACGGCTCATGGGAAGTGCTGGTGACGGCTCTCGAGCATTATTACGGCTTGATCGACGACATGCAGGATGAATTCGTTGTCATGTACCAGGAATCGAAAGCATTACCGAAAGATGCTTTGCAGTATGTGCTGAAAAAAGAAACGGAAATGGTTTCCCTTTTCGAGCGCCTGCTGACGGAATGTGCCGAACGCGGCCAGGTGGACCTGACACAGAAGGAAATCCTGCTGGCGTCCCATCATTTATTCGTCCAGGGTCAGATGTGGGCATTCCGCCGCTGGGCACTGCGCGATTTCACCATTGAAGAATTTATTGAAATGCAAACGAAGTTCCTTTTGCAGGGGATGGCTGGGGAAAAAATCTCGATAACAGGGGGCTATTCATAAATGGCTACAATCCAGGAAACAAAAACGTATCAGCCGAAAAACCACATCCGTTTCGTGACGGCTTCGAGCCTTTTTGACGGCCACGACGCATCGATCAACATCATGCGCCGCATCCTTCAGGCGAGCGGTGTGGAAGTGATTCACCTCGGACATAACCGTTCTGTTGAAGAAGTGGTCAACGCGGCAATCCAGGAAGATGTGCAGGGTATTGCGATTTCATCTTACCAAGGCGGCCACGTCGAATACTTCAAGTACATGCATGATTTGCTGCAGGAACGTGGCGCCGGCCATATCCGCATCTACGGCGGAGGCGGCGGTGTTATTCTGCCGCGCGAAATCCAGGAACTTGAAGAATACGGCATCGCCGGCATCTTCTCGCCGGAAGACGGCCGTAAAAAAGGCCTGCAGGGCATGATTACGGAAATCGTTGAGGAATGTGATTTCTCCACGGTCAAACCTGATCTACCGCTTGAAGAGTTGTCAGCGGACAATCCGGTGGCGCTCGCCAATTTCATCACGACTGTGGAAGAAGCGCATACGCGTGACGTCAATACGAATGAATTGCTTGCGGCAGTCCGTGAGCGTTCGAAAAATACACCTGTTCTTGGGATTACAGGTACAGGCGGAGCGGGCAAGAGCTCGCTGACGGATGAACTGATCCGCCGTTTCCTGTCCGAATTGCCGGACAAACGGATCGCAATCCTGTCGATTGACCCGACTAAACAAAAAACAGGCGGTGCCCTTCTCGGTGACCGCATCCGCATGAACGCGATCTTCAACAACCGCGTCTTCATGAGAAGCCTTGCGACTCGCGGCTCGCGTTCGGAACTTTCCGGCGCGATCGGTGATGTGCTGGATGTCGTGAAAGCAGCCGGCTTCGACCTAATCGTAGTGGAGACAAGCGGCATTGGGCAAGGGGATGCGGCGATTGCCGGATTCTCAGACGTGTCGATGTATGTTATGACGAGCGAGTTCGGTGCGCCGACGCAGCTAGAAAAAATCGACATGATCGATTACGCCGATTTGATCGTCATCAATAAATTCGAGCGCAAAGGCTCGGAAGATGCACTACGCCAGGTGCAGAAACAGTTCCAGCGCAGCCATCTGCTGTGGGATAAAGTTCTTGATGAAATGCCGGTCTACGGCACGATTGCGAGCCAGTTCAACGATAAAGGGACAAATTCTTTATTCGCGGCATTGGTGGCAGTTGTCAATGAAAAATGCGGCACGGACTGGACGACGGATTACGAGCAATTCGTAAAAACTCAGAAAGAGAATTTGATCATTCCAAATGAACGCCGTTATTATCTGCGTGAACTGACGGATACGGTCCGCGGCTATCACGCGAAATCGAAAGAGCAGGCAGCATTCGGCCGTCGCCTCTTCCAATTGGAAGGCGCCATCGATGAAGTGAAGAAGAATGCACCGGATGACGCATTGGTGAATTCGCTCGAATCATTGGCGGAAGGCGTACGCGGTGAATTGACGAACGAATCGAAACGCATCCTCGAAAACTGGGCTGCGCTGAAAGAAGCGTATGCAGGCGATGAATTCGTCACGAAAGTGCGCGACAAGGAAATCCGTACGATTTTACGTACAGAAAGCTTGTCCGGCTTGAAGATTCCGCGTGTTGTACTGCCGAAATTCGTCGATTACGGCGAAATTTTGAGCTGGGTCTACGCTGAAAACGTGCCGGGTTCATTCCCTTATACAGCAGGCGTTTTCCCGTTCAAGCGTGCGGGTGAAGATCCAAAACGCCAGTTTGCGGGCGAAGGAACACCGGAACGCACAAATCGCCGTTTTCATTATCTGTCAAAAGATGATGACGCAAAACGTTTGTCAACGGCTTTTGATTCTGTAACGCTTTACGGCGAAGATCCGGATCACCGTCCGGATATCTATGGTAAAGTCGGTGAATCAGGTGTATCCATCTGTACGCTGGATGACATGAAGAAATTATATGACGGCTTTGACCTTTGTGCGCCGTCGACTTCCGTTTCGATGACGATCAACGGCCCGGCTCCGATAATCCTCGCAATGTTCATGAATACGGCAATCGACCAGCAGGTCAAAAAACGCGAAGAAGAACTTGGCCGCACATTGACAGTCGAAGAATTTACGGAAGTCCGTAAAGGCACGCTGCAGGTGGTGCGCGGTACGGTTCAGGCTGATATCCTGAAAGAAGACCAGGGCCAGAACACGTGCATCTTCTCAACAGAATTCGCGTTGCGTATGATGGGCGATATCCAGCAATACTTCATCGACCACAAAGTGCGCAATTACTATTCCGTTTCGATTTCCGGCTATCACATCGCGGAAGCGGGCGCAAACCCGATTTCACAGCTTGCGTTCACGCTGTCGAACGGCTTCACGTACGTGGAGTATTATTTGAGCCGCGGCATGAACATCGATGATTTCGCACCGAACCTGTCATTCTTTTTCTCGAATGGCCTGGATCCGGAATATACGGTGATCGGCCGTGTAGCAAGACGCATCTGGGCAATCGTGATGCGCGACAAGTACGGTGCCAATGAACGCAGCCAGAAACTGAAATACCATGTGCAGACTTCAGGCCGCAGCCTTCATGCACAGGAAATCGACTTCAACGATATCCGGACGACGCTGCAGGCATTGATGGCATTGCAGGATAATACGAACTCGCTTCACACGAACGCTTACGACGAAGCCATCACGACTCCGACGGAAGAATCTGTGCGCCGCGCTATGGCGATCCAGATGATCATCACGAAAGAGCACGGCCTGTCGAAAAACGAAAACCCGCTGCAGGGGGCATTTATTGTAGAAGAACTGACGCAGCTCGTCGAAGAAGCGGTATTGCAGGAATTCGACCGCATCAACGACCGCGGCGGCGTGCTTGGCGCAATGGAAACACAGTATCAGCGAGGGAAGATCCAGGAAGAATCGATGCATTATGAAATGCTGAAACACACAGGCGAATTGCCGATCATCGGAGTCAACACATACTTGAATCCGAATCCGCAATCGGACGAAGACATCAACTCGATGGAAATCGCCCGCGCCACAAAAGAAGAAAAAGAAACACAGATCGCCAATTTGCGCGCGTTCCAGGAGCGCAACGATTCAGCTGAAGCGCTTGAGCGCCTGAAGCAGGTCGCGAAAACTGGCGGCAACATCTTCGAAGAATTGATGGAAACTGTCAAAGTGGCAAGCCTCGGTCAGATTACGACTGCCTTATACGAAGTCGGCGGCCAGTATCGCCGGAATATGTAAGGGATTTTGCGGAAACCTGCTTGCATCTTGATGCAGGCGGGTTTTTCTTATTAAAAAAGGGAGAATGTACAGGCGGAATCGCTGAATTGGATTGTTTTTAGGGGGGCGTGCGTTCCGGAGCCACTTGCGGGCGATTAAATGAAAATGCGGGCGA
>NZ_JRGN01000335.1 GCF_000775575.1 Planococcus sp. CAU13
CATAAAACTAGTTTTGCCGATCATAAAACCTGTTATACCGATCATAAATCCAGTTGCCGGCCCTCTTTCGATTGCCGAAAGCGCTTTTATGGAATTTTTATACAATAAATTCGAGAAATAACCCTTCAGAAAACGACAACTAAAGAGATTGCATTCAAATTAATGAAAAACGACAAAATAAAGAGCATTTCCCCACACAACAAGGAAATGCTCTTTATTAAAATTATATTCTGCCTCTTTTTGCTTTCTTAACCAGTGGATCCTGCGACGCATCCTTTAAAAAAGCAGCGCCCATCAGCAATACGACCACTGAAAAAGGAAGTGCCGCTATAATCAGGATGTTCTGCAAACCAAGTGTGCCGCCCGAGAAGACAATGATGGCGGCGACTGCTGACTGAATCAGCCCCCATGTGATTTTCACGAGGTTCGGCGGATTGATCATGCCGCCGGTCGTCTGCATGCCAAGTACGAAAGTGGCTGAATCAGCAGAAGTGATAAAGAATATGGCAACCACGAACAACGTCATGATCGACATCAATGTTCCGAGCGGGTAATTCTGCAACACGGCAAAAGTCGCCGTCTCCAAACTGTATTCTGAAATTTTGGCAATGCCGTTCTGTTCCAGGTTAAGGGCGGAAGCTCCGAATACTGCGAAGAAAATAAAGCAGACAATCGAAGGCACCAATAATACCCCGAGTACAAATTCCTTTACTGTACGCCCACGGGAAATTCGCGCAATAAAAATACCGACGAACGGTGCCCACGAAATCCACCATGCCCAGTAGAAGATGGTCCAGCTGTTTACCCAGGCCCGGCGATCTATATTAAGCGGTTCCAAATGGAAACTCATCATAAAGAAATTCGACAGGTAGCCTCCAAGGCTATGTGTAAACATATTCAATATGTAAATTGTCGGCCCGGCGAACAACAACAGGATCACCAGCGCGAATGCGAGTACCATATTGATGTTACTTAAATACTTGATGCCCCTGCCAATCCCTGACCAGGCGGAAAGGATGAACAGGACGGTCGCTACAGCCAGGATCAGCAATTGAAACGGAAACGTGTTCGGTGTCCCGAGAAGGAAGTGCATGCCTTCGTTTATTTGAGCTGAACCGAATCCCAATGTGGAGGCGACGCCGACAATCGTGGCGAAGACCGCCAGCACATCGATCAATTTGCCGAGTGGCCCTGCCATCAGCTTTTTGCCGAATAACGGAACCAATGTTGCGCTGATCAGACCGGGGGCGTCATTGTGGAATTTAGAATAAGCGAGCGCCAAAGCGACGAGACCGTATACTGCCCAGGCATGCAGGCCCCAATGGAAGAATGAAAACTGCATGGCTTCCGTGATGGCCTGATTGGTGCCAGTTTCAGCGCGGGGGGCGCTGATGAAAGCGTGGGAAATCGGTTCGGAAGTCGTCCAGAAAACCAGCCCCATCCCCATACCTGCGCTGAACAGCATGGCAAACCAGGACAGCAGTGAGAATTCCGGTTTGTCTTCGGGCTTGCCTAGTTTAATGGAAGAAAACCGTGAAAAGATGAGATAAATGCAGAAAATAAGCATTAAGAAAACGGCAGCGAGGTAGTACCAGCCGAAAATCCTTGATATTTGGGCGGTGAGTTCGCCTGTTGTCTCACTGAAGTTAATGGGAGCCAGAAATCCCCAAACAACGAGGCCCAAACAGGTTGCCAGGGAAATCCAGAAGACGGTTGTAACATTCTTCATTTTAAGTCCTCCTTTTACAACCCTTTCATACCAAACGAAGCGGACAGAAAAAGTTACGCTGAATCTTTATGTATAAATAAGTTGGGCGGTATAAGGTGCTTATAGCCTCTTTTCTATACTCATAAACGCGAATAAGGAAATATGAAACGGCCAAATATCAGGATTTATCTCGAACTCCAAATAAATAGTTATATTACAAACTGTAATATTTCCCACTTTCACGTAACGTAATTGTTAAATTTGAACTGTCGTTTTGTCATTTGAATGAAATGTTTAGATGTTATAGTTTGTCTTGTGTTAGTGAAAAGGAGGAATTTCATTTTATGAAAAAGCATATCGTTACACTAACGGCAATCGCAGCTCTTAGTGTAGGCGCGGCAACAGCAGCAAGCGCAGACTCAAATTATACAGTTAAATCCGGTGACACTCTGTGGGCCATCTCACAAGCAAACAATGTTTCAGTAGGTGACTTGAAAGGCTGGAATGATCTTTCGTCAGACTTGATCTTCCCGAATCAGCAGCTCAGCATTGGTGGAGAAACGAAAAAAGAAGAAACAGCAGCAGTGACATCGCACTATACAGTTAAAGGCGGAGACACTTTATACCGCATCGCAGTCAATCACGGCATCTCACTGGACCAGCTGATGAGCTGGAACGGCATTACAGGCCACTTGATCTATCCTGGTGACAAATTGGTAGTCAGCGGCGGAACGCACATCTCAGTTCCAAAAGAACCTGCGGCGAAGTCAGCTGCACCAACATCAGCACCGGCACCA
>NZ_JRGN01000245.1 GCF_000775575.1 Planococcus sp. CAU13
CTCTTTCCGCGCATACTCACTCGTCTCCCGCGCATAAAGGTCCGTTTTCCGCGCATAAAACCTCCTCTCCCGCCCATAAACTCCCGTTTCCCGCGCACAACCAAATGTTCATCGGCTGTTTTTTAAAATTTTTGGTTGTCGTAGGCATCCGTCCTGTTCAAGCGCTCAGGCCTCAATGTTTTTCCGAACAGCAGGTAGAGGATAAAGCCGAGAACCGGCAGAAAGAAAAGAATGAGGATCCACGCCCATGCCGAAGTGGCCGTTTCCGTTCGAAAAATAATACGAGTATAACCAGCACCACATTAATGAGGACAAAAATATTACTGACCGTGCTCCACCACTCAAATGGAATTGTAATCCCTCCCTGCTTTCCGGCTTCTGTTTATTGGTTTGACCAGAATCCTTTTAGTAATCCCTTACCCTCACTCCACTTAATATAACTGGGCTTTCCCGTTTTTATTCATGAAAACACAGAAATCCGCCACAATAAAAAAAGCAGCGGCCTGGAAGCTCCATTCCAGTCCACTGCTTCAACACAGTCTCTTCTCTTTTTCCCAAAAGATTATCAATGAAAATTACTCGCCACTTTCAAAAACCCCGTTCGACCGGCCAATCTGGAAGACATTCTCCCCCTTGATTTTATTCAAGTAACCGGTCAGGTCCATATCCTCGCTATCGACGTCCACTTGTTCGCTGTCAAAGATGCCACTCGGCAATTCCATTTCAAAGCGTCGCGTTTCGCCCGGGTAGATGTTGTTGAGGCGCGACTCCGCCTTGAATGTGTTCCCCCGGTAGCCGTCCACCATTTTAATCGGATGGCTCATTGCAAAAACTGCATCGACCAGATGATGTTCCGATCCGTTGACGAGTTCAATCGTATAGAGACGGCTTGTGTCATCCAGCTGCTCTTCTTTTACAATCGTAAAATCGATTCCTTCGAGGTCTTCGGTAGTATATCCCATGTCAGCGCCGTTCGCCGGCATCATATAATCCGTATCGGGACCCGCATTCAGCAAGCCCGTATCGTTCGCATAGATGAATCCAAGGAATAAAAACAAAGTCACTGCAGATGCCAGCACTGTCCAGTAAACCGGCTGGAAACGGCTGGCGCGTGTTTTGCTGCCGGATGTTTTACGCCGGATGGCCATTTTTTCTTCCTGCGTAAACCGCACATTATCATTGGCCACGCCTTTTAATTTTGCTGAAATCTCCCGATCAAAATGATCCATTATTGCCGGCACCCCTCTCAACTTTCTCCTGCAGTGCCTGCTTGCCCCGCAGCAATCGCGATTTTACTGTATTGATGTTGATTTCCAGTACATCGGAAATCTCCTGCATCGTCAATTCCTGATAATAGTATAGAATAAGGACTTCTTTGTATTTTCCCGGCAGTGCCGCGAGTTGTGCTGCCACTTCTTTGGCCGTTTCTTCCCCTATCAGTTCCTCTTCTGCGGAGTTGCCTTTACTGAGCAATTTTACAGCCGGTTTATAGACGAGGTTCCGGATGCTCCAGAGCCGGTGGTGATCCTTGCATTTATTGATCGTCATGCGGGTCAGCCAAGTTTTATAGCTGGCTTCATGACGGAATTTGGACAAATTCTTAAAAGCGCTGATAAATACTTCCTGGATGATGTCTTCACATTCCGCCCGGTCGTGAACATACAAAAACGCAATTCTTTTCATTTCTGCGCCGTACTGCTGCATCAGACTTTCCAGCACTTCATGCTCGTCCGCAGTTTCCCGCCACAGTTCTCTATTCGCCTCTCCGGCTCCCGATGTTTCCATAGGCTTCAGCAACTCCCTTCATAAATTAGACGGATGGCCGAACCGTTTTGACCCATTTATTTTTATTATAAATGAAAAATCACAGAAGGCGATTTCCGTCTTCTGTGATTTCCCATCTATATTCCTGTGACTTTTAACTTTCCAGCGATAACGTCTGTTTCCTCAAACGGCCATAATACGCCCAGATCCGGAAGATGATTGTGCCGAAAATTGAAAGGGCAATGATGAACAAAATGGGGCTGTTCCATGACAGCCAATCCAGAATTGTATCTGCTCGGTTTATATTGCCAATGATGAAATAAATATAAAAAGCCACAAACGGAGAGAATATTGCCGTGTACGTAATCGCAATCCGTTTCGCATGCTTCAGGCGGCTGCTTTGATCGCTGTACAGCTGCGGCCGCTTTTCATCCTCTTCGTACGATTTACTCCAGATTGTCCACTTCTCCAAATTCGAGAAAGAAGTAAACTTCTCGCTCCAGCCCGCTTCCCGGTGAATCGCAAAATAACTTTCGGTCGGTCCGCTTTGGTAATCCACCCGGTATGCGATTTTCCGAGGTTCGCCTTTTATGAAATGAAAGATAATACCGATTTTATTGACCCGGTAGAGGTTAAATCCACTCTGTTCCATCGCTTCCAGCCATTGCTCCGTCTTATCAGGCGAATACATCCAGCTTGGCTTCACTTTTTTCACCAAACGGCCCGCTCGTTTTAATTCCTTTTCAGTTTGTTTGTCAAAGTGTTCATCGGTAGAAGGCACTTTTAAGTTATTCGTCCCTTCAAGCTCACTATTTGTTCGCCTGATTTTGATAACCGAGTAAATGCCCAAAATCACACTGGCCAACACGAAGGTCATGAACAGATACGTCACTATCCACATCGGACTTTCTTCTACATTACTGCCGCCCTCCAGTACCCAGGCAGAAAACATGGATGCAGTAAATGACAACAGTATCACACCGAAATAAAAGATCATCGCGTATAGTCCATAACTGATGAAGCGGTTATGCCTGACAATCCCGTCCCGCACAGGCGAAGTCCGAATGGCCGATTCGGGTTGTCTGTTCGAGATGAATTCCCATTTACCTGCAGCTCCAGCCTTTTCCCAGCCTTCCGTCTGCAGCATTTTCGGCAATACAGATGAAGTCAGCTTATTGTAAGCAATGCGGTAAACACGCGCTTCCGGCTCTCGCTCCTGAAAATAGAAGCAGCGCGTCCAGCGGTTCAGCTTTTCAAAGATCAACCCTTGTCCCGCCATTTCTGACAGCCACTCTTCTGTTTTTGGCACATCGTAACTCCAAAACGGCCTATGCACTTTTTTCATCTGAACCCCTCCTCAAACGCAATTGCATTGTGATGCACTTCTTTAATTCTCATGATTTCCGCCTGCATCACTTCTTTGCCGGCATCCGTGATTTCATAAACGGTCTTCCGATGTTCGTCAGAAAATACCGTAATCACGCCGTCCTTCTGCATTTTGGTCAAGGTACCGTAAATCGTACCGGATCCCAGGCTCAACCGGCCGGCTGTAATTTCCTCGACATGCTTGATAATGCCGTAGCCATGCCGGGGCTCAGTTAATGACAATAAAATATAAAAAGCCGTCTCAGTCATCGGCACATATTTTTTCAGCAACTTTTGAATTTCCACTGGAAACCCTCTTCTTGTTATGTCGTACCTCGACTATATCACGACGTGACATAACGGTAAAGCTTTTTTCTTATAGAAAAGTTTAAATTTCCTTCAAATCAGATATAGTAAGTAACAGGTTTTTCTTTTCTTCACTGTCACTGACAGCTTCCTGAAACCCCGCTATAAAAGTTTCTTCGATAAAATTATTTGTGAAAGAAGGCGGCATTTTGAAAACAGCCCAATTACTCGAGCTGATAAAGATAAAAACCATCAATGGCCCCGTGCCTCTCGCAGTTACAGGCATTCAAATGGATTCAAGAAAAATAAAACCCGGCAATATCTTCGTCTGCATTACCGGAACCAGGGTGGATGGCCATGATTTCATCGGGGAAGCCGTTCAGCGCGGAGCTTCGCTGATTATTGCCGAAAAGAAATTGCCCCTTGATTCTGAAACCGTTTGTTCTGTTTTGGTAAAACACCCGGCTAAAGTGATGGCCCGGCTGGTCAATCACTTTTATGAAAATCCCGCTGCCAAACTGTGCACAATCGGCGTTACCGGTACGAACGGCAAGACGACTGTTTCGCATATGATTTATGAAGTACTGGAATTGGCAGGTCATAAATCCGCTGTCGGCGGCACGCTTGGATTTCGCATGAATGGCAGTTCCACTCCAACTGTAAATACCACCAGTGATGTGATCCTCAACATGGAAATGCTTCAAACCGCCGTCGATAATGATTGCACAGCCATGACGATGGAAGTTTCTTCACAGGGTATCGTCAGCGGAAGAGTCTGGGGAATCGACTTTGATATCGCTGTTTTCACCAACTTGACCCATGATCACTTGGATTTTCATCAAACGATGGAGAGATACGGTTATGCAAAAGGTTTGCTATTCGCCCAGCTTGGCCAGAATCTGCGCAAAGAGAAGTATGCGATATTGAATGCCGACGATCCGTGGGCTGAAAGATTTTCTGAAATGACCCCTTTTGAAACCATCAGTTACGGTTTGTCACCTTCGGCAGATTTCCATGCAAGCCATATTGTCTACGGGGAACATGGAACCACTTTTCTTCTGCATTCACCGGAAGGCGTACACCGGCTGTCAACTTCCTTTATCGGGGACTTTAACGTTTACAATAGTTTAGCTGCGATATCTGCTCTGTACGCATATGGTTTGGCTCTTTCTGGGATTCTGCAACACTTGCCGGATGTCCAGCCTGTAGCGGGCAGAATGGAAAAAATCTCCCACCCTGACGGCCCCACTGTTTATATCGATTATGCCCATACTCCCGACGCCATCGAAAAAGCGATCAACAGTATAATGCCATTTAAAAAATCCCGCCTGATCGTCCTGATCGGCAGCGGGAATTACCGCGACCGCCTTAAACGGCCCATTATGGCTGAAAAAGCTTCCGCTGCAGACTTCGTTATCATTACGACAAACAATCCGGGAAAAGAACCCGTCGACACCATCCTTTCCGATTTTCAAAAAGGGATGCTGCATGAACAGTACACATTAATCGGTGACCGCAGAGAGGCAGTCCGGCTGGCTGTGGGACAGGCGGACAAAGATGACATTGTCCTGCTGACGGACAAAGGGCATGAAACTTCGTTGCTGATAGGCGATGAATCTATTTCTTACAGCGATAAAGATACCGCCCTTGAACAGCTTCTTGCCACCCACTCGAAATCAGCGGCTCCTTCGATTCCATACACATCATGCGATGGCTCCGGCAAACCATGAATTCCAATTAAAAAAATCCGGACGATGGATCGTCCGGATTTTTTCTATTCCAATTTCTCTTTTTCAGCGACTTCTCCCGTGCACCGTTACATCCCCTGCTTCGATTCTGCTGATGACCGCGTCGACAAATTTCAAGCACCGCGCGACGTCTTTCTCTTCCGGCCGCAATTCCACTTTCAGCACCGCCGAAAGTTGGGTCTGTACGAACAGCATGTCACGGAACCGGTCAACCGCTCCGCAGAATTCGGCAAAGAAACTGTCGCCCGTGCCGAACACTGCCGTTACGAGATGCTTGCTCGGGGATGCCTCAAAATGCCGGTAGACGGCCTGCATCCCATAAGGAATTTCTCCGCTGCCCCACGTATATGTGCCGACCAGTACGGCATCGAAGGAACTGATATCCGTTTCGCAAAACTGTTCCGGCGTAAATACACGGACATCCAAACCCCTCTCCCTTGTACAGTCCAGGAGCATGCCTGCCAGTTCCGCCGTGTTGCCGGTGATGGAACTGTAGACAATAGCGATTTTAGGATTACAATTCATCAAACCCATTGGACTGCGAGACTTTCGAATACGTGCGGGATTTCTGTTCAAAGAAGTCCGATTTCGTGCCGTTCATCATATCATCGCCGAATACCTGGATCCATGGCATCGGATTGCTGCGCTCTTCGTAGAGGTTTTCCATGCCCAGCTGGCGCAGTCGTTTATTCGCAAGGTATTCGACGTAATCGCCGAACTCGTCCAAATCGAGCCCTTCGATATCCCCCAGGATATACGTGGCCCATTCCTTTTCAAGCTGCACCGCCTGATCCACCGTCCGGTAAATATAATCGATATTCTCTTCATTGTTGAGCTCGGGGTTCTCCGTCAACAGGATCCGGACGAACTGACCGATAAAGTAAGCGTGCTGCATCTCGTCACGCTGGATATAGCTGATCATCGTGCTCGTTTTCAGCATTTTCTGCTGGCGCGCCAGGTGATAGAAGAATGCGAAACCGGCGTAGAAATAAATGCCTTCAAGGTTGATTGAGTTGATGCCCAGCTGGAACAGGGTCTGCGGAGTCGGATTCTGGCGGAATTCCTCATAGGCACCCAGGATCAAGTCATTGCGCTTCCGCACGACCGGATCGCTTTTTGCCTGATTAAAGCGCGCATTTTGCTCCGCCACTGACACAAGCGAACTCAGGATATAGGAATATGATTCGTTATGGACCGCCTCCTGCTGGGCAATTACCGCAAAAATCGCCTTGAAACTTGAATCCGTAACGTAATCCATCGCCATCGTCATCGTTGGCGTCTGCAGGCTGTCGAGCGATGCCAACTGAGTATTGATCCGAAGGAAAACATCGCGCTCGGTGTCACTCAAGTGATCCCATTGCTTAATGTCGTCCTGCATATTGATCTCCTGCGCTTTCCAGAAGTTCGACAGCAGCGTCTGATACAGATCATACATCTGCGGATAGGCGATATCGTTCCAGTTCAATAGACCGGAAGATTTGCCATTCAGGATGCCTGTCGATTTATTTGGGTGCTCCGGATTGAGCAATTTGATCTTCGTTAAAGGTGTATCGATTGCCATCATAAGTCCTCCTTCAGCTTTGGCACGCTTCGCATTCTTCGATTTCTGCCTGTGAAGTGCTGCGTACATAATAAGTCGTTTTCAATCCCTGCTGCCACGCTTCCAGATGGAGCTCGAGCAATTCCTTCGCTTTCACTGTATGCGGCACATACAGATTGAAGCTGATTGCCTGGTCGATATGACGCTGTCTCGCCGCATTCTGGCGGATGCTCCATTTCTGGTCCAGCACATGGCGGGCCCGGCGGTAATAATCATAGGTGTGGTGATCAAGGTCCGGTGCCGTCACTTTGAATTTGAAGTTCTTCTTCTCTTCCGCGTATTCCACGGCATAGAGCGGATCGATGCCGTCTGTGGAGCCGCCGATTTTTGCGGTCGATGAGTTCGGTGCAACAGCCATCATCCAGCCGTTGCGAACACCGTTCTCTGTAACTTCCTCTTGCAGCTCCTGCCATTTTTCACCTTCATAGCCTTTACGGCTGAAATATTCACCCGTCTGCCATTCCGAACCGGCAAATTCACGGTAGCTGCCTTTTTCTTTCGCCAATTCCATGGAAGAACGAATTGAGTGATAGGCAATTTCTTCGTATAAGCTGTCCGCGTATTCCACTGCTTTTTCCGTTTCCCAGTGGATGCCTTCAAGCGCCAAAAGATGATGCCAGCCGAACGTCCCCAAACCAACGGCGCGATATTTTTTATTCGTGGCATCGGCCTGCCCTACTGAAATCGTGTTCAAATCGATTACATTATCGAGCATACGCATCTGGATCGGGATCAGCCGCTCCAGCACATCCGCTTTCACCGCGCGCGGCAAATTGATCGATGACAGGTTGCAGACGACGAAGTCGCCTGGCTTGCGGATCATGACGAGATTGCCGTCCGCGTCGGTGTATTCTTTGACGATTGTCGTAGCCGACATATTCTGCATGATTTCTGTACAGAGGTTACTGCAGTAAATCGACGTCAGCCCGCGGCCTCGCAGATGCTTGTTCGGATTCTGGCGGTTGACCTCGTCACGGTAGAACATATACGGCGTACCCGTTTCCAGCTGCGACACCATGATGCGCGCCATGATATCCATTGCCCGGTACGTCTTCCGCGGCAATAAAGGATTTGCGACCGCCTCTTCATATTTCTCACTGAAATAAGCGTGGTCCGTTTCATCATAAAAATCTTCCAGTCCGAGCGCATTGCCGGCTGCATCTTTCCAGCCCATCACCTTTTTCACCTGATGTGGACAGAACGTATTCCATTCTCCGATGCTGCGGCCGTTTTCATCCGTTTCCTTCAATTTTTCCATAAATAGATCCGGAATCGAAACGCCCGTGAAAATATCGTGCGCTTTACGGCGCTCATCGCCGTTATTCGTTTTCAGATCCAGGAAGCCGTTCATGATGTCCTTATGGAAAACGTCCAGGTAAACTGCCACCGCTCCCTGCCGCTGACCGAGCTGATCGACGCTGACCGCCGTATCGTTGACGAGGCGGATCCACGGAATGACTCCAGAAGAATTGCCTTTGAATTTCTTGATATCCGATCCGAGTGCACGCACTTTGCCGTAATAGATGCCAAGCCCGCCGCCGTCTTTGCTGAGCCGCGCAATATCCCAGTTGTTCAGGTAGATGCCGTCCAGTGAATCGTCCACCGTGTCGATAAAGCAGGAAGACAATTGCCCAAAACTTTTGCCCGCATTGGATAAAGTCGGCGTCGCCACCGTCATATACAAATTACTCATCGCCCAATACGCTTCACGCACAAGTTCCGTCCGCTTGGCAGCCGGTTCGTTCTGCATGAGTGCCATGGCGATGATCAAAAAGCGCTCCTGCGGCAATTCATGGAGATTGCCTTCATAATCCTTCGCCAGATAACGGTCCCCCAGTAAAAACAAACCGATGTAATTAAATAACAGATCGCGCTCCGGATCGATGACTTCACCAAGTTCCCGGATTTCCGCTTCCGAATAAGCGCTCAGCAGTTCATCCGAATAAATGCCGATCTGTGAAAGTTTCTTCACCAGACTGTAGAAGTCCCCGTATTTTTCTTCGGCACGGTAGCCGCGGCTCGCTGCCGCCTGCCGGTACAACTCGCTGCAATAAAGTTCAGCTGCCAGGAATGTCCACTTCGGTTCGTCCATCGAAATGCGGTTCAGCGCATACAGCATGGATTGTTCCGTGTCGATCTTGCCATCAAGCTCTCCGATTTTATTGCGTAATGACGTGGTATCAAGTCCGTGAAGTTGCTCAGCACGCTCCAGCGCTTTTTCTACTGCATCCATTTCTGTTGAGATCCCTGTTTTCATATCAGACCAGCTCCTTTGCGAATTCGTTCAGTTTCATGCGGCGTTCTTTTCTCGCCTGCGCGTTTTCAAACAGTTTCTTTTCTTTTTCCGTTTCCGGAATTACACCCGGCACCGGTGTCGGCTTGCTGTTCGCGTCCACTGCCACCATCGTCAAAATGGCGGTTGTCGTAAGGGTCCGTTCACGTGTTTCAATGTCCTGGCATTCCGCTTTCACATACACTTCCATCGAAGTCCGTCCGGTTGAAATGACGACGCCTTCCAAAATGAGTACATTGCCGATCCGCGCCGATGACAGGAAATTGACCGTATCGATCGACGCCGTCACCACTACTTTGCCGCTGTGCTTCATCGCTGTAATCGCTGCGATTTCATCGATATAGGCGAGCACTGTTCCGCCGAAAATCGTCCCCATGTGATTGGTGTCCGGCGGCAGCACCAGCCTCGTCTGAACCGTCCGTGATATACCTGCCGAGATCTGTTGCCCCATCATCTTTTCCACCCCTTCGAATAAAAAACAAAACACAGAAAAACCCATCTTCTCACGTGAGAGGATGGGTTGGATAAACGCAGCATCAAAGGGTACAACTGCAGAAAAATGTGCTGTTCCCGTTAAGACCATCGTTACACCCCCCAGCTCCCGGAGAAGGCAATTAACAGTTAACGAAGGCAGGTCTCCTGGCTTGTGCGTCATCCTCTGCTATGGCCTTCCCATCTTTCGACAGTGGTTTCCATAGCTCGTCAGCACTTACAGTTGCGGGTACAGCGCCGGTATTTCACCGGCTTCCCTATTAAGCCTTTTCAGGCACCTTTGTTATCGGTTTTTACTATATATTGTGTTTTCTTATGTACTATACACTAAATATTGTATTTCTAAACTATATAACAGTGAATGTTTTTTGGCAAGTTCGATTCATATTAAGTTTTTGCCCATTTAAAAATACGAAAGTCCATACAATTAAACTACAGTAAACCAGAGAAATATTAAAGCATTTAATGATTATCCGAACATAGCAATTTTCAGATAGATTTCATTTTCATTACTGCAGTCTCATCTGCTTTATTTAAAAATTAATTATGCTATGATAAGAATTTGATATTAAACTATGTAGAAATTTGCTTTTTGAATTGTATGGGTGACTGGCACCGTAATAGCTGCCCCGATTAACTCAGTATTTTGGAACTACACTATAAATGGAGATGCAATTACAAGTATGAAATCTTTCACCAATAACAACTTCCACTATGGCTGGGTAATCGTTGCAATTGCGGCTTTATCCCAGTTCTTCGCAGGCCCCGGACAAACTTTTTCCAATGCGATTTTCATCGATTATTATATAGAGGATTTTGGCTGGAGCCGTTCAACGGTGTCTGGCATATATTCTGGCGCCACATTGGCGGCAGGTTTTTTGCTGTTTTTTGTCGGCCGTCTGATTGACCGCAACGGTTCACGGAAGATGGCAGTAATCGTATCTGCACTGCTGGCGGCTGCATGCCTGTTCAATAGTTTTGTAACCAGTTTGCTTATGCTGTTCATCGGCTTTTTCTTTATCCGATTATTGGGGCAGGGGTCGATGGCATTGATTTCGAATTCACTCATCCCCCAATGGTTTGTGAAAAAGAGAGGGCGCGCGCTGAGCATCGCCGCGATTGGCGGATTGGTCAGTTCGGCGGCATTTCCGCTGTTGAATGTCTGGCTGATCGAGACATTCGGCTGGCGCATGTCGTGGATGGTGCTTGGCGCCATCATCATCGTGCTGTTCACGCCGCTCGCTCTGTTCCTGATCCGGAACTCGCCGGAGGAGGTCGGCTTGCTGCCGGACAACGGCTCAGCTGAACAGGCGGACAAACAAAAAAAGCGCAACGAAGAAGCAAGCTGGTCTGTCAGCGAAGCCTCTAAAACGCGTGCTTTCTGGCTGTTGATCGTGTGTGCCGCGATTCCCGGCATCGTCAATACCGGGCTGATCTTCCACCTTGTTTCCATCTTCAAAGAAAACTCCCTGTCGCTTGAAGCTGCTGCTGGAATTTTGAGTTTGACAGCGCTTATCGGGCTGCCGGTAACGTTCCTGACAGGTTTTCTCCTTGAAAGAGTGAAGGTGCAGTATATGCTGGTGGTAGTTTTTGCAAGTGAGATGTTGACGCTGGTCCTTTTACAAAATGCGAGTTTTATTGCGGCTGCCGTGGTTTTCGGATTGGTCTGGGGAGCCAGCATGGGGATGGAACGCATTGTCATGACTGTGGTTTGGCCCGACTATTTCGGCCGCAAACATATCGGCAGCATCAGCGGCATTTCAATGGCCGTTGTTGTGATCGGTTCTGCTCTTGGACCTCTGCCGCTCGGCGTTGCCTTTGACGTTTTCGGTGGCTACCAGCAAATTCTCTGGGCATTGCTCCTGTTTCCGGTAATTGGAATGGCCGCAGCTTTTATGGCGAATCCGCCGGTCAAAGAAATGGCATCAGGAATAGAACAAGCCAACGAACAGCCTGAATCCAACCGCGTACAACAGACTCCGATACTCAGCGAGTAAATCAGGACAAAAAGAAGCAGGGAGATTCCTTTTTTGGGATTTCCCTGTTTTTTGTTCCATTTACTGATATACTAATTGATAGAATTATCTGTAAAAAGGAGGTGGAAGAGATGTTATGGTTTTTTGGAATGGTCTTCGGACTCATCGGTTTTGCAGGTTTTATTGATTGGAGAAGGAAAAAGAACGACAATGAAGTTTTGAGGTCGATAAATTCGGGCGCCAAGCCAGGAGAAAGTTCCAATTACGAAATGGGCGGCCATGGGGATCGTTACGGTGGCAATTAATGCTCGGAATGTTCACTTGTACGCTCTTCAGGAAGATTGATGCCGCGGTCATGAATGTCCGCGGCAAGGACCCCTCTGACCAATCTTCTATGTATCCCGGCTGTCAATGCCTTTTGACAGCGGGTTTGACCTGATCCTCCACAGCGAAATCATAATCGTTTAATTTGCGTCTGCAGCCGTGGACCAGGTTCTTCGCCGATTCACGCAACGAAAAATAATGCTGGCGAATATGGGCATCGTTCTCCAGATCAATCGGAATTTTGATAATTTTTGCATATTCTTCCGTCCACCGGTTGAAGTAGCGGATCATTTCCTTGGAACGGTATGTTTCACCTTTCAAAGATTCCTTCAGCTCTTTTTTGTCATGCAGCAGCACCTCTTTGTCATGCCGCAATAATTGGAGCTCGCGCTTCAGCACCTGGATTTCCCAAAGCGCATTGCGGGCTATCTCCTGTTCACGTCCTTCCAATCCTTCCACAAATTCCGTAAAGGCACGTTCCCGGTAAAAGTGATTCGTTGCAGCTTCGGTACTTTTCATGAAGTTCACTTCCTTTCCGGTTCCGCCTTCCATCCAACAGGCAGAACAGTATTAGGGGTGCAGCATCTGGCTCACAGCTCCTGATGCAGTCCAATGATGCCGTTTCGGCGATAGATGAATTGCTTGTCCTCCAGCGTTTTCAGAACTTTTGTCAAAGCTGCATGTGACATATTCAAATCCACCGTGATTTCTTTGATCGTTTTGAACAGCACACCTTCTGAAGAACAATTGTTAAAGAAATAAACGATGAAAATTTCACCATTTCTTTTGCTCTTTTCATCTTCATTCATGAAGCAGTGCCTTGATTTTTTCAATAAATCCTTTTCTTCTATCCCCAGGTTGCTGTACACTGCAGAGTTGCTGACCATCTCTTCCACCTCCCATATATTTCAATAAACTTTTTTCTTCTTACATATTTACCCTTTAAATCCGTTATTAATCATATTTTTATTAGATTAATCAGAAAATAATATTTGTAATATATTTCTAATTATACTCAACCTCATTTATCCAATAAAAAAAGCCCCGAAAAACAGTTCCGGAGCGGTGTGAGCAATTATGGAATTGAAAAATTTATTATCTTTTATTCCCTTAGAAAGTTAAATTCATCATCAGGCCAATATAAACTGCCGCGACAAATATAAGGCCAGCCGTGCAGGACAGCCAAAGCGGAATTTTTCGGAAAAAACTCATAATCAGCAAGCCGATTGATATGGTCCCGATCAAAAGCAGCAGCAAACCATCGACTGACAGAGCAAATTGCGGCTCTACCGGCAACAATACTTTACCGCTCAGTAATTCAGCAAACGGTGCCGTCCCTTCCGTAAGGAGAGTGTTTGTGATTTCGTGCGGCGGCGCGAGTTTACTCATGATGGCGGTGAACAGAAACACCAAGCCGAGCATAAAAGTCTCAAGCTTCAGCAGGCGGCGTGAAGGCAGTTTTGTTTTATTGCCCAAGCCATTAAGAAAAGCTGCCGCCAATAAAGGCAGGATGCTGAGATGCTTCAAGAGCAGCATCTGGCCGTACGGCAGCACCCAGGAAGCCACATAATCTTCCGGTTTTGAAAACAGGAGCCAGATTGCGAAACCGCTCAGCAGGAGAATGGCTACCATGCCGAATGCAAAAGGCGTAAACCATTTCAGGAAGCTGCGCCAATTGGTGAGTTCCGTCGAAAACCAGGTGACGAGCAGCAGGACCCCCGCCCATAATGAGAGCGACAGGAAATGCAGCGTATGACTGAAGAGCCCCGGGAGAAAATCGACCGACGCCGCATGGCTCCCGAAACCGATATTGATGATGACCAGCAGGAACCAGAAAGCCTGGATCCATTTCGAACTGTTGACCGCCACCGCGCCAAACCAAAAAAATGCCAGAAACAGATTGAATGCAAGGCTCTGGCCGACACTGAATTCGCTGATGGCCATCCAAATGGCTGAACCGAAGTCCATGTTGTTCCTTAACAGCCCCGCCAACTGGATTGCCGGAGCTGCAGTCAGAATTGGAATGGACGCAACCGCCAGCAAAATCAGTGGCTTGGTGACGGCAACGGCCGGCTTTCGGTGCTCCGGCACAAATTGAAGAACAATGACCCCGGCCAAAAACGAAACGACCCCGTAAAGCAGAAGGTCAGAAACGATGGTGAGCCAAATCATTTTCTTCTGGCCAATACGAAGAACGTAATGGCAGTGACTGCCAGAATAGCGACGATGATGATAGTGACCCAGGAAGTACTTTCTTGTGCCGGTTCATCTGCGGAAGCCGCGTCTTGTTCTGCTTGTTCATCTGCAGGCTGAGCCGTTTCTTCTTCTGGCGCTGCTTCTTCAATTGTTTCCTCTGTTGCTTCCTCTTCGACAGCTTCTTCCGCCGCTACATTAAAAGCCAATGTACCGCTTACTTCATGGCTGTCCTGGCTGATGACGTTCCAGTCGACTGTGTAGGCGCCATTCGGAAGTGCATCGTTCAATTGGCCGACCAGTTCTGTGTCAGAAGCGCTGATATTGGCAATTTCGACTTCATTTCCTGATTCATCGGTGAGGGTCATATCGCCCTGAAGGATCGGCGTATCGAATTGGAATCGGATTTCCTGCGGCGACTCGCTGAGCGACTCCCCTTCAGCCGGCGTTGACGAAGTTAAGCCTGAATGGGCATGTGCTGATACAGGTAAAAACAATAATAGGATTGCGAGTGCGAATAATTTTTTCATAATGTATTCCTTTCTAAACGCATGGATTTATATTTCAAGCTTACCATGGCAGGCGCTGTAATTAATGTGTACAAATTTCTACGTTTTGGGCTTTGAAGGATTGGTTTCGGGCATCTATCTTACTGTTTCCTCTTTTTATCGCACAGTTTTCACCTGCTGCCTAATTTCTGGATCAGTCCTGGAATTTCATCAAGCCCATCGATTATAAAGTCGGCGTTGGCGGATTGCCAATGCGGATTGCGTTTCCATACACCAATCATGCCGGCCCGGGCGGACGCTTCCACATCATTCAGCGGATGGTCGCCGACAAAAATGGCCTGTTCCGCAGTCACGCCCAATCGCTCCAATGCTCTTTCAAATATCCGTTTATCGGGTTTTCGCAGCTCTTCTTTTTCGGAAATCAGGATGGCATCGAAATAATGTTCAATGCCCAGTGCCCTGAAATTGCCTGTTTGAAATTCTGTGTAGCCGTTGGTGATCATGCCGATCAGGATGTCATTATTTCTCAAATCCTCAAGCATGGGGATGAGATTCGAAAAAGGTGTACAGTAATCGGAAAAATAGGTGAGATAGTCCTCCAGCAAATGTTCCTTGGACATGCCTTGAATTTCAAATTCGTTGATTAATTGTTCGTAGACTTTATCTTTCCATACATACCCGTGCTTTTCGAGTTCGATAAAGCGCGATGTATATTCCAGCCGGTCGATATGACTCAGGACGCTGTTCAATCGTTCATGTTGGCCGGCGATGAACTTTTCGACGGATAGATCCCGGTCCAGCAGAGTTCCATCCAAATCAAAAATTACGGCTTTTACCATGGCTTTCCCCTTCTTCCATTGAATCAATTTGTTATGTAATTAATGATAGCTTACTCAGCATATGTCCCGAGTGGATAGAGTTGAAATAAAAATGTAACGCCGTGCTGCAACAAATGCAGCACGGCGCTTTTGGTCTGTGAATATTTCCTATCTTTTCACATTCAATATCCCAAGATACTGATGCCACGGACCAACATCCTGCCGATAACGTTCTGCCATTACGCGGCTGATCTGCGCGATATGGGTCAAATCATGGACGGTCCAGGTAGCAAGCAATTCGCGCAAAGTGACCGATCCAAATTCAGGATGCGTGCCGCGCCGGTCAAGATCTGTATCGGGATCGACCAGACTTCTCAATTTTTCGATATTCACTTTCCGGATTTCCTTGAAAGCAGCCAATTTCTGTTCCAATGTCGTTTCGACGTTTTTGTCCAGATGCGCAAATCGGTCGAACGGTGGGAACAGCCGGGTTTCGCCGTAGTTGAGCAGCGTTTCCACCCGAGGAATCCAGTCTTCTTTTTCCGCTTCGATCAAATGTCCGATCACTTCTTCCGCGTTCCACGTTCCGTCCCCTTCTTTGCACTGAGTCCAGCCATCCGGCATGCCGGACAGGAATATTTCGAGGCTGACCGGTGTACGTTCCAACAGCGCGATGGCTTCTTCAAATCGGAAATTGATGGAGACACCCCTTTCTTTTATAGGAAATCACAGGCCCACTCATATGACTCCATTTTAATATTCGGGTTGTCTGCCGGAATTCCTTCTGCATTAATGAGATCAGGCCAGGAAATTTATTTCCTGTTTTATTAGTTCAGGATTTTTTCCATCAGTTCCAGGTTTTTTCGCATCAATGAAAAATACGTTTCGTCCGCTTCAATTTCTTCCTGAGTCAATACGCTAAGGTTATGCAATTGTACGGCTTCCGCACCGATTTCCTTCTGAATCACTTCAGTCAGCCGGGAAGAAACATTTTGTTCGAAGGCGATGTATTGAATATTGAGTTCTTCCGCCTGTTTTACGATATTTACCAGTTCCTGTTGAGACGGTTCGTCCTGGCTGTTCAAGCCCGCAACTGACACCTGATCCAAGCCGTAGCGCTGCGCCAAATAACCGAATGCCGCGTGAGAGACAAAAAATGTTGTCTGTTCTGCCGTATCTGCCATCTCTTTGAAAGCGGTGTCCAGTTCCTGCAATTCTTCAACCAATTTTTCGTAATTCGCTTCGTACTCTTCCGCATTTTCAGCATCACGCTCGATCAATTCATCTTTTATGGCTTCAGCAAGCTGCTGGCTCAGCACCGGCGAAATCCAGACATGCGGATCGACATCGTGGCTGTGATC
>NZ_JRGN01000337.1 GCF_000775575.1 Planococcus sp. CAU13
ATTGTCCAGACTCCGGCGACCCAGCTCTTCTTATTCAAAATTAGAGATGCGCCAATATTGGCCGGCAATGGGTTCAGCCATCCAGGACAAGCCCTTGTCTTCTGCTTCGTGAATCTGTTCCCACTCGGTCTGTTTTCCGCTTTTCAGATAAACCTCGTGATTGGGGGCCTGGTCGTGGATACCGATGATATCATAGACCCCGACTCTGTAAAAATTGGCAGCGACCTGGTAATCGATATCCGGTGAAGTCACCAAGGGATTGCCGACGGAATGCTTTAAATCGATGGCCACTTTATGGCTGTCTTCGTTCATTTCTTTCAATTCAATGCCGGCTGAAGAAGCGGCATCCGCTTTGCTGAATTTCTTACGCCAGTTATAGGCGATGGTAGTGCCGACATCTTTATCGAATTCCACTATAGAGCCCTCTTCCGAAAAGCGGATATTCAAATCGACGCGTGTCCTGTACTCCTTGGCATTGGGATCATAGCTGCGGCCGTCTCCTTTAAAAAAACGGTAGGGCGAAAAAAGATTGGGATTTGGCAGTATATCCTGAGACAGGAAAGTCATATAGCGCAGCTGCCATACCGGATGCTCGATCTGATCTTTCTTTGTCGGCTGTTCCGCCAGAAGCTGGGCACGGCTCCCCACACGTTTTTTGATCCAAAATTCTTCCATGGCTGCTTCTTCGGGATTGGAACGGACATTGACCATGCCGAAAAGGGAAGCCAGCACTGATTTTCCGCGTTTCATCGATTCTTCCGAACGTTCGAGGGGACGTTTGCCGTGTATCCAATAGGAATAAGGGATGTCTTTCTCCGCTGACAAATCGGTATATTGATTTTTTTCAACAGTGGCCAGGAATTCGCCATCTCTGTAAATGTCGAAACTGGGGATGCCTTCAATCTCTCCCCACGCAATCGCGATTTTCGAATCCGAGACGATGGTGCTGACTGTAATCTGCTGCAGCCGATTGATAAAGTCATCATCATAATTTTCGGTGCCGGTCTGCAATTTGATGCGCTCGACCGGTTTATTTTGGGAATTCAGTCTTTCAATCGTATAAATGTACAACTCTCCCGGCGTAAGGCCTTCATCCCTGAAAGAGTTTTCTGTTCCTTTATATATTGTTGCTCCATCCCGTTCGACCCTGCAGGTTTCGCCGGTATCCGTCCAGGTGAAAAAAATGGTGGTATCTGTCTGGTCAAGCAATTCCAATTCGAGTCGCATCGGCGTAAGCCACCTTTCCAGCTATAGACTATCTTCTTCAATACCCTTTATTTGAATGTTATGAACCTCAAATTAGTAAGAATGAAACATTTGTAACATAAATAAAACAGTTCTCTGTGGAGAAGGACTGTATAATATAGGAAATGATCAAGAACGGGGGCGTTTCCATGGCACATCCGGCAAATTTGCTCAAAGAGTTGAAAATGAACAAGCCAAACGCTCACATCAACCACTGGGTTTTCGGTGTTTTACACACGAGCCGCTGCAATAAAGTGGCGGGTTTAAAAGGTTTGCTGGCTGTGAGTGAGGAATCGCTGATTTTCAGGAGTGGCAGCGGCGCAGAGTCCCATACACTTGAAGCGCCGCTTGAAGAAGTAAAAAGTATTGAAGCCGATCTTCAGGGGACTGTGCATCTGATTATTCATTTTACGGACGGCGGGCACATGGAAATGTCCTTTGTTTCACGCGGAAATGCGAAAGAATTTTTTGAGTTCCTTAAAACGCAAAGCCGGGCTTCCAAAGAACAGGCCATAGCTGTAAAGAAGACTGAGCTGTCATGAAAATGAACTTTAACTGAATTTCAAAAAAGCCGGACCGCTGATTCCAACGGTCCGGCTTTTCTTATGAAATTACGTTTCTTTGTCGAAAAAGACATGCCGCAAACTCCAGATTTCTCCTGCTTCCAACATACCGAAAGAGTATTGCGGCTGTCGACGTTTATCAGTTGGGGAGCCTGGATTGAATAAAGTGACGCCATTGATTTCTTTCATGACAGGGATATGCGAATGGCCGAAGATGATGATGTCAACGTCATCGTCAGCAAACGTTTCCAACGCGCGAAGTTCGGTGGTTTTCCCTGCACCGTCTCCGTGGGTAATGCCGATTTTCAAGCCATCCACGGTAAAAATTTTCTTTTTGCCAAAGCGGTCGACGAGTTCCCACGGATCGACATTTCCTGCCACTCCGATTGTTTCGGTGTAGGCAGACAGCTCGAAATAAACATCCAGCGTCTGCCAGTCGCCGGCATGAAGGATCAAATCAGCCTCTTCACAGGCTTCCAGCAGTATTCGGGGAAGCCGTTTTGCTCTTACCGGTATATGTGTGTCGGACAAGATGACGATTTTTTTCATTCCGTTTACCTCCATTGAAAAGGGATTATCTTACTTTATCAAAGAAGACCGGACAAGTCTAAACGGTAAAGCCTCGAAAGGTCAGGGTTAATATCCCGGGAAGAGGGAAGATAACTATATAGCGTATCAGAAAAATCTGGAGGGATTACAATGCAAAAGAAAAATGTAAACAGGCTTGTTTTCACAGGGTCCGCTCTGGCCGGAGGCATCATTTTATTCAAGTCACTCAGAAAAAAGAGCGGCAAGAGAGTATGGGTCTATGCAGACAATGACATGCGCAACAGTGTGACGGTGGACCGTGAAGAAAGTGTGAATGCAGAGTTTGATGATGCGGAAATCGGGTTGACTCAATTAGATGCGGCCTACCGTTCCGAATGGCAGGCAAATGGTTTCCCGCAAACACATCGAAGACTTGCAGAGCTGAAAAACGATAAATAAGAAGCTCTCATAAATCAGGAGGTGTTTAAAATGTCGGATAATCGAAAAATCGTCTGCTATATAGCCCAGAGCCTGGATGGTTATATAGCGACTGAAGACGATTCCCTGGACTGGCTGTTCAAAGTGGAAGGTGAAGGGGACGCCGGCTATTCTGAATTCATGGAAACGATTGATACAGTAGTGATGGGCAGGCGGACATATGACTGGGTGATGGAAATGGAAAAAGGCGAGTATCCTTATCCCGGGCTCAAATCCTATATATTTTCCCGGACGGTGTCTCCAAATGCTTCTTCGGAAAATATCGAGTTTACTGATATGGACATCCCCGCGTTTGCGGATAAGCTCAAAAGCCAGCCCGGCAAAAACATTTGGGTGATCGGCGGATCCCGGCTGCTGGCTGATTTTATGGAATCAGGGTTGATCGATGAGTTCATCATCTCCATTGCACCGATAATCATCGGCAAAGGAATCCCCTTATTTCAAAAGTCGGATCTGATGACTGAATACAAATTAAAAGATATAAAACGGTACGGGGAATTTGCTCAACTGCATTATGTTTTGCCATAAACGGCCATAGAATAAACGGTACTTTAAAATCCTGGCATTCCGCGATTTCTCTCGTAATAAAAATGAAATGTTTAGAACCATCTTCACAGGGAATTTCTATTGAGAGAGCAAAACTATTATGGTGTCATATTTTTTGCACAAAAGTTTGCGGAATGGAGAGGGACTATGAACATATTGAAGCAGAATATAGCAGGCGGGGCGGTTATGGCCGTCATTTTTTTATGTCTTCCTTTAATGGAAGCGAAAGCGGCTCCACATCAGATTGCTGGGCCGGCAGTGGATGATGGGGAAGAAATTCGTGAGCAGCTGGTACGCATGGGATATTACGAGGAAGATGTATCCGGTTATTTCAACTTTGTCACAAATAACGCAGTCACACGGTTCCAAAAAGATTACGGGTTGCCGCCAACCGGGTTTGTGGGGCCTTCAACGAAGATGAAACTGGAAAACGTGGAAATGATGGCGAAAATTGTCCATGGTGAAGCGAGAGGAGAAAGCTTTATCGGAAAAGTGGGCGTCGCAGCGGTCGTCTTAAACCGCATAGCCTCCCCGGATTTTCCGGACAGCACCGAAGAAGTCATTTTTCAGCGCAATGCCTTTACGGCAGTGAATGACGACCAATACCTGCTAATTCCGGATAAAAGCGCTTATGATGCCGTAAGAGAGGCGATGGACGGTGTTGACCCCACGAAAGGAGCAGTTTTCTATTACAATCCTTCCGGTGTCAGCGATGAATGGATATTCTCCAGAACTGTCCTCACCCAAATCGGCCGTCACTTCTTTGCGGAGTAAACAATTGAATAGACATTTAAAAAGACCACTTCGAGGTGGTCTTTTTTCTGTTGAGAAGCTGTTCACTTCTATAATCATTACGCTGCAGCTGGACGCTTTCCGCGGGCTCGCGCCCAAGCCTC
>NZ_JRGN01000319.1 GCF_000775575.1 Planococcus sp. CAU13
GAAAGCGTCCGCCTAAAAGCGAAATGATTGAAGCAGATGATGTTTTTCGACAGACTGAGGGAGCGGTGCTGAGCACCGCTCCCTCTAAAATAATTTACAGAAGATCTATCAGGTCTTCCATTTCGTTTTTCTTCATTCTGCCCATCAGATGCCCCACGGCTTCTTCTGTTGGCACATTGTCGAACAGGACGCTGTATAGCGCCTCTGTTATCGGCATGGGTACATCATGGGCTTTTGCCATTTGATGTGCCGCTTTAGTTGTGCGGATGCCTTCGACTACCATGCCCATTTCCTGCAGCACTTCATCGAGGGATTTTCCTTTGCCGAGCATATTGCCCGCACGCCAGTTTCGTGAATGCCGGCTCGTGCAGGTCACAATCAGATCGCCCACTCCAGTCAGACCCGAAAATGTTAAAGGTGTAGCTCCCATTTTGACGCCAAGACGGGCGATTTCAGCAAGCCCCCGGGTCATTATCGCAGCTTTCGCGTTATCGCCAAGCCCCAGTCCATCCGTGATGCCGACTGCCAGTGCAATGATATTTTTCAGCGCACCGCCGACTTCCACACCGATTACATCCGTATTCGTATAGACACGGAAATAATGGTTCATGAACATGTCCTGCACCCGCTCTGCGGATTCAGTATTTTCGCAGGCGGCCGTTACGGTTGTCGGATGCTCAAGCACCACTTCTTCCGCATGGCTAGGGCCAGACAGAACGACCAGGTCAGCGATCCATTTTTCCGGTATTTCTTCGCGGATCATTTCACTGACACGTTTCAGGCTGTCCGGCTCGATCCCTTTTGAAACATGTATAAAAAGGGACGGCTTCTCAATCAGCCCGGCAATATCAGCTGATACTTCCCGCATGGCCTTCGTCGGCACTGCCAGAACATGCACATCCGCATGTTTGACCGCCAGTTCCAGATTGCTGGTCGCTTTTAGATTTTCCGGCAGTTTGATGCCTTTTAAATAACGTTCATTTGAATGCCGGTTGATTTCTTCGGCTTGATCCTGCCGATGGGACCACAATAGAATGTCATGGCCATTCTGCGCAAGGACATAGCTGAGGGCCGTCCCCCAGCTGCCGGCTCCATAGACCGTAATTTTTTCCATCATTGAAAAACCACCTTTATCTCAATTAAGTGCGGGCACGTGTAATCAGACGGAGAGGCGTGCCTTCGAAATCGAAACTTTCCCGTATTCTGTTCTGTAAAAATCGTTCGTAACTGAAATGCATCAATTCCGGTTCATTTACAAAAACGACGAAAGTCGGGGGTTGAATTGCTACTTGCGTCACATAATACAGGCGCAGTCGCTGTCCTTTATCGGATGGTGCAGGGTTCATCGCCACAGCATCCGCTATCACTTCATTCAGGATACTTGACTGAATGCGGCGTGAATGATTTTCATTCACCTTGTTGATCGTTTCCAGAATGCTGTGCACCCGTTTTCCGCTTAAGGCCGAAACGAACATGATCGGCGCGTAATCGAGGAACAGGAAATGCTCACGTATTTTGCGCGTCATGACATTCATCGTTTTTTCGTCTTTTTCGATCGCGTCCCATTTATTGACGATAATGATGACCGCTTTGCCTGCTTCATGGGCATAGCCGGCGATTTTCTTATCCTGCTCCTGGATGCCTTCTTCTGCGTTCAGGACGACCAGGACAACGTCGGAGCGTTCAATCGCGCGAAGTGCACGAAGCACACTGTATTTTTCAGTGGACTCATAGACTTTACCTTTTTTTCGCATGCCGGCGGTGTCGATGATGACATATGGCTGGCCTTCGTATTCGTACTGGGTATCAACTGCATCTCTTGTTGTTCCGGCCACTTCACTGACAATTACCCGCTCTTCCCCAAGGAATGAATTGACCAGCGAAGATTTTCCGACATTCGGACGGCCAATCAATGAAAACTTTATGACATCTTCCCCGTAATCCTCTTCATCTTCTTTCGGGAAATGCTTGGCAACTTCGTCAAGGAGATCTCCAAGTCCGAGACCGTGAGATCCCGAAATTGGATAGGGTTCCCCCATGCCAAGTGTATAGAAATCATAAATCATGGGTTGCATATCGGGATTATCGATTTTATTCACCGCTAAAATGACAGGTTTTTTTGTGCGGTAAAGGATTTTCGCCACCTGTTCATCCTGCACAGTAACCCCGTCACGACCGTTCACAAGGAAGATGATGACATCCGCTTCGTCCATGGCGATCTCTGCCTGCTGGCGAATCTGCTCCAGAAACGGTTCGTCGCGAAGGTCGATGCCTCCTGTATCTATAATATTGAATTCATGTGTCAGCCAATCTGCAGAACTGTATATACGATCACGCGTCACTCCCGGGATATCCTCCACGATTGAAACACGTTCTCCCACTATTCGATTGAAAATCGTAGACTTGCCCACGTTCGGCCGGCCGACTATTGCTACTACCGGTTTTGACATAATAACTTCATCCTTCCACTTCTAATATGCTTATTATACATGAAAAAAGGGATGGCATCCTGAAAATGTCCATCCCCCCTTGTTGCTGAAATATTCAGTTTTTCAAGCCGTGCGCAAAAGAGTCAGGGTCGAATCCCCGTGCCCGCAGATAAGCCGCTAAATTACCGGACAGTACAGCCGGGCATTTTTGAAGATCCCGGACAGTTCTGGCGCCAAGAGCGGTCATCATCATTGCAAGGTCCTCGTGGAGGTCTGCTACACTTTGTATGAGCTTTGTCTCGCCTTCTTCAATCGCCAGTCTCAGGAATGAGCCGGCAAGCCCGGCTGCATCTGCCCCAAGCATGAAGGCCTTAACCATATCCTGTGCATCCCGGATTCCGCCGGAAGCAAGGACAGTTCCAGGGAAGGCTTTTTTTACTTCAACAATCGCTGCTGCAGTCGGTATGCCCCAGCCCTGAAAATACTCGAGCTTTTTGGAACGCCGTTCATTTTCAATTTTGGCGAAATTTGTACCGCCGAAACCGCTGACATCAACAGCAGAAATTGCTGTTCCGCTCAATTTCAATGCCGTTTCATAGGAAATGCCAAAACCGGTTTCTTTGACGATGACCGGAACACTGAGAGATTCAGCAATGAGCTGGATTCTCTCCAGAGCGCCTTTAAAATCCCGGTCACCTTCCGGCATCGTCAATTCCTGGATTACATTCAAATGAATCTGCAGCGCATTCGCTTCGATAATTTCAACTGCTTCCTGAGCCTGTTGCAGACTTGCTTCACTGCCAAGATTTGAAAAGATGATGCCATTCGGATTTTCTTTTCGGACAATTTCAAAAGACGCCCGTTCGGAAGGATCTTTTATCGCTGCCATTTGAGATCCTACAGCCATTGCCATTCCGGTTTCCTTCGCTGCCCGTGCCAGTATCGCATTTAATTTTGCTGTTTGCTCTCCGCCGCCGCCTGTCATAGCATTAATAAAAACAGGTGATTTCAAATTCAAATCACCTGTTTCCGGGCGCAGATCAATATCAGACACCCCAAAACCGGACAGCGCCTGATGAACAAAACGGATGTCCTCAAACATTGTGCCCGTATCCTGGACTGTCGTTAAAGCATAATTGATATGGTCCATCTTGCGTTGTGCTCTCGACATTTACTCGGATTTAAAGCCTTTCAATTTATCGCCGATGACATCACTGATGGAGAAGCCGCTCGATTCCTCCGGCATTTCGTAATCCGAATAATCCTGATTGCCTTCTTTTTCCTGCAATTCCTTGATGCTTAATGACAGGCGTTTATCTTCTTTATTTACATCAAGTACTTTTACCTGCACTTCTTCACCTTCGTTCAGCACTTCGTGCGGCGTCGCAATATGCTTATGGGCGATCTGCGAGATGTGCACGAGACCTTCAACACCGGGAAGCACTTCAACAAACGCGCCGTAGCTGACAAGGCGTTTCACTTTTCCTGTATGGACCGAACCTTTAGGCGCTTTGTCTTCGATTGAATCCCATGGTCCGGGAAGCGTATCTTTGATGGACAGCGAAATTCTCTCCGAATCCCGGTCTACAGAAAGGACTTTGACCGTCACTTCCTGGCCTTCAGTCACAGCATCCGATACCTGATCAATATGTTCGTGGGAAAGCTGGGAGATATGGACAAGGCCATCGACGCCCCCAATATCAACAAACGCGCCAAAAGAGGCAATCCGCTGAACTTTCCCTTTGATAACATCACCGGGATGGATTCTTTCCATAACTTCCACTTTATGGGACTCTTTTTCCTTCTCCACTACTGCACGATGGGAAAGGATAAGCCGATTATTTTCTTTTTCCATTTCAACAATTTTGAAAGTCATGACTTTGCCTTTATAATCCTCGAATGATTCCACAAAATAATCTTCCACCAGCGAAGCCGGAACGAAACCTCGGACTCCAAGGTCAACCACCAGGCCGCCTTTCACCACATCTTTCACTTCCGCTTCGATGATTTCACCGGAATTGAATTTTTCTTCTAATGTATCCCATGCTTGTTCGGCATCCACTTTACGTTTGGATAAAACAAAGTTTTCGTCTTCCACTTTTGTAATCACCAGATCAAGCACATCACCTACCTGCACTGAATCTGAAGCTTTCTCGATGTGGAGGCTCGACAACTCACTGATTGGAATAACCCCATCAAAAGGAGCACCTTCAATAGTTACTGTTACTGCTTTCTCTTCGATTTTAGCAACTGTACCTTTAACGTGATCGCCAGTTTGAAACCCGCTGTTTTCCATCATGTTCATTTCCTCAGACATAAGTAGCCCTCCTTCACAAACTATCCAACTTCTATTTTATTCGAATTCTCTAATAAAAACAAAACTTATCCCTTATTTTTCCGAGTTTTCGTCAAGAAGCTGCTGGATACTCGCCATGATGACCGTTGTGACTTCCTCTGCTGAAGCCTTGCGTTCACGGTAGGGTGCCATCAGGACCGGATCCCCGTAGACCACTTTCACTTTTCTGAACGGTTTATAAGGTCCGATTATTGCACAGGGCATGACATCCGCATCGCCTCTCAGCGCAAAAAAGCCTGCACCGCTCAGGCCTTTTTTCAATATGCCGTCATCTGATCTCGTTCCTTCGGGAAAGAGTCCGACCACATCGCCGTTCTTCAAAATTTTTAATGCGCTGCGAAGCGCCTCCCGGTCGCTCATTCCCCGCTTGACGGGAAACGCATTGACCTGCGGAAGAATACGGCCGAGCACAGGCACTTTGAACAATTCCTCTTTTGCCATGAAATGTACCGTCCGGGGTGCAGTCATTCCTACAACCGGGGGATCAAGCGCGTGTATATGGTTGGAACAAAGCAGAATTCCGCCCTGTTTCGGGAATTTTTCAGTGCCGGTCACTTCAAACCGGTAAAGGGGAGTAAGCACTGTTTTGACCAGCACTTTGCCGAATGTATATAAATTCACATCAGTTCAACCTTTCTTCCGCTAATTTTAGAATTTCAGCTGCAGCTTCTGCAATTGTTAAAGATGTCGTATCGATATACAGCGCATCGTCTGCCTGGCGCAGCGGAGATACTGCTCTTTCACTGTCCATTTTATCGCGTGCCGCAATCTCTTCCTGAAGTTCTTCAAAAGATATATCGATTCCTCTTTTGCGATTTTCTTCATATCGGCGTCTTGCCCGCTCTTCGACAGTGGCAGACATAAAGACTTTCAATTCGGCATCCGGCAATACATGTGTTCCGATATCGCGGCCGTCCATGACGACGCCTCTGCCGGATGCAAGCTGCTGCTGGAGCTTCACCATCTGTTTTCGCACAGATTCATGGGAAGCCATTTGTGAGACTGCTTTCGTTACATTTTGAGAACGGATGTCTTCTGTGACGTTCCGGCCGTCCAGGAAAACCAATTGGCCGTTCGGCGACGGCTGAAGGTCTATACGGGTTCCGCTCAATAAATCCCCCGCATCTTTACTGTCTTCAAGATTGATGCCTGTTTCCAATGCCTTTAATGTGATGGCGCGGTACATTGCGCCGGTATCGATATAGACATAGCCTAATTTTTCAGCTACTATTTTTGCAATTGTGCTCTTTCCGGCCGCAGCAGGGCCATCAAGCGCTATTTGAATGGATTTCGTCAAAAAAGGTCACCTCATCGTATGTAGTAAAATAAGTTTATCATAAGAAAAGCGACAGCGCCCGCTTAGCTCTGAAAGGCATAAG
>NZ_JRGN01000332.1 GCF_000775575.1 Planococcus sp. CAU13
CTCCAGCTGCCCAGCTCTTCGGGTCATAAGTTAGCCCAGCTGCGTGACAAAGACCGTCACTACGCTGGTCTCCCTTATGCCTTTCAGAGCATAACGGGCGCTTGCGCTATTATTTTGAGGAGGAAATGACAATGACATTCAAGCACAAGACGATTGAAAAGAAATGGCAGCAACATTGGGAGCAAAATAAAACATTCAAACTGGAAACGGATTTCGACAAGCCGAAATTCTACGCGCTTGATATGTTCCCGTATCCATCGGGAGCAGGACTTCACGTCGGGCATCCGGAAGGCTATACAGCAACTGATATTTTGAGCCGCATGAAACGCATGCAGGGCTATAACGTTTTGCATCCGATGGGCTGGGACGCTTTCGGATTGCCGGCTGAGCAATATGCGCTCGATACAGGAAACGATCCGGCGGAATTCACGGCGAAAAATATCGAGACATTCAAACGCCAGATACAGGAACTTGGCTTCTCCTATGACTGGGATCGTGAAATCAACACGACAGATCCGAAATATTATAAATGGACACAGTGGATTTTCATCCAGCTGTACAATAAAGGCCTGGCTTATGTCGATGAAGTGGCGGTCAACTGGTGTCCGGCGCTCGGCACAGTGCTTGCCAACGAAGAAGTGATCGACGGCTTGTCGGAACGCGGGGGCCATCCGGTAGAACGCCGTCCAATGCGCCAGTGGGTGCTGCGCATTACGGAATACGCAGACCGCTTGCTTGAGGATTTGGACGATCTTGACTGGCCGGAAAGCCTGAAAGATATGCAGCGCAACTGGATCGGGAAATCTGAAGGGGCGGAGCTGGAGTTTGAGATTGACGGCAACGGCCATTCGTTCCGTGCATTCACGACGCGTCCGGATACGATTTTCGGCGCGACTTATGCAGTTTTGGCGCCTGAGCACAAACTGGTTTCAAGCATCACAACACCAGAGCAGAAAGAAGCAGTCGAGAAATACATCGACGAAGTGAAAACGAAAAGTGATTTGGAACGTACGGATCTGGCGAAATCAAAATCCGGTGTGTTCACAGGGGCTTATGCGATCAACCCGGCGAGCGGCGAGAAAATGCCGATCTGGATTGCGGATTATGTATTGGCCACATACGGGACAGGCGCAATCATGGCGGTTCCGGCACATGATGAACGCGATTATGAATTTGCGAAACAATTTGATTTGCCGATCGTGGAAGTCGTGTCCGGCGGCAATATCGAAGAAGAAGCATACGCAGGTGATGGGGAATTGATCAATTCCGATTTCCTGAACGGCTTGAATAAAAACGAAGCAATTGCAAAAGCCATCGACTGGCTTGTGGAAAAAGGCGTCGGCGAGAAGAAAATCACATACCGCCTGCGTGACTGGCTGTTCAGCCGCCAGCGCTACTGGGGTGAGCCGATCCCGATCATCCACTGGGAAGACGGCACAATGACGCCGGTTCCGGATGAAGATCTGCCTGTCGTATTGCCGGTGACAACAGACATCAAACCTAGTGGAACAGGTGAATCTCCACTTGCCAATATCGAAGAATGGCTGAATGTCGTGCATCCGGAAACGGGCATGAAGGGACGCCGCGAAACGAATACGATGCCGCAATGGGCAGGCAGCTGCTGGTATTACCTGCGTTACATCGATACGGAAAATGACGAAGCGATTGCTGATCCGGAATTGCTGAAACACTGGCTGCCGGTTGACGTTTATATCGGCGGAGCTGAGCACGCGGTACTGCATTTATTGTATGCGCGATTCTGGCATAAAGTGCTTTACGATATCGGTGTTGTACCGACAAAGGAGCCGTTCCAGAAATTGTTCAACCAGGGGATGATCCTTGGCGAAGGCAACGAGAAAATGTCGAAGTCGAAAGGCAACGTCGTCAACCCGGACCAGATCATCGAAAGTCATGGTGCGGATACGCTGCGCCTGTACGAAATGTTCATGGGGCCGCTTGACGCATCGATTGCATGGTCGACGAACGGACTTGACGGAGCACGCCGTTTCCTTGACCGTGTATGGCGCCTGTTCATCGAAGACGATGCATTGAGTGCGAAAATCGTTGACTCGAATGACGGCAAACTGGAAAAAGTTTATCATCAGACTGTCAAAAAAGTGACGGACGACTATGAAGGATTGCGTTTTAATACTGCCATTTCGCAGTTGATGGTCTTCATCAATGAAGGCTATAAAGCGGATGCAATCCCGAAAGAGTACGTGGAAGGCTTCGTGAAGATGCTGTCGCCGATCGCGCCGCACGTTGCGGAAGAACTGTGGGAGAAACTGGGCCATACGGAAACGGTGACATATGAGGCATGGCCGACATATGATGAGTCGAAAATGGTCGACGATGAAGTGGAAGTTGTTGTTCAGGTGAACGGCAAAGTCAGAACTAAGATTGTCGTCGCAAAAGACAGCACGAAAGAGGAGCTGGAAGCGGCAGCGCTTGCGGATGAAGCCATCCAGAAAGCGGCGGAAGGCAAGCAAATCCGTAAAGTGATCGCGATTCCTGGTAAATTGGTGAATGTGGTAATCTCTTGATTGAATGAAACCGGAGTTCCAGCTTAATTGCTGGGGCTCTGTTTTTTATTATCTGGAATTGGATGTTTTGGAGCGGGTTTGTCTCCGGAAAGTATTTGATCCGTTCTGGTGTTACAAAATAATAAAGTGGTAAAAAATTAGTAAATTTGTATAGTTTATAAACTATAAAACGTTGGAAAATGTATTTGGAAAAAAGCAGACGTTCGTAAAATGGGTAACCACTTTTACGAACGCCTTTTTTTACTTTTTTATTCTGTTTTGATGGCGTTCGTAAAGTTGATTTCAGATCGGCGAACGTTCGTAAAGTCGTTTGTCACGTTTACGAACGCACTTTATAGCGTTTTTTAACTGTTTTTAACCCGTTCGTAAAAGTGTACTTTTACGAACGCT
>NZ_JRGN01000314.1 GCF_000775575.1 Planococcus sp. CAU13
TCCGCTGTACAGCGGACTGAACGAAACGGCGTAATACGCGCCTTCAATTTCAAGCTCTTCTTCCACTTCCTCTTCAAAGTGGAGTACATGGTCAAGCATATGGAACAGCTCAGGCGGCAGCGGCTTCCCTTCCGGAATCGCCTTTTTCTTCTGCCAGTAATCATGCAGCTTCTCTGCCGGCGGGTTGCTCAATAACACCGTTTTATCCAAATTAAATGTAATGACCGCGTCGGCCATGGAAGTCAAAATGCTGGATAATTGCTCTTTTTCCTGGCTGATCACTTCCAGATGATGCTTCAACTGGCTGCCCATTTGATTGAAGGCCATTGCCAATTGGCCAATTTCATCTTTTGATGATGTTTTGACTTGTGTATCGAAATTCCCTTTTGCGAGTTCAAATGCGCCTTCACGCATTTTCCGGAGCGGGGAAGTAATTCGGGATGACAGGAAAAATGCAAAAAATGTCGTAAGCAGCAAAGCGAGAAATGCCGACAGGAAAACGATATTAGTCGTCCGTTCCGCTGTACGATCCATTACTTCCAGTGACTGGTAAATGAACACCGTTCCATGGAGCTCTTCACCTGTCTGCAAGGGGCTGGCCAGAACAATATAAGATTCCATTTTATCCTCGCCGGTCAAAGATGGCATCAGCATCTGTTTCATTACGGTTTCGTCGCTTTCAAACACCTTCTGGAATTCAGGTTCATTCAGGATCTGCTCCCGGATTTCAGGCCCGTTCATGCCGTCATGCAAATGATAGGAGCTTCTAAAAGGAACTTCGGCAATCATCGCATTTGTATCCGGTCCCAGAATATCGTCAATGACGGCCATGGATAATTCCAGATCAGGATGATCATTGAAAATCCTGGCGATTGTCGCCGCTTCCTTGTTCAAGGTTTCTTCCACTGTTTCACTGTGATAATTCCCAAGAAATTCCAATAGTAGCACAGTGACAATAAAAAGGACAAAGGAAACGAGAAGCAGGATGGTGATCCAAAGCTTCCCGACTACACTATTCCATATTTTATTCATTGCCTACCTCAAATTTGTAACCTACGCCCCAAACGGTAACAATCATTTTGGCGGCAGCTTCGGAAACGCGGTTCAATTTTTCGCGCAGGCGTTTCACGTGTGTATCAACCGTTCTTAAATCTCCGAAGAAATCATAATGCCAGACTTCTTTCAGCAGGTGCTCGCGGTCAAACACTTTATCCGGCGCTTTAGCAAGGAAATACAGCAATTCATATTCTTTCGGTGTCAAATTCACTTCAGTGCCATCAGCAGTCACGCGGTGAGCATCGTGGTCAATCGTCAAATGAGGAAAAACGACCAGATCTTTGGAAACACTCGAATTCGCTGACGGCGAGTATGCCGATGAACGTCGGAGAATCGCTTTGACGCGCAGCACCACTTCACGGGGGCTGAACGGTTTAACAATATAATCATCGGCTCCGGATTCGAAACCTTCCACCCGGTTCGCTTCTTCTCCTTTGGCAGTTAACATGATGATCGGTGTCATCTTGGTTTCCCGCAGTTCCGTGGCAACTTCAATGCCATTTTTTTCAGGCATCATCAAATCCAGCAGAATGCAGTGGTAGTCTTTTTCCATCGCCATTTCGATAGCCTGGACTCCGTTTTCAGCTTCTTCCACCAGATATCCTTCACGCTCAAGGTACATTTTTAATAATCTTCGGATCCTTTCCTCATCATCGACAACCAGTATTGTGATTTCCTCGGACATCGTAATCCCTCCAACTTTCTTCTATTCTTCCATTGTACCGATAACATTTCCAAAAATAAATAAAAAGGCGTTTCCAATGAAGCACCATGCACCTATTAAAAAAGCGGGCGGAGAAAATACTTCTTTTTCTCCGCCCGTCTTATTTTATATCGTGCTTATTCTGCGGTGTTGCCGCTGTTCTTACGCGTAGGAATGGAGCCCTGCAATAATCAGGTTGACCGCGATCAGATTGAACATGATGATCGCAAAGCCGATGACTGCAAGCCATGCGGATTTTTCACCCTGCCAGCCTTTTCCAAGGCGAAGGTGAAGATATGCCGCATAGAACAGCCAGGTGATGAGCGCCCATACTTCTTTCGGATCCCAGCCCCAGAAACGCGACCAGGCAATCTGAGCCCAGATCATGGCGAAGATCAAGCCGCCCAGTGTAAACAGCGGGAACCCGATGATGACGGAGCGGTAATTGATTTCGTCCATCAACTGGAGATTGACGTTTTTAAGGAAAGGCTTAAAGATGGCCGCGATGCGTTTCCGCGCGATCAATCGGATAAGCCAGTACAGAATCGTGCCGAAAATAAACGACCAAAGAATCGTTGTCACTTTTCCGGCGTTAATGACGGCAGGCGTTTCGAAGAATGGATCCATGGCATCTTCCGTGAGTGACGTGTATTCATTCATCCCCACCAGCGGCGGCATATTATAGCCGATTGAAGCTTCATTGCCGTCTTTATCAATATAGTTGAAGTCAGCCTGATAGTCTGTCAATGTGAAGAAGGTGCTGGCGATGACAAAGCCGATCACCAGGACCAGTGAATACATGATCGCTTCCAGCCAGAAGCGCTGTTTCGATTTTTTGTTCATATCGACGACTTTTAAAAGATATACCAGACCTGCACCCGCACTGATTGCCAGTATCCCTTCAGCTATTACGACTGTGCTGACGTGGATCGCGAGCCAGTTCGTCTGCAGAGCGGGAATCAGTGGACTGACTTCACTCGGGAACATGCTTGCATAAGCGATGATCAATAATGCGACCGGCAGCACGATCATGCCGAGCACCGGTGTTTTGTAGATGAGATAAATTACGATAAATCCGCCGACCAGTGTCATGCCGAAAGCGGTTGTGAATTCGAACATATTGCTTAAAGGTGCGTGGCCGGTCGCTCCCCACCGGGTAAAGAAATAACCCAGGTGGGAAAGGAAACCGATCACGGTGATAATGAAAGCAATTTTGCCCCATCGGCCTTCCGACTTAAATGACCCTTCCTTATTGCCTTTGACTGCCCCGCCAAAAACAAAAGTGGCGATCAGATAGGCTAAGAAGGCGACGTATAATAGATTTGAACTTAAATCAGCCAGTGTCATGATACTTCATCACCCTCCATTCTCTGCTCTTTTTTCAGCTTTTCCAGTTTCTCTATCTCTTCCTGCTGATCAGTATATGGAGGAAGTGATGCAAATTCGGAAACCTGATCAAGATCTTTCTTTAACCCGAACCAGTTTTTATTGGTGTGGCCGGCAAGCAACACGACGCCGTTATCCTGTTGCTGAATCCAGAAGCGGCGGTGGTTGAAGTACATTCCCTGGGCCACTCCGATCATGAAGATCAGCCCCCCAAGACCCAGGATCGGCAAAGTTTTGTCTTTACGGATCGTAAGGCCGGAAACATTTCGCGTTTCTGCTCCCTGGAAAGTCAGTTTATACTGGTTTTCACCAAGTGGTTCAATCGTATTTTGAATGACGATGAAGCTGACTTCACCTTCAGGCGTTTCCGGTGTAAACATCCTCACAAGGAAGCCGGGGTTATTCGGGACCGGTGTCGCAGTTTTTGGCTCCCCATTTTCAAAGCCGGAAAAATCCGGGTAGTAGCCGAGAAGATCGACTTTGGCCCCGTTGCCGAGATCATACGATTTTTCCGGTTTGACGAGATCGACAGTGAAAGTGCCCAGTGATTCGTCACTCGCTTTATTGGTCAGATCAAAAGTCATAGCCCGCAGCTCGTTCAGTTTGAAATCCATTTGATAAACGGCATAGCCATCAAATTTCAGCGGCTGGTTAACCTGGATTCCTTCCTCTTTCACTCTTTCCATTTCGTCTGTTGCACCAGGAAGGCTTTGTTCAGGCGTCTGATAGAGTACGACATCTGTCTGGTAATTCTTGGCAACAGAACCGACACGCTCGATCGCTTCTCCGAATTTCTCTTCTTCGCCTTCACCCGTGTAAGTTTCAAAAGTGAATTTTTCGCTTTCCAGGAAATAGCCTGGCGCTTCAGGGATTGCCCGGGTTTCACCTTCGCGGATCCATAACGTTTCATCCACATAGAATCCCGGGATCATGCGCAGCATAACCCCAAACAGGAAAATGATGAGGCCGATGTGGTTGACATAAGGGCCCCATCTAGAAAATCGGCCTTTTTCTGCAAGCAGGCCGTTTTTATCCAGCGTTACATTGTATTTCAGCTCTTTCAGTTTTTGTTCAGCTTTTTGAAGCGTATCTTCAGGCGCCGCGCCTTCCGCATAAATGCGCTGTTTGTTCATGAAGCTTTTATGGCGCAGAACGCGCTGGTTTTTCAACGAACGGTACAAGGGCACAAAGCGGTCAAGGCTCGCCACGATAAGGGAAATCGCGAGCATGCCGACAAGGACGATGAACCAGATTGAGCCGTACAGGTCGTGGAAACCAAGGAAATGATAAAGCTTCCCGATTTCACCGTACACATCTGCATAATAAGCTTTTATCGTCGCTTCATTTCTTACCGGCACGTTGACGTATTGCGCCTGAGGAAGAATCGTACCGATTGCGGCTGCAACGAGCAGCACGACGATGATTCCAACGCCGACTTTAACACTTGAAAAGAAATTCCATATCTTATCGATAATTGATTTATTGTATGTCTGTGAACGGCGGGCAGTTCCTTCATAGCGCATGTCCACCAATTTTTTGTTCTGTTCTTCTTTGGTCAATGAGCGGCCGCATGATTCACAGAGGATCGTGCCTGGCGGGTTGATATGGCCGCACGTACATTGCAATTTTTCCATCCCAAAAAACTCCTTATTGAGGTCTGATTTCTTCCATGAAGCCTCTAATGTCCTCTTCAGTCATTTCGCCAGTGACAATTCGCTGGATTTCCCCTTCCGGATTCACCAGAACCGTGGTCGGCAATGGACGGATGTTATAAGCCGTCATAACCGATTTTGACTTGTCGATCGCTACTGGAAAAGATAAACCGAGACGGTCGACAAAAGACTGCACTTCGAAATCAGATTGGGCGATGTTCACTGCAAGAACGTTTACGCCCTGTTCTTCGAACTCTTTAAACTGGCGGTCCATGGCGGGCATTTCTTTGACGCAGGGAGCACACCACGTACCCCAGAAATTCAGGAAAACGCCTTCGCCCTGATAATCGGACAATTTATGGGGAACGCCTTCCATATCCTGAAGCGCAAAATCAGGTGCCTGATCACCGACTTTCAGCACTTCCACATCATCTGCGGTGACGCTGTTATAGATCGTATAGCCGATAGCCAAAACAAGCAAAGATAATATAGCAGAACGCATGATTGCGCGATTTCTTTTTTTATTCGTTTTTTTCGTATTCTGTTCTGTCATTTCATTTCCTCCTCCGAGGTCATTTCTGAACCAATTATAGCAAAGTTTAATGGGCTAAAAACCCGGAGTTTTGAAGGGTTTGTGAACGTTAATGCTTCTTGCCGGTTTCCGCCATGACCCGCAGCAATTTCACTTCATGCGCAGTCAACTGACGGGATTCCCCTGCATTCAGCCCATGTAAAGTCAGGAATCCGAATTGTTCCCGGCTCAGTTTCTGCACCGGATAGCCGATCGCTTCGAACATTCTTCTCACCTGACGGTTCCTTCCTTCGTGGATGGTGATCTGGACGATCGCTTTTCCTTGTTTCTTATCACCTGAAATCATCTTCACTTTCGCCGGAGCGGTCATTCCGTCTTCCAGCTTAATGCCGCGTTCGAGCTTCTGCAGATCTTCTTTAGCGGGTATGCCTTTCAGACGCGCCACATATGTTTTATCAATTTCGTATTTCGGATGCGTTAAAAGGTTCGCAAATTCACCGTCATTCGTCATGATCAGTAAACCTGACGTGTCATAATCCAGGCGTCCGACCGGATAAATCCGTTTATCGATGCCTTCAAAAAAGTCCGTTACCACTTTGCGGTTCTTGTCATCCGTTACTGCCGATATAACGCCACGGGGTTTATACAATAAATAATAAACTTTTTGTTCTTTTTCAAGTTGTACGCCTTCAACTTCAATGGTGTCGGAATTGGATACTTTCGTCCCCAGTTCTTTTACCACTTTGCCGTTGACGCGCACTTTGCCGTCCAAAATCATCTGTTCCGCTTTCCGTCTTGAAGCGACGCCGGCATGTGCCAGCATTTTCTGCAATCGTTCCATAAACTCACCCCGTCTAATTTAGTGTTCATATAACAGCTTATCTTCTATTTATACTTTTGCTTCTTCTTTGAAAGCTTCCTGGAATTTGGTCATGAAAAGATCTCCTTCATTGTCCTGATCTTCTTCCGCCGCTTCAGGCAATGGGGGCAATTCATCCAGATTCTTCAGTCCGAAATAATTCAGGAATTCGCTGGTCGTGCCGTACAGGATCGCTCTGCCGGTTCCTTCTGCCCTTCCGGTTTCCTGTATCAGCCCTTTGCCCGCTAATGTATAGAGTGCTTTCTCACTCTTAACACCGCGGAGGTCTTCGATTTCAACTCTTGTGATCGGCTGTTTATATGCGATGATCGCCAATACTTCGAGTGATGCCTGTGACAGGGACTGGACTGTCGGATTTTCCACCAGGCGCTGGATGGTGCAGGCCACTTGCTGTTTCGTGACCAATTGATAGACGCCCGCCAGTTCCTTGATCATGATCCCGGAAGTCTCCGTTTCCTCGTATCTGACAGCCATTGCTTCTATTTCGGCCAAAATATCTTCCACTCCAGCCTCTGTTAAAAACTGGAGCTGTTTTATGGTTAATCCGTCATCACCGGCAACAAACAGCAAAGCTTCTATTTTACTCGAAAGATGGGTCTTCATAATTCCACGATTCCTTTCTAAGTTCAACCATCAGATCGGTGAAATTCTTTTCCTGATCCACTGCCACCACTTGCCTTTTCATGAGCTCCAGCAGCGAGAGAAAAGATACCACCATAACCGTTTTGTCATCTGAAGGGAATAATTCAGTAAACGGCGTCCGCCCTTTCGACGCTTTTAACCGGGAGACCATTGAAGACATCTGGTCTTTGATGGAAATTTCCTGTCTGGCAATCCGGGCCGACAGCGGCGCTTTCAATTTCTTTCTGCGCATCAGCTTCTGGAATGCCGCCAGCATATCATAGGCATTCACTTCAAGGTCGATGTTTTCAAACGGCGCCAGTGTCTGGTACTCTGAAAGATCCATCGGCGGCTTTGTGAAAATCGCAGCACGGTTTGCTTCCAGTTCCTTCAGCTCCATGGATGCTTCTTTGAATTTCCGGTATTCTATGAGACGGGATACAAGTTCATCCCGCGGGTCCTGTTCTTCAAATTCGTAGTCCGGATCCTCCAGATCTCCCTGATGGACAGGCAAGAGCGTTTTGCTTTTAATTGCCAATAGGGTCGCTGCAAAAACCAGGTACTCACTTGCCTCATTTAACTCAAGGACTTGCATCGCACGGATATGCTCCATATACTGGGTAGTGATTTGTGAAACGGGAATATCATATATATCAATTTCCAAACGGTGTATTAAATGCAATAATAAATCGAGAGGCCCTTCAAAAGCCTCCACCTTTACTTCGTAGGACATCGTTCCAACCACCTGACTGTAAAAGATACTCAATATATTATAGTAGAAAGGGGATTAAAATGCACCCACTCCGCCATCCGCTCTTTATCCAATATATTATACACTTCAATTTTCATGAAGATTATTTCGAATGCCACGAAGTCGGCGAAGAATACTGGAAGGCTGTCGCCCCAAAAGATAAAATGCATCCGCTTGCCGGATGGATACAGATGGCTGTCGGCATGTACCATTGGCGCCGCAGCAACTACCCTGGCGCACTTCGGTCGTTCATCCGTGCCAAAGTCAAACTGGCAGATGCGGGCATCTGGACAGAAGGCTTCGACAGCAAACTGCTGGTGGAGCAAATTGCCGGATCAATCGAAGCCGTGACAGCCAGGCGGGAATTCAGCCCATATAAATTGCCTATCACTTCTGACGAACTTAGGGAAGCAGTTGCCGCCTATATGGCTGCAAACCCATCGGAAACAATGGACTCCTATTACCTGATGCACAAACATCGATTGCGTGACCGCACTTCAATCATCAATTTAAGGGAACAAAAAAAAAGGCGGAAACTTTAAAATTAAAGTTCGCCTTTTTTTGATGGACATTTTGTAAGGAAAGCTTCAGTTTCACTCGTTGAGAGCATTTGTCGATCCTGCATGATCTGCTGGATCTTTTCAATCATGGCGTGCCCGATCCCTTCACCGCGGTGGGAGGGATTGACAGAAATATGGTGGACGGTAAAACTTTCTTCAGCCACTTCAATTCCGAGCAGCCCCACAAAGTCTTCTCCCTTTTTCCAGAGATATAATTGCCAGTCAGGATTTTCTTCGTATATATGCATCGTTTGCTGCAGTTTTTTCAATTCACGCTCTTTCGGCATAAATGACAGCAGGCCCATTGCAATTTTTTCGAATGATTTTTTGTATCTGAATAACATAGGTATCCCTCGATTTCTTCTTGAAACAACTCTACTTATCCTACTATATTTCAGTCAATAACTCAAGCTGGCAAGAAAAGCGACGGCACCCGCTTAGCTCTGAA
>NZ_JRGN01000019.1 GCF_000775575.1 Planococcus sp. CAU13
TTTTATGATCGGCAAAAGCTGTTTTATGCTCGACAAGTTGGTTTTCCCTGTGAGTGGAACCTCCTCACGCCTGCCTAGTATTTATATAGTAACTTTTCTTCGCATTAAGTATTATTAATACTAATACATCAGAAACGAGGTCATCCCATGTTCTTTATTCAAATGTCCGGCTTTCCAGGGTCCGGAAAATCAGCGCTTTCCCGAGAAATTGCCAAACAATGCTGGGCAGTTATCGTGGATCATGATGTCGTTAAGTCTTCTTTGATGAAATCAATCGAAGAAACTCCCATCGATCCAAAGCTTGCCGGCAAAATAGCCTACAATATCGACTGGTCACTTGTGGAATTCCACCTCTCCCAAGGAATGAATGTCATTTTGGACAGCCCCTGCCTGTATGAGGAACTTATTGAAAAAGGAATTGCTTTATGCGAAAAATTCTGCGCTACGTACAAGTATGTCGAGTGTTATCTCGATGATCGGGACGAAATCAACCGAAGACTGCAGCAACGTGAGAGAATGCTTAGCCAGATTTCCGCAGCTCCTTCGCCGGAGGCTTTCACATACACAATCGCTAACAGCAAAAAGCCTGTCGGGCATGAAATCCTGACTGTCAATACCAGCCAGCCTCTTGAAGCTTATTTGCCGGAAGTTATCGATTATGTAAATGCGTGATGGTGAAAAAAGACCTTTCTTCCATTAGACAGTAATGCCGGCAGTAAAACAGGTGAATTGGAGCAGGAAAGGGGCCCGCTTCAGCAGTGTTGAAAGTCTATGAGCGGTTTTTTGGGCTCTATGAGCACTCATTGGATTCTATGATCACTTATCAGATTCTATGAGCGAAATTCCATTTTCTATGATCACTCAGCCGTTTTTCGGCCAAAATAATGCCCACCTTCACTACTCACTTCACTTATTCATGAGTAGTGCAGCATCTATTGACTCCGCATAAATGCGGCCGGGTTCAATTCTTCACTTTCAATGACAATTGCAGTCATTCCGTTTTCCGTCCTGGTTTCGTGCCATTCGCCTTTTTTCCAAAACACTGCATCGCCAGCCCCGACGTAAAAATACTGATCTATTTCACCACGGACAGATCCTTCACCGTTTAAGACTAACAGGAGCTGAGGTGTTACCGCCTGATGGTACCCTACTACACCGTTTTCTTCTAAATGCATACAGCCAATATGCGTCGGTTTGTCCGTTTGAATAATGCGGGACATAATAAAATCAGAATCGAATTTTGAAACTTTTTTGCCGCTGTTTTTATTGAATTTATAGAACTCCATAGTTTCCCTCTTTCTGATTGGTTCGTAGGATTTGATTGCTGCTTACCTTTTCTTCACAAAATAACTCTTCCTGCCCGGCAACTCCAAACAATTCAGCTGACCGCCGTAAGCCGCGCCGCCGTCAATGCCGATGATGTTATTGTCACCAAAAAAGATAGCATGATTGTCCGTTCCGCGCAGCAGAAACGCGGGCGTGTGGCCAAAGACGACCGTTTTGTCGCCCGAATAAGCTTCATAGAATTCCTCGCGGATCCACATCAGCGTATAAGGGTCCGTCTGCTCCACCGGCGTACCAGGCTGGACACCCGCGTGTACAAAAATGTAGTCATCCGTTTCATGGAAATAATCCATTTGCCGAATAAATTCGACTTGATCCCGAAAGACGTCCGAATCAGGAAACGCCATACCTGCAATCCCTGGATCATAGCTTTTTAATGTAGGAATTGCGCCGTTTCTTGCCCATCTTTCCTTCGCGCCAGGTTCATCGTTCACCGCTGCCAGCATCATATTGTCGTGATTTCCCCGCAACACGATGGCGCCATGCTTTTTCAATTCGATGACCCGCTCCAGCACGCCTTTTGAATCCGGGCCGCGGTCCACGTAATCCCCCAGCAGAATCAGCTGATCTTCATTTGCGTTATATCCCGCTTCCCGCAGCAATTCCTCAAAAAGTTCAAGCTCTCCGTGAATATCACTGATTACCAAAGTTCTTTTCACGTTAATCCCTCCTTCAATCAGACTGGAATTCCATTCTTTATTTAAGATGAAAATCTCTTTGAATCGATGTCCCGGACGAATGCTTCTTTCGAATCCGTGTAAGCATTGATGCCGGTAGAGGCCGATTCCAAATATGCCACCTTAATCGCCAGATACTGTGTTCTCGCCGCTTCATCCGCATTCAAGTAATCCCTGAAAAAAATCAGCTTGTCCCACACCTCTTTCCGGTATTCGACCAAATGGATAAAATGGGTCTTCTCCTGATACGTGTCATCCGTAAATTTCGCCAGGACAATTTCCCCCGGCCGCTCCACTTTCAAACGCAGAAATCCTGCTTTTTGGAAGGCCTGCAGCAATTCCTTATCCACCTGACCCAAATCGTCGACTCCCACGGCAATATCGAGAATCGGCTTCGCGCTCATCCCCTTGATCGCTGTGCTGCCGATATGTTCAATGCGGTTTTCAGCGAGGTTCGTGTTTTCAACCAGCTCATTTTTCACGCGAATAAATTCTTCGTTCCACTCCTGTGTGTATTCCACTACTCTAACTTCGTCCTGTTTCAGTCCCAGCTTCATGAACTCCATCCTCCCTGTTATTCCTAAAATCAATCGGGTTCTTTAAAAAATGGCTGCGCTCTCTTCTTGCCAGTCCACTCATTATGTGTTTTCTCATTCTTAAGCTCATACCTTATCTTATCCCAAAGCCCTCTTTGGATGAAAAAGGCTTCGCGGACGCGAAGCCT
>NZ_JRGN01000185.1 GCF_000775575.1 Planococcus sp. CAU13
TTCTTCATCAGTCACTTCATATTCTTCAGCGAGGACTTTTTCGATCATCATGATCTGAACAGCCTGGTCTCCGATTGAAGTTTTCATTTCTTCATATAAATCATCTTTTGTAATATCTCCTACTTCAGAAGTCACAAGGACCGTGCTGTCTGCGTTGTCATCGCTGCATGCAGCAAGGGCCAATACTGACGCCGCCAAAGATAAAGTTAATACTGTTTTCTTCATAAATTCCGCTCCTATCATACAATCTGGTTGCCGTAGTTACTATAACATAAACGCCGAATAAATAAAAAAGTTTCTTAATAATGCTAAAAGAGGGTATTGTGCGTTTAAAAAAAGCCTATATGCCATAGGGCAAATAGACTTAAGGAGTGAATTCTACGCCTACATAAAGCGATACCAGCAAAATAGTTATCAATATATTAATCGTACGGAATATTTTCTCGTGATTTTCCTCTGGGATTTCCCGTGATGTTACCAATGCCAGGGTCATACGATTGATCTGGAAAAGATAAAACACTGAGAACATTACTACAAACGCGATAATCATGGATTTCCTCCCCTCTGCCTTAGGTTCAAGTATAACAAATTCGGAGAGAAAATACAGGATTAACTCATGGGCGGAGGAACAAGTATTTCAAAACCTGTGTCCGTTTCTTCTATAAAAGCATGCTTTGGCGTATGAAGAAGGTGACGGATGTAGATTACATCCGTCAGACACAGGCTGCAATGGTAAGCAAGCAAAATTGCAAAGTAGTGAATATAGGCCGGGTAGAAGACACTTGCAGCAATAATGCCCATATTTAATAATATCACGGGGGACATGAGTGCAAGCAAAAACCTTGTTTTGGCTACCGGTTCTTTAACATGGAGAGAGAAGCCAGGCAACATGCCTAATTGTTTCTTTATAATGAGCTTCAAACATTTCCGGCTGCCGATCAGCGGAAGAAAGTGAAGCATTTTATGAAGCGGATAAATGGCCAGCATTGAAAGGATAAAAAAGAAAAAATAACGGTCGGATAAAGGCGCGGTATAGAATAAGTTCAACAGCACATAAAACGCAGCAAAAACACCCGTCCCCGCTATGGCTGCGAAAGTGAGTAGGCGGTTTGTGCCGTATTCTTTTTTAACGTTTATCGTTTTCCAGCAGTGCATGAAATGTATCCCCTTGTATCGGTATTCTCTGTTGAGTCGATACATACAATACAACGATTAAACGATAAATGCAACTCTGTATTCAAAAGTATTTTTTGACAGCGTTTTCAGGTTTTTTCAATAAAATGGACAATATGGTTTTCCTCAACGAATTGGCTCTCGATGTTTTTAAAAGAGGCTTCGAATATCTCCATGAAATCATTACCATAAATGTTGCGGATAACCGCCATCACATCCAGGAATTCTGGAAATTTACCATACTGTTCACGGAGTTTCAGTGAGCCGTCTATGACGGAATGGGGAGTATCGTGATAGCGTACAATCATTTCCCGCATGAGTTCCATGCCTTTATCGGTAAGTTCAATGTACGTATTCCGCTTATCGGTATCACGTTTTGAAAAAGACAGGAGCTCCCGTTCTTCGAGTTTTTTTGAGAAGTTGAAAGCTGTGGAAACGTGCATGACACCGAATTTTGCCACATCAGATATTGATGCGCCTTTCAAATGGTAGGCGATCCAAAGAATATGGGCTTCATTGATGTTCAAGTCATATGGCTTAATCCATAATTGCCAATCTTTTTCTACCGCTTTCCATAAAGCTTTTGACAGTTGTCCGATACGCTGGCTAAACAACATCGCTTCTTTCATGGTATATTCACGTTCACTCATCCGAGCACCTGCTTCCCGTATTTTGAAATTTCTTTCATTATAGCAGTAAAGTAAAGTGAATAAAAGTCCGAATAGTAAAAAAACTTCATTAAAAAACTGCCAAAAGGCAGCTTTTTTATCGAATCACCAATTATATAATTGATTATTCTGAAACTTTTCTCTCAGGCGGCGATTCAATTTGATTGAATTCCGGATTTTTAACCTGCTTTTTCTCCTCATTATTATCGTCATCTTTTTTGTCTTTGCTGATTGTTTTCTGCAATTCTTCGATGGCATTTTGAATTGCCAGTATTTCCAGCTGAAGATGTTCTTTAGCCGGTCCGGTCTCTTCCTGCCATTTTGCCATCGACTGCTTGAGTCCGTCGACCACAACCGGCACCTGGGTTGAGGCTTCGGTTTTCAGGGTGTTTATTGACTCTTTTAACTGATCAATCTGCACTTTTACATCTGCCAGTTTTTCTTTCCAGTCTGAAGAAGCGGTTTTGACGGATCCCCGAAGTTCTTCACCGGATTGTGGTGTTGAAAATAATGTTGCTGCTGCTCCTGCAGCCAGTCCAGTCGCAAGGCCTATAAAAAAGTTCGATGCTTTCATGTATAATGCGCCCCTTTCGTCCTATAAAGGTCTTTTCCTCTATTTACCTTAATTAAAACATAAAACTGAACAGCTGTTCAAAGAAAAAAAGCTTTCCGGCGAATAATATGCCGGAAAGCTTTTATTATACTGTCTGTGTAACAGCGGTTTCGAATTTTGAGCGTTTGACCAAAGTGACGACTATCGGATAGATCAGGGCAAAAGCGACCCCGTTAAAAACCATCGCCGGCAGGACCACTGTAGTGAATAAAAGAGCAAACGGTATGTCTGCGCCAATCAGCAGGATAGCAGCTGACAGGAAAATGGATCCCGACAGGACTGTTCCGCCCGCACACAGGGCAATGGCAACCGGCAGCTTTGCTGCCGCTTTCTTAAGAAGGAAAACAAACGCCAGAAAAACGAAAGCTGTTATGAATTTATCAATGATATTCGGAAAGAAACCTCCAGGGAATGTTGAAAACAAACCGGAAATGACTCCTGTAGTAACTGCCAGTAAAAAAGTGGATTTCACATTAGGGAACAACAGGATGCCCACAAACATCATCGTCAGCATAAAGTCTGGCTTCATACCGCCGTTAATTCCCGGGATGACCACATAAAGTGCCGCCCCAACGCTGACAAGCAGCGCCATCAGTACAAGATTTTTCGTATTCATTTCTCATCTCTCCTCAGCTCATGGCTATTTTTTAAGCTCCTCCCGGCGTGTCCTCATGACCGCAGGCGAAAAACTTATTATTGATACTATACTGTCCAGCCGCCTAAATCAAGCCCCAGACTCCAATTTATTTTTCACTTCTTCTGCCAGCTCCTGTATGCGCTCTGAAGTGAATTCTTTTTCTTTCGTAATCCATTTCGCGCCAAAGCCATCCGTTTCGCCGTAGCGGGGGATAAAGTGCAGGTGGAAATGGAAAACGCTTTGTCCGGCTTTGGCACCGTTGTTATTCAGAAGGTTCATGCCAACCGGTTCGAATGTCTCTTTAATTGCCGCCGCAATTTTTGGTGCTACGCTGAAAAGCTGTGCGGCTTCATCGGGTTGAAGATCATACACGAACTCCCGGTGCGTTTTCGGGATGAGCAAAGTATGCCCTTTTGATAAAGGCATGATGTCCATAAAGGCAAAGACGTGTTCATCTTCATAGATTTTTACGCTTGGAATTTCACCTGCAATGATTTTGCAGAAAATGCAATTTGTCATATACATCATCCTTTCCATTTTCTTCAGTCTATCATATTTCATATGGAGAAAAAGAAATTGCCCGCAGATTTTGATACAATGGCTTTATGGGTTGAATGAAATAATTTGGTTTTGCAAACCGCTTCGGCGCTTTGGACCAGGTTCCCA
>NZ_JRGN01000191.1 GCF_000775575.1 Planococcus sp. CAU13
GGAAAGCGAAGCTGTTTTGCGGAATATCGGCTATTACAGACTTGGAAGTAAACTAAAAAGAAAGAAGGGCGGCTATGCTGACACTTTACACACGACCGAACTGTCCGTTATGTGATGAAGCAAAACTGATGCTGCATCTCGTTCAGGAAGACTTTCCGCTCGAATACACGGAAGTGAACATTGAAGACGATGATGCGGTGCATGAAAAATACATGCTCATGATTCCGGTCCTTGAGCAGGAAGGCAACATACTTTTATACGGCAATATCGGTTATGCCGAACTTTTGGAAGCGTTGGAACTCTAACGCTTCTTTTTTATTGCATTCATTCGGAATATTAGATAGAATGAAGTCAGTGGGACAGAAAAGTTATCAGTGGGATAAAATCTGTCCAGACAAAAGGAGTGAAGTTATGGATGCTTTATCTTCTGCACAGAATAAACTGCTGCCGGAAATGTCCGAACTCCTGAAAAAAAGGTATCAGATCCTGCAGGCAATTCACCAGGAACAGCCGATCGGCAGAAGGACACTGAGTGAATTTCTCGGCATGACGGAACGCGACATCCGCAGAGAAACGGATCTGTTGCGCAATCAGCAATTGATTGAGATGAAAACGGCAGGCATGGTCATTACAGGTCAAGGGGAAGAAGTCCTCGATGCATTAAAGACTTTTATGCACAAACTGACGGGTATAGCGGACCTCGCGGAAAAACTGAAAAAACAGCTGGAAATTGCGGATGTGATTTTGGTTCCTTCGGATTCCGATAAGGCAATTGCAGTAAAAAGCCAGATTGGAAAAGAAGCGGCTCGGCTCCTTGAGAAGGATTTTAAGGCCGGCATGAAAGTCGCAGTAACCGGAGGCAGCACGATAGCGGCAATCGCCAAAGAACTGAAGGACGTGAAGTCCTGTCCGCCACTGCAATTTATTGCAGCACGCGGCGGCCTTGGGGAAGATGTGTTGCACCAGGCAAATACCATCGCTTCAGCTTTTGCCGAAAAAACCGGGGGTACATTCAAATCGCTTTATCTGCCGGATCATTTAAGTGAAGAAGCTTATGCCATGATGATGAAAGAACCGCTCATGAAGGAAATGATGGGTCTTTACGAGCAAACGGACCTGGTCGTCCATGGCATAGGGAATGCGGATGAGATGGCGGTTCGGCGCAAGTCAACTCCTGAAGAGATGGAAAAAATCAGTGGCGGCGGAGCAGTCAGTGAAGCATTCGGATATTATTTTGATGGACATGGAAATGTTGTTTACCGCATCCGTTCAGCGGGAATTCAATTGGAACAGGTCAATAAAGCACCGGCTATCATAGCAGTAGCGGGTGGCCGTTCAAAAGCAAAAGCGATTCTATCATATTTCAAAAACGCACCAAAGCATACGGTGCTGGTAACAGACGAAGGTGCAGCAAGAGAAATTCTTGAACATACCGAAAACTTAGGAGGAAATTGATATGACTTTAAAAATGGCGATTAACGGCTTCGGCCGCATTGGACGTATAGTATTCCGCGGAGCGATGACGAACGATGAAGTGGAAATTGTGGCAGTAAACGATTTGACGGATGCCAAGATGCTTGCGCATCTTCTGAAATACGATTCCATCCACGGCACTTTGGATGCAGAAGTATCAGCGGAAGGCGACAACATCGTCGTCAACGGCAAAACGATCCGTGTATTCTCTGAAAAAGATCCATCAGCATTGCCGTGGGGAGAACTTGGTGTTGACATCGTGGTGGAATCTACAGGCCGCTTCACAGATACTGAATCTGCTTCCAAACACATTGAAGCAGGCGCGAAGAAAGTCATCATTTCAGCTCCGGGCAAAGATGACATGAAAACACTTGTTATGGGCGTTAACCATGATTCATACGATCCGGCTGAAGACCATGTGGTATCGAATGCATCGTGCACGACAAACGGGCTTGCTGGAATTTCCAAAGTATTGAATGATCGTTTCGGTATCAAAAAAGCTTTGATGACGACTATCCATTCCTATACAAATGACCAGATTCTTCTGGATTCTCCGCATAAAGATTTTCGCCGCGCACGCGCTGCAGCGGAGTCGATGATTCCAACAACTACAGGAGCTGCAAAAGCAGTGACAAAAGTATTGCCGGAACTCGAAGGGAAACTGGACGGCATGGCAATCCGCGTACCGACTTCAAACGTCTCGCTGATCGACCTGGTTGCGGAACTTGAAAAAGACGCTACTGTGGAAGAAGTGAACGCAGCTTTGAAAGAAGCGACTGAAGGCGAATTGAAAGGCACTCTCGAATACAGCGAACTTCCACTGGTTTCCAAAGACTATAATGGCAATACGGCATCCGGTACTGTAGATGCATTGTCCACAATGGCGCTTGGTGGAAACATGGTTAAAGTACTTGCCTGGTACGATAACGAATCCGGCTATTCAGGCCGCTGCATCGACTTGGCCCTGCACATGCACAGCAAAGGGCTGTAATCCCAAAATCATAGCTAAATTACCGATGAACCTCTATAATAAAAGAGGGTAAAAGGGGTGGGGAATTTACCCCACCCCTTATTTTTTTGAATTTAAATAGGAGGTATTTTCATGCTGCAGAAAATGACCATGAAAGATTTGGATTTGAAAGGGAAACGAGTATTTTGCCGTGTCGATTTCAACGTGCCGATGAAAGACGGAGAAGTGACGGATGATACACGGATCCGTGCAGCTGTTCCAACTATCGAGTATTTGATGGGCGAAGGGGCAAAAGTGATTTTGGCCAGCCATTTGGGGCGCCCGAAAGGTGAGGTCAATGAAGAAATGAGGCTTGCTGCGGCAGGAGCCCGTTTGAGTGAATTGTTACATAAAGACGTGAAAAGCCTGAAAGAATCAATCGGTGAAGCGGTTGAAAACGAAATCAGCAACATGCAGGAAGGCGACATCGTACTGCTTGAGAACGTCCGATTCCATGCCGGGGAAGAAAAAAATGACGAGCAGCTGGCAAAAGACTTTGCAGCGCTTGCAGATGTTTTCGTAAATGATGCTTTCGGTGCGGCCCACCGTGCGCATGCTTCAACAGCCGGCATTGCGAAACATCTCCCTTCAGTATCAGGACTGCTGCTCGAAAAAGAGCTGGATGTACTCGGTAAAGCGCTGTCTGAACCGGATCGGCCGTTCACGGCGATCATTGGCGGTGCAAAAGTGAAGGACAAAATCGGCGTTATCGATCATTTGCTTGATAAAGTCGATAACCTGATCATCGGCGGTGGCCTGTCATATACTTTTATCAAGGCGCAGGGCCATGAAATCGGCAATTCCCTGGTTGAAGAAGATAAACTGGAACTAGCAAAATCCTTCATCCAAAAAGCTGAAGAAAAAGGTGTTAAGTTCTTCTTGCCGATCGATGCTGTTGTAGCAAGTGAATTTTCAGCTGATGCGGAAACGAAAAACGTTAAAATTGAAGAGATTCCTTCAGACTGGATGGGTCTTGATATAGGGCCTGACACAGCTGATATCTATAGAGATGTGATCAGAAATTCCAGGCTAATCATCTGGAACGGACCCATGGGCGTTTTCGAAATGGAGCCATTCGCAAACGGCACCCGTTCAGTAGCCCAGGCTATGGTGGAAACTGAAGGTTATTCCATCATTGGCGGCGGAGATTCTGCAGCCGCAGTCGAAAAATTCGACGTGGCGGATAAGATGGATCACATCTCAACAGGCGGCGGTGCTTCGCTTGAGTTCATGGAAGGCAAGGATTTGCCTGGTGTAAGCGCACTGACTGATAAGAAATAACCGATTTTATTGTTTTAACGATTTGACCAAATCATGGAAAGGAAGTGTTTTTTTGAGAAAACCGATTATTGCCGGAAACTGGAAAATGTATAAAACCGCTTCGGAAGCAACGGCTTTTATCGAAGAAGTGAAAACAGCCCTGCCGTCCGCTGAAAAAGTGGATGCCGTTGTCTGTGCACCTGCTTTATTCCTTCAAGGGTTGGCAGAATCTGCTGGAAGCACGGATCTGAAGATCGGTGCACAAACGATGCACGAAGAATCAGAGGGAGCCTTTACCGGTGAAATCAGTCCGGTCCAATTAAAGGATGTGGGTGTTGAATACGTCATCATCGGCCATTCCGAGCGCCGCCAGTATTTCAATGAAACAGATGAGTCAGCCAACAAAAAAGTCCTTTCAGCATTTGAAAACGGTCTTGCACCAATTTTATGCGTAGGAGAATCCCTGGAACAGCGTGAAGGCGGAGAACTGAGCGCTGTTGTTGAAGCGCAGGTGGAAAAAGGGCTCGCTGGTTTATCCCCTGAGCAGGCTGCAGAATTGGTCATTGCCTATGAGCCGATCTGGGCGATTGGAACAGGAAAAACAGCTACTGCAGAAGACGCCAATGAAGCTTGCGGCATCATCCGCAGGAAAATCGAATCTCTTTATGATGAAGAAACAGCCGCCAAAGTAAGGATCCAATACGGCGGGAGCGTCAAACCTGCGAATATCGGAGAGCTTTTGACAATGGAGCACATCGACGGAGCACTGGTTGGAGGAGCAAGTCTCGAAGCGGAATCGTTCCTCAAATTATTGGAGGCTGGTGCAAATGCTTAAAACACATCATCCGGTGGCTTTAATCATTCTCGACGGATTCGGCTGCCGGCAGGAAACATACGGCAATGCGGTCGCCCAGGCGAATAAACCGAATTTCGACAGATTATGGAACAGTTATCCTCATGAATTACTGACGGCTTCCGGCGAAGCAGTGGGGCTGCCTGATGGCCAGATGGGGAATTCGGAAGTCGGACACCTGAACATCGGGGCCGGCCGCATCGTTTACCAGAACCTGACGCGCATCAATAAATCCATCCGGGAAGGTGATTTTTTCCGGAATCCCGCTTTTCTGGAAGCGATCGCGAAAGCAAAAGCGAACGGATCGGCTCTCCATCTGATGGGCTTATTATCCGACGGCGGGGTCCACAGCCATTATGAGCATCTCTTTGCATTATTGGAGCTGGCGAAACAGCAGGGGCTGGAGCAGGTTTACGTCCATGGCTTTCTGGATGGCCGTGACGTCGGACCGCAGACCGCCCTCCAATACATCGAAGCCACAGAACAGAAGATGACGGAAATCGGTGTCGGCAAATTTGCCTCGATCAGCGGACGCTATTACGCGATGGACCGCGATAAACGCTGGGACCGCGCGGAAAGCGCCTACCGCGTGATGGTCGACGGCATCGGATTGTACGCTTCGAACGCCAGTGAAGGCGTCGTCAAATCCTATGATCAGGGGATAATGGATGAATTCGTAGTGCCTTTTTATATAGAAGAAAATGGCGCACCGGTGGCGACGATCAAGTCGGAGGATTCCCTGATTTTCTTCAACTTCCGGCCAGACCGGGCGATCCAGCTGACTTCAGCTTTATTGACCACTGGTTTTGACAGTTTTCCGTTGAGTCGCGTTCATCCGTACCGGCTGACATTTGTGTCATTCACTTCCTATAGCGACGTACTTCCGACCCGTATCGCTTTTGAAACTTTAAATCTGGACAACACAGTCGGGGAAGTGATTTCTTCGAGCGGACTGACGCAATTAAGAATTGCCGAAACCGAAAAATATCCTCATGTCACGTTCTTCATGAGCGGCGGCAGAGAAAGTGTCTTTCCGGGTGAAGAACGGATCTTGGTCGATTCACCGAAAGTGGCCACCTATGACCTGCAGCCCGAAATGAGCGCCTATGAAGTTACGGATCGGCTGATTGAACAAATCGAAGCCGAAGCACATGATGCCATCATCCTGAATTTCGCCAATCCGGACATGGTCGGGCACAGCGGCTTGCTGGAGCCGACAATCCGGGCGATTGAAGTGGTCGATGAATGCCTTGGCCGGATTATTGATGCCCTTCATGAAAAAGGCGGCACGGCAATCGTAACCGCCGACCACGGAAATTCGGATGAAGTGCTTACAATGGAAGGGCTGCCGATGACGGCCCATACAACGAATCAGGTTCCCGTCATTGTGACGAAACCTGAAGTGGTGCTTCGCCCGAACGGCATTCTTGCTGATCTGGCGCCAACCGTCTTGAAATTATTGAACATCGAACAACCGGCTGAAATGACCGGAAAACCATTATTCTAAAGGGAGCTGTTTATATTGCCGATTATTACACAAATTCTAGCACGCGAAGTTCTTGATTCACGCGGAAACCCGACTGTTGAAGTTGAAGTCTTCACGGAGAGCGGCGCATTCGGCCGCGCGATTGTGCCATCAGGCGCTTCTACAGGAGAACATGAGGCAGTCGAACTGCGCGACGGCGACAAGAGCCGCTACATGGGCAAAGGCGTTCTGAAAGCCGTTGATTTTGTGAACAATGAAATCGCGGAAGAGCTGGAAGAAAACTTCTCCGTACTGGATCAGGTTTCAATCGACCAGGCGCTGATCGAACTTGACGGCACTGAAAATAAAGGACGTCTCGGCGCAAACGCGATCCTGGGTGTTTCCATGGCGGTGGCGCATGCTGCTGCGGATTATCTGGACCTTCCACTTTATCAGTACCTGGGTGGATTCAACGCCAAGCAATTGCCGGTTCCAATGATGAACATCCTGAACGGGGGCGAGCACGCTGACAATAACGTCGACATCCAGGAATTCATGGTTATGCCGGTCGGTGCTGAGTCATTCCGCCACGCACTTCGTATGGGTACGGAAATTTTCCATAACTTGAAAATCGTCTTAAAAGATAAAGGCTATAACACTTCTGTCGGTGATGAAGGTGGCTTTGCACCAAACCTTGGATCGAACGAAGAAGCGCTCGAAACGATCATGACGGCTATCGAAAAAGCAGGCTATAAGCCAGGAGAAGATGTACTTCTTGCGATGGATGTGGCAGCTTCCGAAATTTACGATAAAGAAAAAGGTATCTACAAGCTGGCAGGCGATAATACAACCAAAACCTCGGCTGAAATGGTCGACTGGTATGAAGAGCTTGCTAACAAATACCCGATCGTCTCGATTGAAGACGGATTGGATGAGAACGACTGGGACGGCTTTAAATTATTGACGGACCGCATCGGTGATAAAGTACAATTAGTTGGGGATGACCTATTCGTGACTAATACTAAAAAGCTTGCCCAAGGAATTGAGCAAGGAATCGGCAACTCAATATTGATCAAAGTAAACCAGATCGGTACATTGACTGAAACATTCGATGCGATCGAAATGGCAAAACGTGCTGGTTACACTGCGGTCATCAGCCACCGTTCAGGCGAATCGGAAGATGTGACGATTGCAGATATCGCGGTAGCGACGAATGCAGGCCAGATCAAGACAGGTGCTCCATCACGGACGGACCGCGTTGCGAAATACAATCAATTGCTTCGCATTGAGGATCAACTGCACGACACTGCTAAATACCTGGGCGTGAAAACTTTCTACAACTTGAATAAATAATAGAAGAAAGAGGAATTTCCTCTTTTTTCTATTGCTATTGTCATGGGTCGCAATTTTTGGTAAACTTATTCTTGTTGTGAAGGTTTTATTCAGGAGGTGGAATTTATGCATACGTTGTTAATGACGCTACTTGTCATCGTATCGCTCGCATTAATCGTTGTCGTTCTTTTGCAATCAGGAAAAAGTGCAGGTCTTTCAGGAGCCATCTCCGGTGGAGCTGAGCAGCTTTTCGGCAAGCAAAAAGCACGTGGACTTGATCTTGTCCTCCACCGTGTAACGATTGTACTTGCTGCCTTATTCTTTATTTTGGCTATCGCCGTAACGAAAGTATAATGTAGATGACTAAATCGCCTGACCAATAAACTGGTTGGGCGTTTTCTTTTATAGTGTTATTATAATCGATATTCCGCAAAACAGCTTCGCT
>NZ_JRGN01000047.1 GCF_000775575.1 Planococcus sp. CAU13
GTCATTGCGAATGCTTCTGTCAATAAGATGGTCGTCGTCTCTGATGGGAAGGAATACAACGCAATTCAAGTAGGGACGGTGATGACACATCCAGCTTATCGTCATCAAGGTCTGGCAGCCAAGCTGATGAATCATATCATTGAAAAATATGAAAAGAACTATGATTGATTTTTACTTATTTGCCAATGAGACAGTGCTCGACTTTTACCCTAAGTTTGGGTTTGAGCCAGTTCAAGAAAGCAGTTTCAGCATGAAGACTTCAGATTTAAATAAGCCACTGACTAAAAATTTCACCCTACGCAAGTTAGACATTTATAACAAGACGGATCTAGCACTAATGAGGGAGTTCGCGGCTGAAAGCATGCCTGTGTCTTCGATACTGGGTCTGAAAAACAACGAGCATCTCTTAATGTTTTACTTTATCCTCGCATTCAATGACGCTGTTTATTATATCGAGGAGGAAATGATCGTCATTTTTAAACAGAAGAATCATGTACTTCATATTTTTGATGTAATCAGCAAAAAAAGAATTGAAGTAGAAAGAATTTTAACTGGAATTGTTTCTGCCAATATAGAGATAATCAAGTTCTATTTCACACCCGATTATGTTGGTAAAAACATTCATACAGAGTTAATAACAGAGAGTGATAATCTTTTGTTCGTCCGCCCGTTATTAAAAAATCTCACAAGCCCTTTTTTGTTTCCATTAACCTCCCATGCTTAAGACTTAAATGGTGCAGTCAAATATTAAATTTAAAGTTATCTTGCTATTTCACAAACATTTAAAATTAGGAATAAAATTAATGAGTTACTAACTTATGGAAAGAACATAGAGGGGGAAGACCACTTGAACGTCACTATCGAAAAAGCCGGTATTCTGGATGCTGAGAAACTGACCGAAATTATGAAAAGAACATTTGATATAGAAGCCAGACGCTGGTTGCCAATCTCTGAAGTTGTAGACAACAATCTCCAGCCACCCGGCTATGATTCCATTGAAATGACGAAATACATGATCGAAGAGCTAGCGTATTACAAAATTAGGTATGAAGAAGGTATAGTGGGTGGCGTAATCGTAACGTTAACTGGCAAGACTTTTGGAAGAATCGATCGGATTTTCATTGATCCCACCTATCAAGGTAAGAAAATTGGATCAAGAGCGATGGATTTGATTGAAGAGGAATTTCCGGCGGTTCACACATGGGATCTCGAGACTTCCAGCAGCCAAGTGAATAACCATCAGTTCTATGAAAAGAAGGGATATGAAAATACCTATAGAACACGAGGTGAGTACGGTTATATCAAAAGAAAAGAACTTTCATTAGAAAAAGACAATAGAGTCAGAAATGAAGACCTATCGAACAAACAGTACGAGGAATGCCATATGGAAGAGCTGGAGTGCTATCAAGTCAGTTTAGCGGGAAGTTCTTTTGGCAACAGCAACTTGATGAATACAAACTTCAATAACTGCAACCTTAGTGGTTCCAAGTTCCAGAATCTTAATCTTAGCCGTTCTCTATACGCAGATTTAAACTTTTCCCAAAGCAGGTTTAGATTTGTCACTTTAAATGGTGTCCGTTTTACAGATACTCATCTTGAAGAAGTGGGTGAACCCATTTCCTTTGAACGATGTAACTTGCAGGGAACAGAAATAAGGAACAGTGATTTACGGAACGTCAAAATTACAGACAGTGATGTAACCGGAATGACCATCGATCACATTCCAGTTGAAAAGTTGCTTGAGGTCTATTACCAGACGATGGAGAAGCAACTTAATAAGAAAAAATATGAACGATGAGGGGAAATGAGATGAAAACTAATACACCTGGGAGTTTATTTAGAATAGAATGCGAAGAGATATACCTTCAAGAGTTTTCCGTTGAAGATGCCGATCAAATCTATCAAATCTCCAGCCAACCCGAAATCTTTAACTTTCTGCCAGACTGGAGATCAACGAAAGAACAAAGGCTTCATTGGTTGACCAATTACGAAATACCAGCAAATCACGCGTCTCTTGAAGCCATTGCAGCTACATCAAGCATCGATGGACATTTTTTGAAATTAGGGGTATTTCTCAAGGGAACAGATGAATTTATTGGATGGTGTTGTACAGGGATTAAAGAGGAATTGCCTCCACCGAACAGAGAAATTATGTATGCCATTTCAAGTGAATTTCAAAATAATGGGTATGCTACCAAAGCTTCTAAAGGGTTAATAGATTTTTTATTTACTCATACAGATATAGAATCTCTCAATGCGGTTGCTCTAATTAACAATGTTTCTTCAAACAAAGTTATTAGGAAATGTGATTTTGCCCTAAAAGGTCAGCAAACCATTGATAATGAAATTTACAACCACTATATATTATCTAAATCAGACTGGATAAAAAATGTGTAATTTCCACTGATAATTTGCAGTGATATTAAGTGTTATATTCTTGAAATATAACGAAATCTGAGGAAGGTATACTATGAAAACTAAACTGCAACAAATGACAGAAGAAGAATTTGATCAATATTTGGCCTATTTTATACCTGATTACGCTATAGACTTATCGGAAAACTTTATGATTCCATTAGAAAAGGCAATGAAAGAATCAAAAGATTTAATGGACAAGTTACTCCCAAATAAACAAAAATCAGAAGGTCAATTAGTTTACAATATTTATTCAATTGACGAAGATAAAACAATTGGAGTGATCTGGTACAATATCCAAACCGATAGCAACAAAGCTTATATCTATCATATTTTAATCAAGGAAGAGTTTAGAAAGAAAGGGTTCGCTACCTTCGTATTGGAGGAATTAGAAGAAACCATGAAAAGTGCTGGGATCACCTCTATGGGATTGAATGTGTTTGGTACAAATCCTAGTGCTCATAAACTTTATGAGAAACTTGGCTACCTAGTGCAGTCAACGTCAATGGGGAAAAGAATCTAATTTATTTAGCTGATGAATGTAAAGACTGCTAAGTAAGTTACATTCAATGGGATATTTATAAAAAATTTAGTAGAGAACTTTGACAAGGAAAGATTTTTTCATCTTTGTTAAAGAATGAGGGACAAGTGGTAACCTTTTATAACGACTGTAATAATCCAAATATAGATCGATGCTTAATCGGTTCCCCATACAATAAAGAAAGAGAGTGAAGATATGTTTTCTGCGATAGAAAAGCAAATTAATGAACAAATGGTTTCTCAGTCAATCCCAGGATTTTCAATGGCGATTGTGCAAGGACAGGAAGTCGTTTACTCTAAAGGATTTGGAGTAACGAACAAGGAAGAGGGAGGTATTCCTGTCACAGAGAATACCCTATTTCGAATTGGCTCATTAAGTAAGCCTTTAACAGCAACTGCAATCATGGTACTGGTCGATCAGGGAATCTTGAACTTAGACATTCCGATTAAAGAATATGTTCCTTTCTTTACTCTAAAAGATCAAGCAGCTTCAAATAAAATTACACTTAGAATGCTTTTAAGTCATACCGCCGGGCTGCCAGACGGCACTGACATAGTAGGAAGTCGTAATTTGGATGCTTTAAAATACTATATACAAAATGATGTTCCGCAATTATCGTTGATTGCTCCCCCCGGTCTTATCTTTTCCTACAGCAATCATGGGTTTAATATCGCTGGATATGTTGCTGAATTCGTGACTGAAAAGTACTTTCCAGAGTTTATGCAGGAAGTCTTGTTTAATCCTATAGGCATGTCTCGTACGGTATATGATCCGCTTCTGGCAATGACATTCCCGGTGGCTTTAGGCCATGAACGAACAGAGAAGGGCGAAAAAGTTGTAAGGCCATTTTATGAAAACGTGGCTAACTATCCTTCTTGGTTTGCGATGTCTACAGCAGAAGATTATGCTAAATTCCTACTTATGCACTTGAATGCTGGACAACTAGGCAATCAATCGCTTCTTTCTGCTTCAGCCGTTAACGAAATGCAAAAATTGCAAGTAAGCCGCTATAACCTGCATCAGCTTGGTTGTGGATTATCCTTTATTACGGAAGAATATAACGGAGTTCAGACCCTTCGTCATGGCGGAGCTATAGGAACATATACTAGTTTTATCTTGGCTGCACCTGAGAAAAAAATGGCGATAGTGACCATGTCCAACCAAGATTATGGAATCGATCTTGCTTATGACATCATGGATAAGCTGCTGGAAGTCGATCCAATCCACATTCAACCAAAATCTATGACACCCAATAGCTTGATTTGGAAACAATACACAGGCTATTATTTGGGAAATCTTAATGGGCTTGCGCACATCTTCATTGACGGTCAACAGCTAAAAATGCAACTGAATGGCAAAGAAATGACCTTGCATGCTTATGAGGAAAATCTCTATTTTGCTAAAGACACTGAAGGAAATCCAATTGCTACTGTTGGTTTTGTATTAGGTGAGAGAGACGAAGTCGATTATATCGTGCTGGATGGACAGTTCTGCAAACGTGTTGAAAAAGAATTGATTTCTCAACCAAGAACAAGTGAGTCTTCTTTAGAAGGAACGTATTCCAATGGTTCAGTTTCATATGGTCTTAAAGTAATAAAAGACCAACTGTTTATGCTGGATGAAGATCAACAACTATTCTGTCAGCCATTGTTCGGTAACTTTTTTTATACAGAAGAACAGGGATTACTAGAAATACAAGAAATAGAAAAACGAAAAATCTTGATTATTCAAGATAATTGGAAGTTCGAAAAGGTTGGAAGGTAAGATAAGTCCATCTAGATTATCTAAATTGATAGAAATAATGTTAGTTTACATATGACCAATTATAGGAAGGGCAGAAGTGTTAGCTATAGCTTCTTTCCTTCCTTTTGTTCGCTTAAATGTAGCGTAAATAAATTAACAAAGAACACAAGAAAAACACAACTCCAAACTATAATGGTTTCAGGCTGCCAAAAAGATAAGCAGGATAGCAAGTAAACAATTTGGAGTGATAATCATGAAAAAAATAATACCGTCGACACTAACCATGGGAAATTTGTTGCTGGGGTTTATGGCAATTCTCTTCATATCCAATAAGGAGTACTCAACAGCAGCAATGTTGATTGGACTGGGTTTATTCTTCGACTTTATTGATGGCTATAGTGCTAGAAAATTGAATGCCGAATCTGCATTGGGTAAGGAGCTTGATTCGTTAGCTGATATGGTGACATTTGGGGTTGCACCTGCAATGTTGGCTTATTTTGGATCGGTTCATGAAATCCATTTCTTTGGAGTTTTCTGCTGTCTGATTTATGTCTGCTGTAGCGCATTGCGATTGGCACGTTTTAACATCTCAGTGCACCCATCAACAAGCTTTATAGGTATGCCGATGCCATTGGCGGCGACACTGATGCTATTTATCACTTTATTGAATCCCTATGCAACGGCGATTGGATCGTTGCTAATTTCATTTCTTATGATTAGTCGGCTTTGGTTTCCGAGTCTAAAGAACATTGAATTAGAAGTTAAGGAGGATTATTAATGGAAACCATTTTACCGTTTCTATCGGATTATGGTTATGCTGCGATATACATGTTGTTGACACTTGGAATTATCGGACTTCCGATACCGGATGAGGTGCTGATGACAACGGTTGGATACTTGACCTCAATTGGTACAATGAAGTTTTCTTACGCTCTGTTTTTTAGCTTTACTGGAGCTATGAGTGGAATGATACTTAGCTACTTTATTGGCAAAAAGGCTGGACGCCCTTTCTTGGAACGTTACGGAAAATGGGTAGGTTTAAAACCATCGCGTATTGCTAAGGCCGAAAAGTGGATGAATAAATATGGACCAATATCCATTGTGATCGGTTACTTTATTCCAGGAATTCGACACATCACCTGCTACCTGTCTGGAATCAGCCGTATGTCCTTCAATAAGTACATTATCTATTCTTCTATTGGCGCTTTGATATGGTGTTTAATTTTTATCGTGACAGGAAGAGTTCTTGGGCATGTGACTGTTTAAGTTGAACTCTCTTATAATGAAGAAAGAAATTCAATAGAACAAAATTATTCACAGAGATCTTTAAAGAATGAAGAAGTACAGAACAGTGTAAAAGAGTCAAGAATATCCTTTGGGAGAACAAATGGAAACGCAAATGAAAAGATAATATTTAAAAGCAAGGAAGGATGTGTAATGCTTTGACGCATAAGGTTCTAATTGTTGAAGATGAACAACGTATCCGAGAGCTGATTTCGGATTATTTTGATTCCAAAGAATGGATTGTTTGCCAGGCAGAAAATGGCAGGGAAGGGCTCTACATGTATGAAAATGAAATTCCGGATTTGGTGATTCTCGATCTGATGATGCCGGAAATGGACGGTTGGGAGGTGTGTAGACAGATACGACGTCAATCCGATGTTCCAATTATCATCCTCACTGCTGTATCGGGGGATGAACGCCAAATTCAAGGTTATGAACTCGGAGCAGATGATTATGTGACTAAGCCATTCAGTCCTAAAGTCCTGGTTTCCAAAGCGGAAGTATTGATGAAAAGAGTCAATGGCCAGCTGTTCTCGAACCCTCATATTGTATTAGGATTTGACGTGTTGCTGAATACCCGGAGCAGGCAATTAGAAAAAGGGGAGGAAACATTTGATTTAACGCCCAAAGAGTATGATATCTTGCAGATGTTGCTGCGTAACAAAGGAATCGTGCTGTCTAGGGAAACAATATTAGGCCATGTCTGGGGAATGGACTATGAAGGGGATATTCGAGTCGTTGACACACATATTAAAAAACTCCGAGGGAAAATGTGCCAGGCAGCAAACAACATTCGGACTGTTTTTGGTATCGGCTATATCTATGAGGAAGCCCCATGAAGAAGTTTGGAATTACATTCAAACTTTTTATGTCCACTTCTGCTATATTCATTCTTTTTTACGTACTCGTTCTATTAGCACAGCTAATGGTTTTTCCTGAATTTTATGAACAGAGGAAAATTCAAAAGCTCGAACAAGACGCGGCATCACTTGCTTCGATTTATCAAGACGATCCAACAGGAATTTGGGAATCGGATTCGACCATCATGCGGAGGTTAGCTAAATCTGGTACAAACTTTACATTGACAGATTTTGAAGGAAATATAACGGCCAATGATCCGTTTCGCATGCAAGTTATGCAGAATGACGGCACATCAATCAACATCTCGCTGTATTTTATTGTTAGTGCCTACAGGCAGGAATTTGAACAATTAGAGATTTCAGCTGGACAAGAGATTGTGATGCATGGGGAATTTGGAGATGGTCAGGACAGTAACACCTTTTATCCATATTTTCTTCAAAATTCCGATGGAAGCAATGCGGGTGTAAAGGATTTTGAAGAAGTCGATGTGGATGTCCCCGAAAACAATCGAGTCAGAGGAATGGTAGAGAAAGTCAGCTTACCCAATCTGAACAACGTAGGTCGTCGGCTAGGAATCCTTTACCTGGCCATGGATGAATTTTTTCCCTTATCTAAATCTTATATAGATCAGTTGAACTCCATGAAACCTGTTGAGTTGAAGTGGCTTGATTCTTTTAGTGGAAGCAGGAGTGGGGTCATCATACAGCCCGTGCGAAACAGTGGAGGAGAAATAGAACTCCTCTTTCTTGTCACCTCTTTGCAAGAAATCAAGGAAACCAATAGTGCCCTACGAGTATTATATGCTTACCTTGGAGCAGGCGGGCTCGTATTAATTCTTCTACTTTCCACGGTATACTCGCGGATGGTGACACGCCCACTCCTGTTGTTGAACAAGAGAGCAGAGAAAATAAAAAACTTGGATTTTTCAGAGGGAGAACTGGTACAGCGTAAAGATGAGCTGGGCAGTCTTTCGAATACCTTGTTTGAAATGTCTAGCAAACTTGAGTTGACATTGGAGGAACTAAACAAGGCCAACGAGAGATTGAAAAGCGAAATTAAGCAGAATAAGGAATTGGAGCAGTTACAAAAGGATTTCTTCGCCAACGCCTCCCATGAATTAAAGACACCAATCAGCATTGTCCGGGGATTTGCCGAGGGTATACGAGATGGAATTAACACGGCCAAAAAAGAACATTATATAAACGTCATTTTGGAAGAAAGTGAAAAAATGGAACGGCTTGTTCAAGATATGCTGGATTTGCTTCATCTTGAGTCGCCAGCTGTCAAACTATACAAGTCTCCAGTGCTACTTAGTGAAATAACTGAAGATACCCTCCAGAAACTGGTGCATCAAATGGAAAAGAAACGTCTTACTGCACGGGTGGTTCGGAATAAGGAACAGGAAATTGTGGCTGATGCTGGAAAGATGGAGCAAGTGGTGCAGAACTTGATGACGAATGCCATACGCCATGCCGAATTCGACAGTACTATTGTAATTGTTGTTTCCGAAAACGATAATAACGTTACTTATTCTGTACACAATAAAGGGGAAAGAATACCTGATGCTTTTTTAAACAGGATATGGGAGCGTTTCTTCCGTGCAGAAGTCTCGCGGGACCGAAAATTTGGTGGAACTGGGTTAGGTCTTGCCATTGTCAAGCGAATTTTAGAGCTTCATGAATGTGAGTACAAGGCGGAGAATAAGGATGATGGCGTGACGTTCACGTTAAAGTTCCGTAAATAATCTGCCCGGTACCCCAAATGAAGACGGAGCTATTCCTTGGATTCGATGTTGCTTCAGCGCATATAGGAACACGAAATGTGCATTTACGTAGAACCTTAAGTACTCCGTCGCAAATAAATCCAAGTTTATTAAAGCTAATTAAAAACTATAACTAAGTATACAACTATTTGGAGGGATTGAAAAAATGGAAACGATGTTTGAAAAAGAAGAACCTGTGGGACGTGTGAACAAATCAACACTCCACTATTTATACAAGCTTTTGACTGCTACAGGAATGCCGAAAAAAATATTGAGTGGTGCAGCCTTATTGAGTGTAGTATCTTCGTTGATAGGTCTCATTTGGCCGGTTATGACGGGGATTTTCATTGATCGTTTTAGCACCATAGGAATTAGCGGGTGGTTGATCGCTTTACTGATCAGTGTATTCGTCTTGGAAGCCGTGACCTCTGGGGTTTCCTATTACATGCTCGCCTATGCAGGAAATCGAACGGTTACGATGTTACGGAAGCGCCTATGGAGCAAAACACTCTCTTTACCGATTCACTTCTTCGATCGGCATCGATCGGCGGACGTGATGAGCCGAATTAGCCGTGACACGGACGAAATCCGAACGCTTATCACCGAACATCTAATTTCTTTTTTCTCTAATTTGCTGACAGTGATCGGTGCCTTGGCAATTCTGTTCTGGTTGGACTGGCGCTTGACACTTGTCGTCTTGCTTGCCGCTCCACTTGGGGCTGCCATCGTTATGCCCATTGGTACAAAAATGTATGACATTTCAATGAAAATGTATGAACAGTTAGGACAGTTTGCCTCCGTATTGACTCAGGTTATTGGAGAAATGCGGCTTGTGAAATACTCGAATGCCGAACAGCGCGAAGAAAAAAACGGATTCGAAAAAATAGACAATCTCTTCCAACTCAGCATGAAAGAATCAAAAATTTACGCTATTCTCTCACCACTTATGTCAATGATTATGATAGTGCTGCTTACGGCTGTCGTCGCTTATGGTGGAATGCGAGTCTCTTCGGGTGCTTTAAGCACAGGGGTACTCGTATCGTTCGTTTTGCTTCTATTCCAGATTATACTTCCTATAAATACTTTCGCTACGTTTTATTCGAACTTGAAAAAGGTCTCGGGAGCCGTGGATCGCTTAAAGCCGATTCTTGAAGCCGATAGCGAAAGTCAACCAAGAGGGAGAGGTCTTCGCATGCCGGATAAGCGACAGAATTTAGTTTTTTCCGATGTGGAATTTGCCTATTCCAAAAAAGAACCAGTTCTTAAAAAGATTAATTTATCTCTTGGCGCCGGACAGGTTACCGCTCTTGTAGGACCGAGCGGTAGTGGCAAAACGACAGTCTTCTCACTAATTGAACGGTTCTACTCGCCGATAAAAGGACAAATCACCTATGGGAACCAGCTAATCGAAGACTTCGATATAGCATCGTTCCGAAGCAAAATCGGTTATGTATCCCAAGAAAGTCCCCTTGTTCATGGAACGATTCGAGAAAATATAGTCTACGGTCACGCAGAAGAAGTCACTGAAGAGGTTATGATTGAGGCGAGTAAACAGGCTTATGCTCACCATTTTATTGGATCCTTGCCGGAAGGCTACGATACGGAAGTTGGTGAAAGAGGACTTCGACTATCGGGTGGCCAAAAGCAGCGCATTGCCATAGCCCGAGCGCTGTTGCGCAAACCGGATATTTTGCTCCTGGACGAAGCGACCGCCAGTCTAGACAGTGACTCTGAACACCAAGTTCAGAAAGCTTTGCAGCACTTGATGAGTAACTGTACAACAGTTGTTATTGCCCATAGGCTCTCGACCATAATGAATGCCGATAAAATTATCGTACTTGAATTTGGACAAATTACTGGCGTAGGACGTCACTATGAACTGCTTAAAACCCATCCCACCTATACGGAATGGACGAAAAAACAGTTTCAACATAATCAAGACCCTACTCAGCATGCCGCTACAGATTAGCATTTGTATATAGACAAAGCTTTTCATGTCACATGAGAGCTACTTATATACAATGCAATTTACATATGAGGGATTATCGAAGTTTAAGACCTATATAAAAGGAGAGAGAACGCTCATATAGTGGCGCTTTCTCTCCTTTTGTATTAGCATGCATTTTCAATATCGGATCATTTTTATATCCTTAAATACTTAGTCTATCAGCTTTCTAAAAAAAGACTTTTCCGGCTTTGAAATCTTTTCTTTTACTAGAGGATGTTTAATTATAGTGTTTTTTTCAATTAAGAATGACTCTTGGTCGCTTGCTTTAAGATTTATATTAGCATCAGCCGAACAAATACATATTTCCTCGTTTAACATAGAAAGGATGAAAACTTCTCCTAGTTCCGGTATAGAAACTTAATATTTATAATGATGTTTGATAAAAAGGTTACCAATCATGCTTACAACAAATCCAAGAAATATCATGAAAAAAATAAAAAGTCCAATCCAAGAGTATACAGCAAGAGTCAAACTTTCGTCAGGAATTTCCTTGTTTTTTGTAATAAAGCTTTCCAGAAGAGTTACTTGGTTATTTTCATTAGAGTTTCATTTTTTTCTAAAACCATGAAGTTTAAGATTTTTCCATTCAATATGGCTATAAATTGTTTATAGACGAGTTTAAGTGCTGATTCAGTTTACATATAATCCATTATAGGAAGGAAAGGAGCAAAAGATATCGCTGCTTTTCTTCCTTTTTTTTGTATAAGTGTACTTTCACGAAAGGTTTTATTTCCCTGAAATCAAATACTCTTAACTAGAAAAAATGCCTTGCATCCAAAGCATTAGAGAGTAAAGGTATGTTTTATTAATAGTTAGTGAACAGAGGATCCACATTACTATTTTCAGTTTTTATTTAAATCCTTCTTGAACTTGCTCGTCTCAAAGACTGCTTTCTCAATAGGTAAAAATTGAGAAATGAGTGTATATAAGTTGCTGCAGAAACAGTATAATAATTAACAGAATACAAAAAAAATTCGCTCAAATGGGGAAGGGTATGACTGCAATTAAGCGGAATTTTTTAAGAATTACTTCTGGCAATGAGAATGTAATAAATAAAATTCTATTGATTTCTTTTACTTTCTTATTGATTCAAATTAGTTTAACAAGTATATTTCTTTTCTTAGAACCTCTGTTTTACGTAACTTTCGACGGATTCCCAATTAAAGAAAACATTTTTTTGTATTTAGGGATAATTGCCATTGTATTTTTAATTAGTCTAGGAACATCAATATCTTATAAGCTTTTGACGAAAAATAATTAGATCAGATAAATGAGAAATCCTAAACTAGTTTAACTTATTGCAACGATAAAGAAATAAGGGGTAGAAGGTGCTAATCAAAGCATATCTTCGCCCTTTTCATTTGTAAAAGTGTAAGATTATTAAACTATCTTTTCTGTTTATTTACTAAAATAGAGTTTCGGCATAATTGATTGGAGTTTACATATTATGAATTTACTAGGAAGCTATACAAATCCAAAGGGGGAGAAAAGGCCGATAAGGTATGTATTCCCAATACTTGTGCATTTTAAAAAATACATCTACAACTTAATAGATATAATCGCCTTTAAGAAGCATAAATCTGCCTCGGAGAATTGTTCCCGAGATAGAGGCTAGAGGCTTTGCATCGTTCTTTTTTTCCAGTAAGACATTCAATACGGCCATACTGAAAGTGAGTTGAAATTCTCTATGCAGCTATCCCGATTACATTTAATTTGCCAAAAACATCCTTACGGCTGCTTGCCGAAATTCCAACCAGGCTTTCATAAAACACGGCGTATTGCATATTTCAAGTTATGCATTCCTGCTGATTTAACTTTCTCCAATAGACTTCTCTTCGCTTAGTACGATTGCCCGTCCGATTAATGCAAAAAGGATTAGAATTGCTCCTGTCAGCCATCCCCCTAAGCTGAAAATAGGCGGTCCGTATAACGCCAATCCTGCACCGCAGAAAATCAACAAGACTGCCAATACCCCAAACATTCTCATTCCATATAGGGTTATGAAGGGCAAGTAGTGCGTTCCGACCACAATTGTGGCAGCCGGGAAAAACCATAAGGGCTGATAAAGGATAATTGCCCCAACTAGAAGAAAGTTGAGCGGGACGGTAAACGCAATCTGGGATCCCAATGCCCATAACCCGTTTTCTTGACTCACTTTAGCACTTCGTCCCATCATCCTAAGGGTTAATTGGGTGAGAGGGAAAATGGCCATGCAGCCAAAAAATAAGAAGGCCATTCCATACTGCTCTGAGATCAGTACACTGACACCAGCAGCAGCCAACCAAATCAGGCCGGAAATTAACTGCCCGGAAAAACCCCCTAAAAATGCAGATCTCATTTCTTTTTGATCATTCGAAACCCGCGTCACTTTCTGTTTAGCAGTCACCATATTACACTCTCCTAGCTTGGATTATTCAGTAGACTTACATTTGAAGGATGCCCTCTTTGCTATCAATCTTTTGCTTTTAGAAATAGGTGTTCCCCACTAATAAGCTGCATTTTCAGTAATTTCTTTAGGCTGTAGTTTTATAATAATTCAAAATGCTCGTGTAAGATATAATTGAGGAAACTATTTACAAAAAGGAAATAATAGCAATAGGTATTTTTGACAAATTATCGGAAGCTGATTAAAAGAAAGAGGGGGAAGAGGATATGCGTTAATTAGCAGATTGCCTTCTTATTTGTCTGTGAAAGTGTACTTTTACGAACGGCTTTTCTCAATGTAAATATAAGTGTGAAATATAATTAAGATAACTACGATAAATGATAATTGATAAAGGAGAAATATTCTTATGTTTGGTTTCTTATATAGAACAAAATTAATAAAAGATGATTTAAAAAACATTGCCAAGTTTATGTACTTGGATGTATCAGAAGATTCCTGGGATCAAGAGAACCTTACTAAAAAAAATTTAGATTTTACTATTGAAAGCGTTCGTTATATTGATGAGTATATATACAGATTATTAAATACGGAGCATGGCACTGAATTGTTGGATAAGCATTTCGAAAATATTATGGTTCGTATAGGTGCTTATATTGGTGAGGTTATCAGGACTAATATCAAACAGGACTTTCAATGGTATGAGTCCAGGTCTGTACGCAATTATTCTTCCAATTTTGGTGGAATAGATAATACTTCTGGAACCCTTCTGTATTCTAAAAAAAGAGATAAAGTCATACTGCCTTTAGATGTGGTAGTGCAATTCTTGAAAGGGAACTCTCCCTACACTAGTCTTCTTAGTTATGTTGAAAAAACCATTAAGGAAAACCCTTAAATACTATAGTTATTCCATACTTTTGTATTTAGAGTATTAATTTATCGAAGCTAACTAGAACCACGACAAAACTAAGTAGCTTACATATCCCAAGATTAGAGGAAGGAGAAAAGTGATAATTATTGCTTCTCTTCTTCCTTTATCTATTGAAAATTATTTTATATCATTGTTACAAAAATTAATTTATTGCATCTTCTTTCACTTCCTGTTAATATCGTTTCATAGCTAACGATTAGGGAGTTAAAGGGGGTAGTTACTATCCATTCATTCAATGAAGAAGGGCAACTGCTCCCTGAAGAAAAGAAAACAATCAATCGTTTGATGGAAATCCCGATCGAATCGCTGGATTTGGATGCCATTGCTGTTGTAACGAATATATATAGATTGGCACAAGGAATAAGAAATAAAATGGACCGGGAAGTGCTTGCTGATTACGGGTTATCCTGGACCTCATTTTCGATGTTATATGATTTATGGATAGAAGAATCTATTGAAACAAAGAAGTTAGCGGAGTTGGCAGGCGTGACGAAGCCGACTGTAACTAACATTACAAAAACCCTGGAACGCAAAGAGCTCTGTTACCGGAAAACAGGTGTTCGGGATCGAAGAATGACATATGTGACCATAACCGATAAGGGAAGAAGAGTTATGGAAGATTTATATCCCAAGTTCCATAAAGGGGAAGCCCAAATTGTTTCCATCCTTTCTGTGGCTGAGCAAAAACAAGTCTCTGCGTTGATCCGGAAAGTGATCAAAGCAAATGATTTTTAATTATTTCACTGAATAAAGAAAAAGCATTGAAGGAAAATCCAGTAGTGATTATCTCCCTGTATCAGAGAGTCGATGGTTGGTGTGAATCGGCACACAGGTAACACGAATTACATTTCCGGAGCTTTCTGTGTTATTGAGTTATGTAACACGGACGGACGAGCCGTTATTCGTTGAGTGGAAGAAGAAATTCTTCAACAAGGGTGGTACCGCGTGCAAGACCACGTCCCTTTTTTATAGGGATGTGGTCTTTTTATATTCTAATTTGGAGGAATGGAAAATGAATGAACTGGTGAAACAACTTTCAGAAGAACAAGCGAATGAAGTAAAGAGGCAAATGGGAATTTATAAACAAGGCGTACAGGACATTATTCCGATGGAAGACCTGGAAAAGAAAGTAACCAAATCAATACTGGAAAACCGGCCGCTCAAAATCAAATTGGGATTGGATCCTTCTGCTCCGGATGTCCATCTTGGCCATACCGTCGTATTGAAAAAAATGAGGCAGTTTCAGGAAAATGGCCATATCATTCAATTGCTAATCGGTGATTTTACCGGAAAGATCGGCGATCCTACAGGGAAGTCTGTTGCCAGAAAGCCGTTGACGGATGAAGAAGTGAAGCATAATGCCAAAACCTATTTCGAACAGTTTGGCAAAGTGATGGATATGGACAAAATTGAACTTCACTACAATTCCACCTGGCTATCAAAGCTGAACTTTGAAGATGTCATTCAATTGGCCGGGAAAATTACGGTGGCCCGGTTGATGGAAAGAGACGATTTCGAAGAACGAACTGCTCAGGGAAAACCGATTTCACTTCATGAATTCTTCTACCCGGTAATGCAGGGATATGATTCTGTCGTGCTGGAATGCGATATCGAACTCGGCGGAACTGATCAGCATTTCAATATTTTGATGGGACGGCATTTCCAGGAAAAGTCCGGAAAAGATAAGCAGGTAGCGTTGCTCATGCCGCTGCTCGAAGGGCTTGACGGCGTGGAGAAAATGTCCAAATCGAAGAAGAACTACATCGGCATTGATGAAAAGCCGGAAGAGATGTACGGAAAATCGATGTCCATCCCGGACGAATTGATGACCAAATACTTCGATCTTGTCACCGACTTTACGCCTGAACGATTGAATATTATCAAAAAGGAGATCATATCAGGCAAACTGCATCCAAGAGATGCAAAAATGCTATTGGCTAAAACGATTGTCCGGATGTACCACGACGCGGAAGCAGCGGAAAAAGCAGAAGAACATTTCAAAAATGTATTCCAAAGAAAACAGCTGCCTGACCAAATTGATGAAGTATTATGGCGTGGAGAACAGCAAGTTCTGATTATTAATCTATTAGTTGAGCTGAAGCTGATGAGCTCTAAAAGTGAAGCCCGTCGCATGGTTGATAACGGAGGGATACAAGTGAACAGTCAGAAAATACTTGATCCTGCAGCAATTGTGCAGCTTGCAAACGAAACAATCATTCAGGTGGGCAAAAGAAAATTCGTTAAAATCGTTTTTGATTCATAACAAAAGATTGATGTTTAAGTGTTCGCAGATAAACAGCTTCGATAAAGCTGGTCCTTTTGGAAATAGTTTTAGCCATACTAATACCACTGTAAGTACTCAAAATTTAGAAATGTCATTTAGAAATATGAAGATATTGGCGGCAGACTCTTGTTTAAGAGGAACAGGCCATATAAATTGTAATCTAACGGCTGTTTTGGTTAGTTCATAGTAAAGAACATAAAAATTATGCTAGAGACAAATGCCTTTTTATTTGCCTAACTTATTTACTTCTTTATAATCAGCAAAAAATTTTAAAAAATATTATGGCCGTTGTGGCCCTGCAAGACTCAATACTAACCATAATGTAAGAACCTATGAAAAAAGTGCGTTCTTTTCTTTCTCCTTATTCCCTTATAGAGTATAGGGAGTATAAAATAGAAAGGAATGGTTACATGTCAAAGAAAGTAGCAATTTTAGTAACTAATAGAGTAGAGGATATTGAATTGACTAACCCGGTTCAACATTTGGAAGAAGCAGGTCATAGTGTGGAACTTCTTAACGCTGACGGACCTATGGAAATTACAGGAAATAAAGGCGGGACATTCAAAATTGAGAAGAATCTTAATGAAGTTTCTCCAGAAGATTACGATGCACTTTTAGTTCCCGGCGGATTCTCTCCTGATCTTTTAAGAATTAATCCGAAAAATGCGGAGTTTGCTGCCCACTTTATTAAAGAACAGAAGCCAGTGTTCTCAATCTGCCACGGTCCTCAGTTCCTGATTGATACAGATCTCATTGAAGGTTATGAGCTGACAAGTTTTGTATCAGTTCGCAAGGATCTAAAAAATGCAGGGGCAATTGTTAAGGATGCAGAAGTTATTGTAGACCGCAACCTTGTTACAAGCCGTACACCGGATGACTTGGAAGCATTTAACCGCGAGTCACTTAAACTTTTAGAAGCTTAATTTCAGCCATACAAAAAGGAGAGAAGATGGGGTGCAGCACCTCCTCTTTTCTCCTTTCTTTTATTTATGCAGCTTCCGGTAAAGTGATGATATGTTACCTGTCAGTCAACAAAGTTGAAGGAGGAGAAACCTGTATCCAAGCTTTCACTGCTTATTTTAAAACTGAGAGCAGGAACGAAGAAGCAACAACCATTGCTTTTTCCCTCCCAACATAACAGGAATTAATTTCTCCAAAACTGACCATAGTCAAAACAAATTAAATAGAAAATCTGATACAATAGAATTGACAACTGACTTGAGTCAGATATATACTGTGAAAGTTGCTTTAAGAACACATTATTTAAGAGGAAGTTCGAAATGAAACCGCAAGCAATAAAACTTGGTCATTTTCATTCATCTTTGTCGGGATTGCTAATGCCTCGGTCTTTTTGATTTTGAAATGCTTTTACCGCTCTTGCCTTTATTTGTAACGGCGTTAGGAGAAGGAGCAGGACAAGTAGGATCAGCAACAGGCATTTTCACCCTGTCTGCAATACTAACGCGACAGTTCGCAAAGTTATTGGCGACCAAGTCCGACAAAAAAAACGTTGTTGATTATCAGAATTTTATTGAATTTGCGACTGGTTCCTATCAAGTTATCTATATCATCGCAACTCTGATTTTACGTTGTACTTCTGGTTATTTATATGGTTCACTTGATTGTAAATAGAAAATCAGTGAAATACGGAGGTAAATATGTCGAAGCAATCAATTAAGCAGGCGGCGATCAATCAGTTCCACCGGTACGGGTATGAAGGGGTCAAAATGGCTCAGGTTGCTGCAGAGGCAGGGATGAGAAAACAGTCCATTTCCTACCATTATCCAAGCAAAAGAGACTTGTTTACGGAACTCTACAACGAAGTGATTGAAGAAGAAATGAAATTTCTCCAAGCATATTTCAATGGTCAGCCAGATCTTACTGCCAAGGAGTTGCTTTATCGATTTTTAAAGGAAATGAAAAGACGGACAAGTGAAGATGTCACTGTCGTGTTTCTTCATTTAATGTCGTATTCACCGCCTTCGGAAATCGACACATTTGTGGCTTCCCGGTATTTGACCAACTTCAATGTATTCAAGGATGAAGTGAGAAAAGTGTTTGAAAAAGAAGCTTTCACTTCAGGAACAGAAGAATGTACCCTTGGTTATGTCACGCTTTTTGATGGTTTGCTAGTCCATCTTTTTTACAATACCGGCTTATCTTATGAACATTCACTGGATGTTTCATTTGAGATATTCTGGAAAGGTATCAGTTGTACTAAATAGTGAAACAGGCTAGATTGTAATATACAAAAAAATTAAAAGGAGTGTTTGGAATGTATTTTGATTTAACTGGTAAAGTGGCTTTAGTAGTGGGTTCTGCCCAAGGCATGGGGGAAAGTGTATTGCGCCGTTTTGTAAACGCGGGCGCTTATGTAATCGGTACAGATATCAAGGCGGAACGTGGGCAGGAAGTTGCCGACAGTCTTCCAGGCAAGTGCGAATTCCATCAGCTTGACGTTACTGATGAAATGGCAGTTAAGGCGATGATGGAAAACATCAAGGAAAAACACGGACGCATTGATATTCTGGTTAACTGTGCGGGCATCATAACTCCTGAAATTCCTGTAGAAGAATTGGAAATGAAAGATATACGCAGAGTAATGGATGTTAACTACTTTGGTACAGTCCATACAATTAAATATGCATTGCCGCTGATGCCGGATAAATCAGCCATCGTTAACACCAGCTCACTTGGCGATATCTCGCCCTTGCCGGGATATGGTGCTTATGGACCTACTAAAGCAGCCATCACAAACTTGACGAAGACTGTGGCTTTGGAACAAGCCCATCGCGGCTTGCGCTGCAATTGTATCTCCCCGGGTTCTATGAATACACCGATGCTTTACGCAGAAGGTGTTGACACTGAACGTAAGATTGCAAAATACGCTTGGCCTTTAGGACGGTTCATGGAGCCGGAAGAGGCTGCCGCTATTATTCATGCTTTGTCTGCGGATGACTGTTTGTACCTGACAGGCCAAAACATTATTGTTGACGGTGGCTACATGGCGGGTACGAGTCCTGCTGGATTGGCGAAGTGGGCTGAATAACTGCTGATTGACTTTTAAATTTACTTGCCAAGAAATTTATTAGTAAAATAATTACACCTTTGTTCTTGCCAAACAAAGCAATTGTAAAAATGCACCACCTCTTCAATATAGGAAGAGGTGGTGCATTTTCCTATTGCTAACTCTGTTCATTTTTATGCTAAACTCTTGTACAGAGTATCCAATTAAGTGTTATCCAAAGAAGGGACGTTATTAAAATGGCCGAAACGCTTAGAGACAGTATCAGAAAAAGGTTAGAAAATGGTGATTATCACTGTGCTAAAGAGTTTACATTGTCAATGATCAGCGGTAAATGGAAAGTCGTTATCCTATATCATTTAGGGGTTGACGGCGCTACCAGATACAGCGATTTGGAACGTTTATTTACGGATATTTCCCATAAAACATTATCCAATCAACTAAAAGAGCTGATGAAAGATGGGTTAATTGCCCGGAAAGTGTATCCTGTTTCTCCACCGCAAGTTGAATATCATCTGACAGAAGTCGGGTTTACTCTTCTGCCTGTCATAGAGATGATGTATGAATGGGGAAGAATTAGAATTGTTCAATTGATAGCTGAGAGTGAACCGAAAGATAAATAGTGCGACTAAAAATTATATTACGTTTAAATTCAAAACCAGGGAGGCCATTGGAAACTGAATTCGAGAAGATGTATACTAAAATTTAAATAAGAAAGCCTGCTTTTAGGAAGTTTTTGAATCCAGCACTCGATCTGCTAAATTAGAGTTACAGAAGTTGAACTATCAGATAATATAGTCAATAAATCTTTGAATGGATTTATATTGAAAAAGAGTCCGGCATAATGAGCGCTATAAAAGGGCCGGTACGATAGGTTTTTTTAAAAGCTGGAAAATCTGATTTTATTTTCCCATCCCTTTCATAATGAAATAAGGAAAACTGGTATTTACATAGTTTGCATATGAGGAATTACCGGAAGGGAAGGAGCATAATAGCTTCTTTCCTATTCCAGTGTCTGTACGTGTACTTTTACGAACGCTTTGAGAGAGTTGAAAAACAATAAGCTAGACACATTTTTAGTTGTACTATAAAAACTATTATTGTATAATTAGTTTTTAGAATGGAGTGTTTAAATGAAATCTCGAATCATCCGAGCCTTTATAGAAGAAACTCGAGTCAATGGAATTAAATTTACAATGGATGACTTAGCAAAGCGATTGGGCATCAGTAAACGGACACTTTATGAGCATTTTTCTTCCAAATTAGAAATCTTGGAATCCATAATCGACCTAACTTTATCTGAATTTGATGAACGTTCCAATCAAATTATTGAAGATCAATCGCTTGGTCTAAAAGAGAAAATTCGTCAGACTATCACTATTATGCCTGAACATAATGATTTTTACGATCTGCGTATTTTGGAACAGTTGAAACGCTATTATCCGGAACAATGGGAACGAATTGATCGGGAAATACATCAATGGGATAATTTGAAAAAGTTGCTGGAAGAAGGAATGGAAACTGGTCTGATTAAGGAACAAAATATAGAGTTGTTAATGAAAATAATAATGGATGCAATTAATATTACTCTGGATCTAAAGTTCTTCTCCGATCATAGCATTTCCGTTAAAGAAGCAGTGGAAGCTATCACTGAGTTGCTGCTGCATGGGTTGGTAAAAGAAAAATAGAGGAATACACTGGCTTTCACTAGCCAGTATTTTTTCAAGCTTATAAAACTTTCGAAACAAAAAAAGTTTTATTGTTTTCAGGAAGGCGAAGAATACGAAAATGGTTATTTTCTTAGCTATCGTGAAGAAAAATGGTAAAAGTTTTTTTCTTAAAAAAGAGCTGCTGAATTTGAATCGGGAGTTTTTATAGCTCCCATTGATGATGAAATCAGAATTTATATTTTACATGGTGGAAATGTCATAAGTTCTCACCGCGAACCATATGAAATTTAAGTTTATTCAAGTACTCATAGATTTTCTTATGGCAACTCCAGGTTTTTATAAGTTAAAAAAGAAATGAGGGACCAGTTTGAAGAAACAATTCCTCGTAATTGGGCTCGGAAGGTTTGGGAGCAGCATTTGTAAGGAGTTATACAAGATTGGACACGAAGTTTTAGCAATTGACTTGATTCCGGAACACGTTGATGCTGTTAAGGATTACGTCACGTATTCAGCAATTGCAGATGCAACGGACGAAGCCAGTCTTCAGGATCTGGGAGTCAATAATTTTGATCACGCTGTTGTAGCAATTGGAGAAAATCTGCAAGCAAGTGTACTGGCTACTTTGATATTAAAGGAAATCGGAGTGCCGATCGTGTGGGTGAAAGCCAGAGACTTGCAGCACCAAATGGTCCTTGAAAAAGTGGGAGCCGATTTGGTTATTCAACCTGAATTTGAAATGGGAATCCGGGTTGCACATCATATGGATTCGGAAAAGATAATTGATTACATCGACCTCTCAGAAGATTACAGCATTATCGAGTGGGAAGCTTCGCTAAAAATGCTGAATAAGACTCTGAAGGAGTTGAATATCACTGCTAAGTACAGATGTATGATTTTAGCTATAAAAAGAGGAGAAAATGTGAATATTGCACCTATGCCTGATGATGAAGTACAGAAAGGGGATGTTCTTGTTGTGATAGGACATCGCGATGACTTGAAACAGTTTGAGAGAAAAGGACTTTAAAAAGTAAGTTGGAGGTTTCTAATGATTTTAATTAGGGCTAAAGAAACTTTTTAAAGCAAAATCGCAGTTTATCTTGAATAACATTAAAATGTTTTCTCTTGGACCGTCTGACTCAAGTTCAACTAATGAAACTATAAACTATTCAAAGATTTTATTGAAATCAGAAAGGAATATAAAATATGAAAAAGCAGGGATCACTAAACCGTTTAGAAACAGATTCAGTTGGAAAATCGTTTGCCCGCTACTTGATTCCTTCGACAATCGGCATGTTGCTGATGGCTATAAATGTAGTGGCAGATGGAATTATGGTCGGGAACCGTTTGGGGTCAGTGGCGCTGGGGGGCGTCGGAATAGCCTCTCCGGTTTATACACTTTTTGTTGCTGTATCGCTATGGATCGGGGTCGGAGCGGCCACCAGGTATTCAACGCTAATGGGTGCGAAACGGACTGATGAAGCACGTACTGTCTTCTCACTTGCACTTGCCACCATTGCCGCCGTTACATTGCTCATCGGTCTTGTGGCTTTCCCGTTCCGCACAGAGCTTGCCTATTTACTCGGGGCGAATGAAGAGACATATCCATATGTCGCCGATTATTTGTATTTAATCTTGTTGTTTGGATTCGTATTTACAATTGAAAACACACTCAGCGTCATGGTCAGAAATGATGGAAGCCCGAACTTGTCTATGATGGCTTTGGTTACAACATCGGTGCTGAATATCATCTTAAATTACGTATTCTTGTATATCCTTGATTATGGGGTATCGGGCGCAGCTGCAGCTACATTGATATCAGCATTTGTAGGGACATTCGTGCTGCTCATCCATTTCTTTAAAAAAGATAATAACTTGCGGTTCGTCAAGTTTACATTTGATCGTAAGCTTTTGATCATCATTATCGTAATTGGGTTCCCAAGCTTTTTAGCCGAAGTGGGAATGTCTGTTTTCACCCTCGCACATAACAACGTATTTGAGCGTTTGGCAGGTACAGAAGGAGTGTCGGCATTTGCCATTCTGAATTATGTGCACGGTGTCATGCTCATGGCTTTTCTCGGCATGGGTTCAGCGATCCAACCATTGGTCAGTTACTATAATGGTTCAAGAAATAAGGAAAGAATGAGAAAGACCGTTAGGTTGGCAAATGTCACTGTATTTATTGCAGGCGCTGCATTCTTTCTTTTCGGACAATTCTTTTCTTCCTATATCGTCAGCATATTCGGTGACTTTCCGGAATCGGTCGTCGAATTGGCAATACCGGGAATCCGTTTGTTCTTTATCGCTTATCTGTTTATGGGCATCAACTTCGTCATGATGACTTATTACCAGTCGACGGGCAAAATCCGCATGGCGGTTTGGATTACAGCAGCGAGAGAAATTATCCTGTTGCTGATTCTCTTGAGTATTCTTCCGGTTGCTTTCGGTGTGACAGGTGCATGGCTCGCTATTCCTGTTTCAGAGTTTATTGTTTTGATGACAATCTTTTATTACCAGAAAAAAAGGAACGGCATAGCACACAACCATTTAAATCCGCCAATAGCAGAAGAAAGATAGTATATGCAGGAAATACCAGTAAAAGCTCTTTTTCAAAACTGGCGAATTACTTCTATTGACGAAAGTGGTGTAGTCATATGGGAAACATGCTTCATAAAAAACGCAATGAAGCAGTACTTGTTTACTTGGATATCGATTCATATAATGCTTGCGCAATCCAACGTGGTGCCAGGTTAGCTGAAGCTTTGGGCTGTGCATTCCATGTGTGGTTCAGTAAACCTACCTATAAAGACAAAAAACAAAAGGAACAACTGGGTTTTGTTTTGTCGGAAAGCAAAAAGCTGAGTATGTACTTTGAAGCAGCAAGTTTTCTTGTAAGCACCTATTATTCTGAAAAAGACTTTCGGTATGTTTTTAAATCCATTAAAGCAGAATTGAAGATAACTCAACTGGTATTCATAGAAAATATTGAAAGTCGATGGGAAGAACTTTCGCATGGTTCGACTGTAAACCATTTAATGAAAAGTCATTCCGATCTGGAATTGCATGCCGTTTCAGATGAATTAATCTTTTCCTACGAACAGTGGGATTTTGAGAAGGGCAGAACAGCCTTTATCGAAAAAAACAAGGATAATTATGCCTTAAGCTTCCAGGAAACAAAGGGGATAGAAGGAATCTTTTTTAAAGAAAAAGCAGCTCCATTAAAATCTGGTATTTTCATTTCTCCGTACGAAGATGAGGTCACGGTATATATTGTCCATGACGGCATTATTATTCGGTGTCAACATGAATTTTGTGAACGGATAAAAGTGGAAGGGCTACAGTAATACCCTTCAATTTTTGAATGAAAAAAGATTAATTGAGATAAGCATTTACCCAATCCTATATTTATAGAAGTGCAACAGAAAAGTTACCAAACTCATGAACGATAACTTGAAGTTCATAACTAGCAGTAGATCAAGAAGGAACCAGAATGCTGATCAGTCCAGTCAAATTTAAGAAGGATGAGAAGGAGTGTTCTTAATGGAAAATATTCTTGTTTCACAAAAACACGAAGAAAATATCTTAATTCTTTTAGAATCAGATTCGTATAGTCCCAGCACTATTCAAAGAGGGGCTATGTTAGCAAAAGCCTTTAAATGTCCATTCCATGTATATTTTGCCATCTCCAGTGATGAAGAAATAAATAATGCCGACGAAGTAGACTTTGTATTGGCTGAAAGTAAGAAAATGAGCATCTATTTCGGCGCTGACAGTTTTTCTCTATGCCCTTACAATTCAGAAAAAGGATTTCAAGAGGCTTTTGAAACTGTAAAAGATAAGCTGCAGATTACACAGTTGGTATTAACGGGGACTACGGAGAGCCGGTGGCAGGAGATTTTTCATGGGTCGACAGTAAATTATCTGTTAAAAAAGTTTCCTGAAATTGAGTTGCACATTATTTCTCAAAGCCTGGCATTTTCTTATGAAGACTGGAATTATGAAAGAGGAAAAAAAGCATCTTTAAAAGAAACTGATGGAGGATATTCTTTGACATATTATGTGGATAAAGGGGTGAAAGGGCTGTTTTTTAAGGAAAAAGCAACTGATTTTGAAACAGGCATTTTTTTATCCGCGAATGAAAATGAATTAAAGGTTTTTGACGTTTATGATGGAAATGTTACTGGTCAACGTAAAGAACTATACAATGATTTAAAATCTTAAGGAATCCCTAAAATGCATGGAATAAATATATTGAAATAAATATCGTTGGCTGCTGAAGTCGAACAAAGAGAGCAGAACATTATCCATAAAGGTAATGTTCTGCTCTCTATCTGTAATCGGATAAAAAAGTCTAAGAGGCGAGGGCAGTCTGCTATCTATATTCACCCCATGACTAACTTTTTTTAGCGGAACGCTCTTTTGTTTACTCATAGTTCATGCATTATAATGGAGCTGGTTCATTCGAAGCTGGCCATCCATTTACCGGTAATTGAAGTTGTACAATTAATCAGTCCAGATGGCGGACCTTCAAATAATACTTGTCCACCGAATTTGCCGCCGCCGGGACCTATATCCACTACCCAATCGCTTTTGGCTATCACTTGTAAATCATGTTCAATCAAGATAACGGTATTGCCATCATCCACGAGCGAACGGAGTAACTTCATCAAAAATTCCACATCAGCCATATGAAGCCCATTAGTTGGCTCATCAAGTATAATGAGCTCGCCGGAACTTTTTAATTTGGCTGCAATTTTCATTCGCTGGATTTCACCGCCGGATAATGTAGTTGTTGACTGGCCAAGGGTAATATAACCAAGACCAACCTGATCCAAAACAGCTAGTTTTTTAGCAATGACTGGACTGTTAAAGAAGTTGGCTGCTTCTAAACTGGTCATTTCCAATACTTCGGAAATATTTTTATTATGGTATTTATAAGAAAGTGCTTCATTGCTGTATCTTAGGCCTTGGCATTCCTCGCAAATGACAATCACAGGGTCGGCGTAAACCATATCCGCTTCCGTTACCCCTTTTCCGCCGCAGTTTGGACATTTTCCTAATGAATTAAAACTGAAGAGTCCTGGATTTTGACCTGTTTTATCAGCAAATTCTACCCGCACAGCGTCCATAATTCCTAAGTAAGTAGCCAAAGTTGACCGAATGGAGGTTCCAACGGGTTTTTGATCCATGACAATCGCTTTTGGATAGTGCTTTGTTAGTTCTCCGAGCACTAACGAACTTTTTCCTGAACCTGAAACGCCGGTTGCTGTAGTTAAAGCGTTTTTCGGAAAACGGGCGCTGACATTTTTTAAATTGTGAAGTGAAGCATTTTCCACCGTAATCCATTCATCGAATGTACGGGAAGGTTGCTTTATCTTTGTTTTTTTGGAAAGGTTTTGGGCGGTTGCAGTAGAAGTGTTTATCAATTCATTCGGTGTCCCCTGAAAAACAAAATATCCACCCGTGGCACCTGCTTCTGGACCTAGTTCTATTATTTCATCCGCTGCCTGTATAATTTGTTGGTCATGCTCTACAACAAGAACAGAATTTCCGTTATCGCGAAGCTGTTTTAAAATTTTTATAATTTTTTCCACATCACTCGGATGCATGCCTGTACTTGGTTCATCCAGAATATAAGTCATTCCAGTCAAGCTGCTGCCAAGATGTTTGACCAGTTTTAATCTTTGAGCTTCTCCACCGGACAGTGTACTCGTGGTACGGCTCAATTTTAAATAACCCAACCCTAAATCGATGACACGTTCCAAGGTTTCAAATATGGAAGCTGCAAGTGACTTTCCGACTTCATCTGTGATTTTTTCTAAAAAAGGCATTACCTCTACAAGCTCTAAATCGAAAACTTCCGCGATATTCATGCCTTGAATTTTGGACTGAAGTGCTTTTTCATTTAATCTTTTTCCGTTACATGAATCGCAACATTCAATAGAGACAACCTTTTGAACGGAACTTCGAACATTGGTGCTTAACGAATCTACGTCTTTATGAATATACAAGCGATTAAATCGATCTGCAACGCCTTCGTACCATACACCGGATGGATCGTTTTCAATAATCACTTTGCGCCCCGAACCGTGCAGGAGATTGTGCCATTCCTCTTTCGTATAGTCAGCCAGTTTTTTGTTATTGTCAAAAAAACCGGAGTTGCCGTACAACCTCCATTGCCAAGTAGTTGTTGCCCATGGTTTAAATTGAATGGCTCCTTCGTTTAGTGATTTACTTGTATCCAGAAGTTTAGTCAAATCAAGTTTAACTGTTTCACCAATCCCTTTGCACACAGGACACATTCCGCGAGGAGAATTAAAGGAATATGCCGTAGCAACACCTGCACCAGGTTCTGCACACCTTGAGAATAACAAACGGAATAAGGGGGCTATATCAATCATGGTGGAAACAGTGGAACGGGAGCTTCCAACTACTTTTTTCTGACTGACCGTAATAGCAGGAGTTAAGTTTTCTATACTGTCCGCTTTGGGTCTTTCATATTTAGGTAATTTGTGTTTGATAAAAAGTGGAAAAGTGTCATTGAGCTGCCTTTGTGATTCCACAGCTACAGTGTCAAAGACTAATGATGATTTCCCAGATCCGGACACGCCTGAAAACACCACTAATTGGTTCTTCGGAATGGTAATATCAAATCCTTTTAAATTGTTTTCCATTGCTTTTCTTATTTGTATAGGTTTCATCTTTTCCTCCATATCATTGTTGATATTAAAATGCCTTTTGTTTTTCAGTAAATTGATAAGCTATAATAAATTTTAAACGTTAAAGCTGCTTTAAGGTCAAATGTGAAAAGGGGACTAAAATGGAAAAAACTATTACAATTACGGAAGTTTCGAAAGCTTTGGGCATACCGGCCTCTACCTTAAGGTATTGGGATAAACAAGGGGTACTTCGGTTCGAGCGGAATAATGAAAATAATTATCGCCAATTCTCCTTTCAAACAATGGTAGATATCTGCGATATTATATTTTACAGAGAGTTGGAAGTGCCTCTTTATACAATAAAAAAAAGAGAAGAAATGACAGCTGAAAATTTATTGAATTTATTTTCAGAAACAAAAGATCATCTGGAGCGGTCAATAGATCATTTACAAAAGGTGGTTGACAGGATCACTGCGAGAGAAAACATACTAAAGCAGTTGGACAGTTTGAAATATCAAAAACCACGAATTAGAAAGCAGAAACTTGATCCCATACATTATTTTGATTTCACAGATAAAAAGCTTATCCAACTTTATCTGGAAGACCCCACTCTCTCAGCTGATATTGTGAATTTTGATGAGAAAAATGAATATGTATGTGGACTTTTCGCTAATATAGATTCAAGTTGCCTTCTGCGTGAAGGGGACAAAGAAGAAAAAAATTACCTTTACGGAATCGTTTGGAGAAACCAGAGCGAGGACACAAACTTACAAGACTTACTTAAAGAAGCGGGAATAAAAAAGGAAAAGATAGGAGACCAGATTTTTCAATATTTAGTTTCTGCTAGAGATCAAGATGATTATCGGGATTATTTTAAGATGTGGATTGAGTTGACCGAATGAAAATGGATTGGTCAGATTTGCGAAATAAGATTCATCAAGCATCCGGTGGGAACTCGAGGTTTTCATATGAAGATTATCAGTTATTGCTGTTACATTAAGAAATAAGGAGGTAAAAGGAAAATCAATACAGCATAAAAGATTCTTTCAAAAGACTGTTGCATATATTTATGTGTCAAAATTATGGAGTATATAGTTCAAATATCAAAATTTATTAAAGAAGGAACTTCAAATGAAGTACTTTCTTTTTTTTATTCGCAGAAGTACAGCTTTATATGAACGGTAACTAAAAGAATAATGTTAAATACTTGTTTCATACACCAATGTAAGAGATATCTTTAAAGTTGAACTAACAAAACTTATAGTGTATTATTAGTTTTCTAGAGGGGGGAGATTGAGTGAAATCTAGAATTCTACAAGCTTTTATAGAAGAAACCCAGGAAAATGGGATTAAATTTACCATGGACGATTTAGCCCGCCGAATAGGAATCAGCAAACGAACGCTTTATGAACACTTTTCCTCTAAGCTGGCAATATTAGAGACGATTATCGATGCCACCTTATACGATTTTGACAAGCGGTCCCGTGAAATTATTGGAAATGAAACCATCACTTTACAGGAAAAAATTCGCCAGACAATCAGTATGATGCCTGAACACAATGACTTTTACGATGAGCGAATACTATCGCAATTGAAACGCTATTATCCAGAACAATGGAATCAAGTCACTAAAAGATTGAATGAGTGGGATGAATTGAAGATCTTGCTTGAAGAGGGGATGAAAGAAGGAATCATTAAAGAACAAAATGTTAACGTATTGATGAAGGTGATCATTTCTGCAATTAATACAACACTCGAGCAGAAATTCTTTTCCGACCAGATGACCTCTGTAAAGCAGGCAACTGAAGACATTACCGAAATTCTATTGCACGGCCTGATTATAAAAAATAGAAATGATACTGGCTAGATTCGGCCGGTATTTATTCATCATCATGAAAACTGTTAAAACACCAACAGTTTTATAGTTTTAACTAGAAATTTTTAAAAAAGGAGGTTTTTAAATGGCGGCAACATGGAATTCCCAAAATCATGCAGAAAATGTGTTGATTTTTCTTGAACCGTATTCATATAATCCCAGCACTATCCAAAGTGGCGCTGTGTTGGCTAAGGCCTTCGGATGCCCGTTTCATGTATGGTATGGAACGCCGGCTAATGAAAAGAAGGAAAAAGAACAATTGGAAAGTTTATTGTCTGAAAGTAAAGTAATGAGCAGCTATTTTGAAGCAGAAAGTTTTATCTTAAGTTCTTACCACTCCGAAAAAGATTTCCGAACGGCCTTTGAAACCATTGTACAAGAGTTAAGCATCACTCGACTTGTACTTGCCGGATCAGTTGAGAGCCGCTGGGAGGAGCTTCTTTTCGGCTCGTCAATCCATTATCTGATGAATAAATTTCCACATATAGAAGTTCAGTTGGTATCACCCAATTTGCCTTTTTCTTATGAAGATTGGGATTACAAACAAGGGAAAGAAGCAGTTCTGGCGGATGATGAAGACGGATACTATTTAAGTTATCGAGCTTTGCGGGGCATCAAGGGAACATTTTTCAGAGAGAAAAACGCTGAGTTTGAAACGGGAATTTTTATCTCTATCCAAGGTGATCAAGTCAGGAGCTACACAATTTCTGCGGGAAACGTTAAAGAGTCACATAAGGAAGTGTATAGAAAATTAACTACACGAAGAGGTTTTTGAACCACCTATTCAGCACAGGTTAAAATGCTGGATTATCTGGCAGTCTCCTATTGTATTAGGTGGATTTGGCGGTGAGAAATGAAATTAAGGGGGAACTCGGAATGGACATAACGTTTAAAGATGGGAAGAGGACCTTGACAGTTGCGGAAGACGATTTAAGGGTTGTGCCGGTTATAGGCGATGTGATAACTGATACCGCATCCGGTGGAGAAACCTATCTGGTGAAATCGGTCATACACCATACTGTTTTTCATTCTCCTGACAAAAGTGAAGCAATCATCGTATTGGAATTACAATAAAGCGGCGCTATCTGGATTTATTCGTATAACAAGCATGCAAAATGTATTGAGAACATTTTGGGAAAAAGCAGAAGAGAAGGTGTTTACTTTGAAGAATTTTATGATTTCTCAGAAACGGGATGAATGTATTTTAATCTTTTTAGACGCGGATTCCTACAGCCCCAGTACCATTCAGAGAGGGGCTAAATTGGCGGATGCATTTGGATGTCCTTTCCATGTCTCTTATGGCATCTCGAGCCTGGAGCAGGAAGACAATGCCGATGAAGTGAACTTTATGTTGACTGAAAGCAAAAAAATGAGTATTTATTTTGGTGCTGAAAGCTTCTCTATGTGCACCTATGATTCAAACAGAGGTTTTGAAGCTGCTTTTGAAGAAGTTAAAACAAAGCTGCAAATTACACAATTGGTATTAACCGGTACAATAGAAAGCCGGTGGCAGGAAATTTTTCACGGGTCAACTGTAAACTATTTTTTAAAAAAATATCCGGATATGGAATTGCATATCGTTTCTCAGAGATTAGCGTTTCCATACGAAGAGTGGAATTATGAAAGAGGAAAAAAATCATCTTTACAAAAAACACAAGACGGCTACTCTTTAACTTATCATGCAAAGGAAGGCATAGAAGGTTTGTTTTTCAAAGAAAAAACTACTGACTTTGAAACCGGTATTTTCCTATCAGCAACTGAAAATGAAATCAAGGTTTTCGATATTTATGATGGAAATGTGATAAATGAACGTACCGAATTCTATAAAAGCTTAAAGGATAAATGAAACGGCAATTAATGAATGCCCCATCCAAATAAACTATCAGGTGACTAGCCGAGCTAAAATATGGCCAAAATTATTATCCTCTAGCTAAAACTGTCTTCTTCGATTCAGTGTGCTGGCAGGAGCCATCCTGGGCGGTGCCACAGAACAGCAACGGACTATCCTTGAAGAATACATTTATCATGCAGGTCCGGCATTCCAGATCAAAGACGATATTCTGAATATAGAAGGACCGACGGAAGAGTTGGGGAAAACCGCCGGAAAAGATGCAGCCTGCGAAAAAAACACCTACCCAGCTTTATTGAAGATGAAAGGGGCCAAAGAAAAGTTGCAAGACCATTACCTTCGGGCGATAGAAGCTTTGTCAAAATCAGAAATTGATACGTCGTTGCCCGAAGCATTTGCGAGCTATATTACTTATCGAAGTAAATAATTGCCTTAATAGGTGAAATAGCTAGTTTACATCTCAACAATTTATAGGAGGCTGTATAAAAACGAATGGAATTTCAAAAGGCTAAAACGAAGAATCCCCTTCGTTTTGGCCTTTTTTGTTGTTCACTTCAGTTTTTCGAGCCCGTAATTCCGGACACGGAAAACATGGTCGGATAAAATATCGATGTCTTCCTGGTTGTGGCTGGTCAACACAATGGTTTTGCCTTGCTCTTTAAGAGAAAACAGTAAATCACGAATTTTTTCTACGCTGTCGATATCCAGCGCATTGAAAGGCTCATCCAGCAAAAGTACTTCCTGATCCTCCATGATGGCCTGGGCCAACGCCAGTTTCTGCTTCATGCCGAGTGAGTAATACTTCACCTTTTGCCGGGCTGCCGGCTGCAAACCAACGGCCGTCATCGCATCTTTAATTTGTTCATCAGTAATCTGATTTTGAATCATCGCCAGGTATTTGAGGTTTTCAAAACCGGTTTTATTGCCCAGATAGCCCGGACGATCGATAATGACGCCAAAGTTATCAGGGAACCTGTTTTGTTTTCCCAGTTGTACACCTCTTACGGTAACCGTGCCCTGGTCCGGAAAGACAAAGCCACACATCATTTTAAACAGCACTGACTTACCGGATCCGTTTGGGCCAACCAGCCCGTAAATTCTCCCTTTTTCAATGGAAAGATCCGTGTTCTCAAAGAGAACCAATCCCTTATAGGACTTGCTTACATCTTTCATTTCAATCAAGACCATTTTGCCACATCCTTTTAAAAGTTAAAATCTTTCTTGCGGAGTAAATAAACGAGTGCCGCAGACAATCCGAGTGTATAAATCAACAGGACTGCGGAATGCTGGAGGAGTGGTGTCGTTTCCAGCAACAATCCCATGCTGTTTAATCCGAAGGGAAAGAAGTAATTGAAATTTACACCCGGAAACATGAAAATGCTCATGCCAAGGAGAACCGCAAAACTTTTCATCACATCTTCCGTCAGCAGCGATACTAAAATCACCAGCAGGATATAGAATACCATCTGTAAAACTCCGTTTACCCAAAAATGATAGAGAATAGGCGGGTAAGGAATATCCGGAAACAACACCGAGTTCCCGATCAGCGGATAATCAAAAGCAAGGCCAGTCATTAATGCACTAACCATCAATAGCGCTAAAAAAAGAAGGATCAATCCGAATAGCTTCGTCAGCCATCCAAACAGCCATTTCAGCATCGACCGATGCCGGATAATGGAAGTGTAATTCAATTCCTTCAGCTGTGTTTGCAGAAAAAGTTGGACAAAATACATGAAGCCTAAAAAGACGATGAGATAAAAACTGAACGACAGCATATCAAAACTTTCCTGGGTCGTGCCGAGAAAGGAGACAATCCAATAATCACTGAGAGTCAATTGCTGCCCGCGGAATTGAACAGCTTTCATCACAAGGGCAAACAAGATGAAACCGCTGAATGCCAGGATCGGCCATTTTTCTTTGAGCTGCGTTCTAAAAAGGGGATAATCCCTTCCAATCAGCCATAAGCTGCCGATGCACATCAGCAGAAGCGTACACAGAACACCAAATGGAATAATAATATGGCCAAAACTTGCAATGCCGTGAAACAGGCTTAAATAGTTCGGCAAGGAAATCCATTTAAGGGATGGCGGAAACACTTTAAAGGACAGAACGGCCAGGATAAACATTAAAGTTAAAAATGAATTGAGCAGCCATCTGCTCTTCGAGACCACATATATCAAAGCAGCCAGCAAATGGATGGTGGTCAGGGTCAGGAAAAACAGCAGGAACTGGCCAGCCCAAGCGAGTAAAGGAGAGGAAAAGAAACTGCTCAGTGTGAATAGGATTTCATTGCCGTCCCGGTCCAGTCTTGAAATCTCACTCCATTCCATCGAAAAGGGAAGGCCGATCGCCAGACTTAGAATCGCTGCGTTCCAAAGCAATAGCAATGAAACCGTGAACAAGGAAAAATCAAGTGCCTGGCGAACGATCCATTTGGCATACGAGCCGAAACGGATCAACAATGTGTATTCATAAAAACTGGTCAACTGATAGCCGATTCTGAACAGGAACAATGGAAACATCAAATAATTGATTAAGTAGACGTCATTGCTCCCATGCAGCAAGAGATCCCAAAAATTAGAGGAGCTTTCTTCAATTTCTGAGATGGCAATGAGGGACTGCCGGATGCTCCATGCATACAGCCCGATCACCGGTACAAGCCACAGCCAATTGAACGCCGGCCAGCTATTCCGCATACTCATAAACAGCCTTCTCAAACCGCGTTTTCGTATAAATGACCAGTGCGGACAACAACAATAGATTTACCGAAAATGGCACAAGCACTGTCCAAAGTGGCTGTTGGATGATGTTAAAAGGGAAGACCGTACTGGTCATTGAGAACTGCGGGTATCCCAAAACCGCAATGGCAAAATCAATGACGAAATACCAAAGGAAAGGCAGTGAAAGAGCCAGGAAGCTGTTTTTAATCAGCAGTGTCAAGACATAGGCGGCCGTCGCATAAAGGACCGCGTTTACGGCCACCCATAAAGAATAGATGATGGCGTATACCAAGGTTCCGTAGCGAAGAAAAGGCTCGAATGTGCCAACCGAAACGACGCCTTGTATCTGTGTGTAATAGCTGACGAGTCCAATGGCCGGTTCAATATAGACGATAAACACAAAGGGCAGGAAAATCATCAGAAAAGCGGTGCCAAAAACGACCGCTGCGTTCACAATGCCTTTTGCAGTTAAATAGTGAGAAAGGCGGACGCGTGTCTTCGTATACGTAATGAAATTCTCTTTCTGTTCAACAGCGTAACTGTTGGCGTAGAGGATGATGAAAAACAAAGGAAACAGCAGTGCAATGACGCTTCCGATGGCTTCCGTGTGCACTTCTATGGGCCGGTAAAATACATAACCGGTGCGTACCGCGAGAAACTGTATAGTCGGTATAAGGAATACGACCGCCAGGGCTAAAAGCAACCGCTGCAGTGTCATCGCCTTTTGCCATTCCGTTTTGATCAGATGCTTCATAATGTTCTCCTTTCCTAAAGCCCGTTTATTTTTGAATTTTTCTTTTTGCATGGTAGCGGTTGATCGCAAACCAAATTGAAAACAGGGTAATAAATCCTGTGAAGCCAATTGCCAGGAACAACACCCCGATAACCCATGTATCCGTAACTTCCAACACCACAAAGTTGTCATCTGTCCCATAGCTGTATTCACCGGTAAATAGGCTGGCGGGGAAACTGGAACCATTGCCTGAGGTATAAAATGGATCAGCAGAAGATGGATCTGCGTACACTCTTGTTTCCTTGATAAAGCTGATTTGGTCAAGAAGCGTTTTAATCTTCTGTTCATCAGCATCTGCCAGTTCGTCCCCATTTCCAGCGATTTCGCTAATTGCGTAAGCGATATCAGCCTGTTCCACAGCCTGGTTACTGCCGTTTATAAGGGTGAGAACAGCCGCAATAACTGTTGTCAGCAGCAGTCCAATTCCGATGGAAAGAACCCATTTCCCGAAGTTTTTCTGGCGTTCAAACAGCTGATTGACCAAGTTGCGCAGCTCGTTGACTTCTCCGAAACGTTCCTTGGCGATCTGGACTGCCTGATCCTCTGTCATGCCTTCAGCCTGCAGTTCCTGAACCGTTTCCAGTAAATGATTTTTCATTTCCATTTTAAGTTCCTGGATTTCCTGGTCGTTTCCTTTGGCATGGCGATATACCTGATCCACATATTCATCAATCTTCCGCGTCATCTTTTCCACCTCCGATAAATCCATCGATTATCCCTTTTACAAATTTCCACTCATCCTGCTTTTGGCGATAGCCTTCCTGGCCTAAGGGGGTCAGCTTGTAATACTTTCGCCGCCCGCCAGCGCCTTGCTCGTCTCCCCAGTAAGATTCAATCCAGTTATTTTTCTCCATCCGTTTCAAGGAAAGATAGAGTGTGCCTTCTTTCATCTCAAACTGGTTCCCGCTCTTTTCCCGGACGAGTTTGGCAATTTCGTAGCCGTATCGGTCTTTGGTAAAGAGAAGGGAGAGGATGATGGTGTCGATATGTCCCTTCAGCACTTCTTTGTTTATTTCCACGAAATTCACCTCTTTCAATTAACATAAATTACTATACCTAATAATGCAAGGTATTACTTTTAGAGATATTCAAAAAATGAAATTAACTTTTGGTGAATTATCAGAAGATGCTGGTTTAAAAAAGGAGAGAAGAAGCTGAAATAAAGCTCTTCTCTCCTTTTTGTGCGCAAATATGTACTTTTGCATACGGTTTGCCGAAAGGATGTTATTGATTTTAAAAATAATAAAGGCTAAGGAAAATTACTGTTAACTTTCCTTAGCCTTTTCAAAATTGCTGTCAATTTTTATATTCGAGTTTTGCTTTCTTAATTCAGAAATAAACTCGAATTTATTCTTTGGTGAAATTCCTATCGTTTGAAATCTTCCGTAATTTATTTCTATTTTATCCATAGACAAAGCAGGATCTGTAAACGGGTTTCTAGTTTTTCTAACACTATGTATTAGATCAATCCTGATCTTCCAGTTAAAAGGGCCAAATTGTATTAGAAGAAAATTGTCTTGGATTGTATATCCCGTCTTAAACCACATCCACAAGAGGCAGAAGCCAAATGGAAATAAAACAACAATTTTAATCCATTGCTTATCTAAAAAATCTGGTGTCATCCAAACTCCTAAATCTGGGAAAAAAAGTGGAGGAACAATAAAGAGTATTGAACACGACCAAAGTATAATCGACATCCACATATCTTTTTTTGAAGGGAAATACATTTCATCCACTTCCTTTCATTACCTTTGTATACGGGCTTAATAATTCATAGGTTTCATTAAGAAAAGATAAAGAATTATTAGAGGCTAATCAAAGAGAAGGGTAGAGATAGGGTTTATCAATACACAACTTCTTAATCTTTATTTTAAAAAACTGCATTTTTACTAATGGTTCTACTTTTGTATCATTATCGGATTTGCTAAGTAATTGATAAAGAATATTAGGAAGGACTTTTAAGATGTAAAAGCGAATGGTGAATCAAGGGCAGTTTAGTGAAAGGATGCGTTTTATATGGAAGTGACTTTAATTGTGGCAATGATCGTAACCGGGTATTTTGTAAAGAGAATGAGATTCCCTGGAGTATTTCAAGAGATTGGGAATATTTGAGGAGGTCTCCTAATGACTGATGCACAGACGCAAACGCAATTAGAAGTGTTGACAGAAATTTGCCTGTTGACGGATCAATTGGAATTGGAGTTTTGGCTGCGTGGTGGCTGGGCCATTGACTTTCTGCTCGGAAAAATCTCCAGGCCACACGGCGACATCGATTTGATAACGTGGATTCAAAATCGGGACCTTTTTGAAAAGAACTTTCCGAAGCAGGCTATAAACGATTGCCTGTCAAACAGCTGTTCCAGAATAGACAGTCGGATTTTCGCAAAAACGAAGTAGAAGTCACAGTTTGCTATATCACGCGATCCATTGATGGCAATCTGATCCTGAACGGTTTGCCGGAATGGGTATGGCAGCATGACTCGCTGCTGCCTGATCGCTATACATTATGCGGACTATCAGTAATGGTCTTAAGTCCCCAACAACTTCTGGAGGAAAAGGAAGTCTATGAACAAATTGGCCGAACACCCCGATTAAAGGATATCGAAAGTAAAAAGTACTTTGCCAACTAATAAGGGATGCCAGATAAAATAATTCTTTCAGTTTTGAATGGTTTTTCAACAGAAGACTCAATTTTCATGTCAATTTCCGCCCTCTAAATGACGGTTGCTGCTTTTGAATATTTTTTATATTTAGAAAAATTTATATGACGTGCAAAGAAGTTATTGCATTCTGCTTTCAGTGGAATAACAGCGGGAAATAAAAAAGAAAAGGAGACAATCCTGTCTCCTTTTCAGGCATTTATTAAGCTTTATATTCTTTGTCAATAACGAGAATCGGCTTGATGGCAGATCCATTTTTAGAGTCCGTAAATGCTTCATCCACATTCTCAAGGTCATAGAATTTCACCAATTTATCAACTGGGAATTGACCGTTTTTAAAGAAGGATACAAGTTTCGGGATGATCAATTGTGGTACGGCATCCCCTTCGATTACACCCTTTAGGGTCAATGCGTTAGCCACTACATCGTTGAATACGTTGAAGGTCAGGTCGCGTTTTCCAACAGCTACTGTTGCACATGTCCCTTTGACACGCAGGCAGCGTAGTGCAGCTAATGTAACTTCCGGAACGCCTGTTGTTTCGAACGAGTAATGGGCACCTTTACCGGTGATTTCTTTGATTTTTTCTGCTGGATCTTCGTTTTTGGAATTGATGGTATGCGTAGCACCGAGCTCTTTTGCAAGTTCCAAACGGTTGTCGTGAATATCAACTGCGATAATCGGATAGCAGCCAGCAATTTTTGCTGCGAGCAAACCGCTTAGCCCTACTGCGCCTGTACCAAATACAACAAAGCTGTCGCCGGCATTCGGTTTAAGGGAATTAAATACAGTTCCGCTGCCGGTCATAATACCGCAGCCCAATGGCCCCAGATAGCGCAAGTCCACTTCTTTATCTACTTTAATAATATTCTTTTCATTGGCCGTAGAGTAAGTAGCAAAGGAAGACTGGCCGAAAAATTGAGAGACTTCTTCATTTTCTTCTGTAGAAAGTGGCGTCACACCGTGATGGTTTTTGCCCCCGAAGTTCAATTGAATCATATTCTCGCAGCCGCCCGCGTTACCTTCCAGGCAATTGTCGCAAGTACCACAGTAAGAGAAGCTCATTACGACATGATCACCCGGCACTACTGAGGTCACGTTCTCCCCTACACTTTCAACAATACCAGACCCTTCATGACCCAATACTACTGGACGCGGTACTGGAAATGTTTCATCCAGAACTGTCGCATCTGTATGGCATACCCCGGAAGCAACAAGGCGAACGAGCACTTCTCCAGCCTTCGGTTCAACCAGGTTCAACGTTTGTTGCTTAAAGTCTTTTTCGGGAGTGGTCACCATTGCTTGAATTTTCATAGTTAAAAACCTCACTTAAGATTTATTTTTATTGCGATGTACACGCTTATCGCAACAAATCTGCACGCTTTCATTTTACCTGAGCTATTTTTTGTTAGCAAAATTTAAAGCTTAATTAAATAGAATCTCTTGGATGCTAAATTTGCTATATTAAAATTGACGTCAGTAAAGAATTTTGAATCATCAAATTACATCCCTTAAGCACCTAAGATAATTTTTCTTATATTTATAGCTGTATTATAAAAGTATAAATATGGTATATTGTTGTAATGCTTAAAAACAGAAACGTTTGGGGAGGTATATATGTTACAGCAAGAATTGGCACTGGAAAAAATATGTTTAAGCTTAAAAAGAGATAATCTAGTGAAGGCTATTTTCTTAAAAGGCTCAATGGGGAGAGGGGAGCACGACGAGTATTCGGACATTGATCTTTATTGCTTAGTGGGAAAAGATGATGAAGAGCTTTTTTTGGAAAAAAGACTGGATCATATAAAAGCTTATCGGGATATTATTTTTTATGATGATATTTATATCATCGCTCCTCAAATAATAGCGGTATTTGATAATTTACTGCATCTCGATTTGTTTACCGTTACGGAAGAAAATTTTACTGAAAAAGATTATTTCAAAGTCTTGCATGATCCTGACAATTTATTAGAGCAATTTATTGAAACTCAGAGTCTGGAGGTCAGTGACAGTGAATTCAGCGACAGTGCGACGGATATTGCCTGGTTTTTATTCCAGTATAAAAAAGCGATAGAAAGAGGGAATGACATTTGGGCTGTTAGAATGTTAACCAACGTGATGGAACATTTGGCACGAGTGCTGCTATATAAGCATTGTCCAGGGAGAGCGCAGTTAGGATTAAAAACGCTGAACCAATCGTTGCCGAATCATGTCTTAATGGAAGTGGAAGCTATTTTTGAACATATAACTCCCAGGAATCATGCGATAGCCTTTTCAAAAATTCGCCATTTGCTAGAAAAAGAGTGTGAATGGATACTGTCGCAGGTAAGTGATCGCTCCCTTGTTGAAGCACTTTTAAGAGAAATGATCAAAAGTCGTCCCTTAAGCAAGACTGAGGTTTCAAATTTAGGGAATTGACTATTACACGACAGAAATCTTTAAAAATGATTAATCAGCTTGCACATAAGATTACTCCAAAGAGAAGAAACTTGATTTTGAGTTTCTTCTCTTTTATTGGAAATATCCCTTAAATAAGTCGTTTAATTTTTTTAAGTTAAGCCGTGTACTTCAAGACAAAATCCAAATAAGTTTTAAGCCCGAGAGCTATGTTCGGCGCATCCAATTGTTCGAGAGTGCGGAGTGCAGAAGCAGCCAGTTCAATACCATCCTCTTTGTTGCCAGTTTTGATTTTATATAGGCCGTCAATGAACATTACGTGGAGGTCAATGTGCTTGATGCAGCAAAATGGGGGTCACATGGTTCGAGAATGCTTCTGGTTTCTTGCAGGTGCTCTATCCAAAATGGAATACGCAGGCGGCCCCCGAAGAATGGGAGAAAATCAACTGGACAGAGCCGGATGAGAGTGCAATCATAAAATTATGCACAGAGATGCTCGCATACAAAGTGAAGCTGTGTCCGACGCTGGTGCTCAGTGATCAAGTCATGCAACACCCCGATAATTGGAACCCGCACAATAAGGTTTCCAAAAGCGTATCAAGTGATTTCCAATTAAATGAACACTGGCAGGCTGCGGCCGGATACATCGATGATGCGAGAAAGCAGCTGGGTCTGCTCCTGGCATTCACGAAGAAAGTAAGCAAAATCTACTTTGATATGGGCGGAACGGTTGTAACCGGAACAGATACACCGGGAGGAATCCACTCCTATCCTGGTGCTGCCCTGCACAGAGAGTTGGAATTATTCGTCGAGATCGGCTTTACTGAAATGGAAGCGTTGCAGGCGGCCACCATAAAAGCGGCTGAATCTATTGGGCTGACGGACCGTGGAGTTATCGATAAAGGGAAGCTGGCTGATTTGATTGTCTTGTCCGAAAATCCGTTGACGGATATCAAAAATACCCAAGCAATCGATCTGGTCATCAAAGGCGGAGAAGTCTACACGCAAGACGAGATTTTAGCACATGTGCCGAATCCCGCGGATACTTTCGAGCGATATGAAAAATTCATAGGAGAATTCGAGAAAATCATGAGAGTTCAGTAATAACAGGATAAGCAGATGTATGCTGCAAAAGATAAAAGCCGGCTCGTCTCTAAAGGACAAACCGGCTTTACTTATGTAGTCAATGATCGTCAATGTTTACTGGAAGCCGCTCACTTTATCTTTTCGCTTCCAGCACGAAAATGACATAACCGACGTTCAGATCAAAATTCCAATCCATGAAAAGCTCCTGGATCCGCCGCTCGAAAACATTTTCAAACCCGGCCTTTTCCAGCACGGACCGTTCATAGGACCGTTTCGTATACTTCAGGATTTCACTGTAGCCATCCGCTATCAAAGCTTGTTCAATGCCTGTCAATACACCGGTCCATTTGATCAGTAACGTCCGCTCATTCAGCCAATGACTTTCTGTCTGTTCCGGATCTCGGTTCAATGTACTCTCTATAGTTTGCATAGCCGTTTCAAAAGCGGTCTTTTGATCGTCAGAGGGCCATGAAAACTCCTGAGAAATGATGGAGTCCTCCAGGACGGTCAAAAATGTGCCGGTTTCCAGTTCCAGGTTCCATTCCACGTAAAACTCTTCGATCGTCCATCCGCCAAGATTCTTCAAATGCTCCTGAATGATCGGCTTCAAATCATTTACCAGCAGATTACGTGTTTCCAGAACACGTTTCCATTCATCCTGTTTCATCAGGATTTTTTCCATTGTCGTGGAGAATCCTCTGAAATGGATCGATATGTAGGGTGGATTTACACTTACATAAACAGAAGTCGGCCCTTTTCCGAAATGTTTTCGCAATAAAGTCGAGATGAATCCGCCTATTTCTGTTTCTATATTTCTCTCTTTAGGCATGTAATGCAATTCCTTTCAACAAGTTAATCAGCTTTAGAGCGAGCAGTCGCTCATAAGTCAGCATTTTTAAGGCATCTGTCTTTCCAGTAACAGCACCATATAACTCATGTCTCTGCCGAAATTCCAATCAACGAAGATTTCTTCAACCGGTACAGGCAGGAAAGAGTCCAGATTAAACAATTTTGTAAGCCTGTATTCGAGCGGCCTTTTGGCTAAACGCAATTCTTCCGCGGCCCCATTTTTGAGCAATTCCTTTTCGATATCCACCAGAATTCCTTTTCTCTTAACAAGCAGTATGCTGGGACCGAGCCAGAATAACTCAGTGCGTTCCGGTTTCTTTTGAGAAAGCGCGCTGTTCATCTGGATGATCTCTTTAATCGGTGCCGCATCAATTTCACCCGGAGGGGGAAAGTTGTCTTCTGCAATTTCATTTTCAGCCACAGCCAGCAGCAAACCTGTCTGTTTCTCGAGGTTCCAGTCAAAAAAGAGATCGTTCAGCTGCATTTTTACAACCGGCTGCAAACCTTCAAGAAAGTCTTCCTTTAAGGCATTCAGCAGTAAATCCCGGCTTTCCAGCACCCGTGTTGATTCGCCCTGGCCAACCAATAGCCGTTCGGGTGCCAATAAAAAACCTTTAAAGTGGATAAGCAGGAAAGGGGCTTTAAAGAAAACAACCGTCTCACTTGGTGCTTCGTTGAAATGCTCTTTCAGAAAATCAGCTGCATACGCAGAAATTTGAGAATGAATGGCTTGATCGCCCGTCATCTGCAACACTCCTTAATCGGTGAATGAATAGAAAGAAGAGCAAGTTCCGCTTTTCAACAGCAGTCTTCAGAAAGATGACAGTTTTAAAAGTATTTTCAAACAAAAAAAACGCCAAAAAAGGAATGCTGCATTCCTTTTTTGGCGTTATTGTCAGCTCTATCGTCTGAAATACTCTGCCTCGCTCTTTTATTGGAAACCTGGGAAAAACGGAGTAGGCACTGAATTCCTGTGCCATTGCTTACTCTTGTATAGAATACTATACAGAATTTCCCGGATGTTGTAAAGGAAGCTTATGGCAGGTACCCGTTGTTTCCAGAAATAAAGGGTGCACAGAGACGGCTAACTGTACGATTTTTTCGTGAGTCTCGTTGGAGCGGTGACACAATGAGTGCACTTGGAATAATCCTGCTCGGTGATCAGCCGTTTGACATAGACCGGACAATTCGTGAATTCCCGGTAAGCGACAGGCGTTGAAATAAAGCCGCAGGAATCTCCGGCGAACCTTTGGAAGTGAATGCTTTTTCTCAGGTGATCGATAAAGAACTTCATATTCCCTCACTCCTTTTGGGTTATAAAAAAAACGCCGAAAAGAATAGAAATCCTTTTCGGCGTTATCTTCAGCGCTATAGTCTGGGATACTCAACCATGTAATCTATTTTGATAATTCTGTTGCTTTAAATAAACTTTAACTCCATTTTGACAAAAAGTAAAGATAAAAATAAATTTCTGATAAATTGAACACACTCCGGACCTCTTAAACAGATTATTTGAAAGCCCGAAAGTTTTTGAAATTGTCACATTATTTCAGTTCATTTTACAAGCTAACAGGATTATACTTGGATTAAAATAGAGATAGGAACTAATGTACTGCCCTTCAAATGAGTAAAGCCGTCTGCCCGGAAACCGCAGCAATTGTCTTGTAACTTTCAAGGTATTCCACTTCCACAAAAGGGGCGAAATAGAGAATGGAAGCTCAAAAAAGAAAGAAATATATACGGATAGAACAAGTAAGCCAGCAAGAAATAGATGCGCTAGTTTCAAGGGTCAATAATTGTTTCTGGCGGCAGACTTTTCATATTCAACCGGTTTCAGGTCTGCTCAATGACCCAAACGGCTTCTGTTTTTACAACGGGGAATATCATTTGTTTTATCAATGGCATCCGCTGGGGCCATTTCATGGATTGAAATATTGGTACCACACCAAGTCAAAAGATCTTGTGCACTGGGAAAATGTGGGGATTGCCATTAAACCACACGATTATTTTGACAGCCACGGCGCATACTCGGGCAGTGCCATTGAGCATAACGAAAAACTATATCTGCTTTATACTGGCAATACCCGGGATGGAAATTTCGAAAGGCATCCCCATCAATGTATAGCTGTAATGGATTTTGATGGAACCATCACCAAATTGGAGAAATCTGTGTTGGATAAAGTACCTGAAGGATACACAGAGCATTTCCGCGATCCGAAAGTATGGAAAGATGGGAAAAAATTTTATGCTGTAATCGGTGTGCAAAGAACGGATAAAACAGGAGGCGTCTGTTTGCTCAGTTCACCAGACTTGCTTGAGTGGAAATTTGAAGGTGAAATCGCTACTGCTTTAAATCTCTTCGGCTTTATGTGGGAATGTCCGGATTATTTTGAACTGGAAAATCATGGAGTCCTGATATTCTCTCCGCAGGGACTGGAATCGGACGGAGATTTCCATCAGAATATTTACCAGGCCGGATATGTGCTGGGTGATAAACTGGACTTGCAGCAAAAAGTATTGAATCATGGCAGTTTTGTCGAGCTTGACAGAGGATTTGATTTCTATGCTCCTCATACAATGGCGGATCCTGCGGGCAGACGGATTCTGGTCGGCTGGATGGGCTTGCCTGAAGTCGAGTATCCGACCGATATCAATGGATGGGCACACTGCTTGACGGTGCCAAGAGAATTATCGGCTCGAGATGGTAAACTGATACAAAAACCTGTCGAAGAACTCCATCGGCTTCGTAAAGAAAGAGTCAAAACAGCAGATACACTGTCCAATGAAACGAAACAGTATGAAGGATTTTCCGGGGTGACCTATGAACTCGTATGTGAGTTTGATCAGGGAGAGGCCGCTGAATATGGAATCGAGTTCCGTGCGGGGGAAGACGAAAAAACGGTGATCAAATATGATGCTTCTCAAAGAAAAGTCATACTGGACCGCACGCTGTCGGGCAAAGAAGTAGGAAAAGAGTACGGAACCGTGAGAAAATGCCGAATCTCCGGAGAAAAAATCAAGTTCCACCTGTTTGTCGATTCTTCATCCGTGGAAGTTTTTGTGAACGACGGAGAAGAAGTATTCACCTCCCGGATTTTTCCGGCTTTAAGAAGCAGAGAAATTCGCTTTTTTGCACATGGCGGTACTATGGCCTTCAAAGCGATAAAATGGGACTATTAACAGAATGACAGGGAAGAGGGAGTCGTGCCGAATGGGAAGTCTGCTGTCAATTGGCGAAATCTTGATCGATTTTATTCCCCAGCAAAAGGGAATGGCATTAAAAGAAGTTGTCTCTTTTGAGCGGGTTCCAGGCGGTGCTCCGGCAAATGTTGCCGTAACCGTTGCAAGATTGGGAGGAAATGCTTCGTTGATCACCAAATTAGGAGTTGATGCCTTTGGTGATTTTCTTTTGGAACGGCTGACAGAGTCCGGTGTTGGGACAGATAAGATTTTTAGAACAAAAGAAGCAAACACCGGACTGGCATTTGTATCTTTGCGAGAGGACGGAGAACGTGATTTATCGTTCTACCGCAATCCTTCTGCAGATCTGCTGCTTGCAGCTTCAGACATTGTTGCCGAGTGGTTCAGTCAAGGGGATATCCTGCATTTCGGTTCTGTGGATTTGGTGGAAAGCCCCATGAAACAAGCTCATAGGAAGGCGATTCAATCAGCTCGTGTTCACGGCGGGATCATCAGTTTTGATCCGAATGTACGGCTGCCTCTATGGGAAAATCCGCAGGAATGCCGAAACACCATCCTTGAATTTCTTCCGATGGCGCATATAGTCAAAATATCCGATGATGAACTTGAGTTTATTGCAGAGACAGCGGATGAACAAAAAGCCATTGCGTCGTTGTTTACGGGTGATGTAAAAGCAGTTGTGTGTACGAAAGGGGCAAATGGGGCCGATCTGTTCGTACAGAACAGTAAATATTCCTCTGCGGGATATCGCGTGAAAGTGGAAGATACAACAGGTGCAGGAGATGCATTCATGGGCGCTTTTTTGTATCAATTGCTGGACAGGAATGCAAATCCCGATAATGTAGAAGAAATTTTAAATGGGCATGCTGAAGAACTGCTGGCGTTTGCCAATGCCAGCGGTGCACTGACTGCTGCCGGAAAAGGAGCTATGTCTTCCATTCCTTCCAAAGAACAGCTGTTAAAGTTCCTCAGTTCAAACAGTCTCCAGTGAAAAAGATTTATTGATGAAAGAAGAAACCCGGCAATGGGTTTCTTCTTTTTTATTGGATTAGCATTGCTTTTCGTCAGAGCGGGTATGGAAAAGAATAGAAGGCGGGGCGACCCGATGTTCACAAATACCTGGAGGAGTGATTGGATGTTTGAAAAGAAGGCAGGCGCATATGTCATCGATTTACTGAAACAGTGGCAGGTGAGTCATATATACGGCATGCCCGGGGATTCCATCAATGAGTTCATGGAGGAATTGCGGAAGGAAGAAGCCATCCGTTTTATCCAGATTCGCCATGAAGAGACAGGTGCACTGGCTGCGGCAGCATATGCAAAATTGACCGGGCAGATTGGTGTCTGCCTGTCGATTGCGGGGCCAGGAGCGGTTCACCTGCAAAATGGCCTGTATGACGCGAAAAAAGACAAAGTGCCGGTACTCGCGCTTGTGGGACAGGTCAGCACTGAACTTGTCGGGACGGATGCTTTTCAGGAGATGAAACTGGAGTCGATGTTCGAGGAAGTTGCGGTATATAATCGCCGTGTTCAAAAAGCCGAACAGCTGCCGGACATGCTGAATCAGGCGATAAAGACGGCTTATGCAAAAAAAGGGCCGGCTGTCCTCATTGTGTCGGACGATTTGTTTGCCGAAAAAATCAAGCGGGAAAAAGAACTTTCTTCTGCGGTCTATGCGAGGCCACATATGCTGCCGGCCGATGAGGATTTAGCAACGGCCGCCAAACTGATAAACGCTGCCGAAAAACCGGTGATTTTAGCAGGAAAAGGGTCTGACGGTGCAGCAGCTGAAGTGCTGATGTTTGCGGAACAGATAAAAGCGCCGGTCATTGCGTCATTTCCGTCAAAAGGGCTGATTCCGGATGAGCACCCGAATAACCTGGGTCACCTTGGGCAATTGGGGACAGAACCGGCGAAGCAGGTGATGAAGGAAGCGGATCTGCTCATACTGGCAGGGACGGCATATCCTTACCGCGACTATCTCCCGGACGATGCGTCTGCGATTCAGATCGATATTGATTCTGCAGCCATCGGCAAATATTATCCGGTGACTTTGGGCATTGCCAGTGAACTGGAGCCAGTGATGTCCTGGCTGATTGAACACATCGAACCGAAAGATGATGGTTTCCTGACGAAATACCAGGAGAAACGGAAAGATTGGTATGACAAACTGCAGGCGGATATGGATAAAGAAACGGAACATCTGCAGCCGCAGCAAGTGATAGCCGAAGTTCAGGCCATTTTGGAACCGGAGGCCGTCGTTTCATTGGATGTCGGCAGTGTGACGCTTTGGGCTGCTCGTTACTTGCATTTGACGGACCAGAAAATGGTCGTTTCCGCATGGATTGCGACAATGGGCTGCGGATTGCCTGGCGCAATAGCAGGAAAACTGGCGTATCCGGATAAACAAGTGGTCGCACTGACCGGAGATGGCGGATTTTCGATGGGCATGCAGGATTTTGTAACAGCAGTCAAATACGATTTGCCGATGATCATTGTTATATTCAATAACCAAAAAATTCAGCTGATCGAAACCGAACAAGAGGAGATGGGAAATAAAGCGACAAATATCGATTTGGCCAATATCGATTATGCGGCGTTTGCAGAAGCTTGCGGCGGAGCGGGTTTTACAGCTAAGACAAGAAGTGAATTGAAAGAGGCGTTAATGCAGGCGAAGAACAGCGGAAAACCGGCAGTGATTGATGCTTATGTGGAAGACATCGATTTTGAGACGATGTAAATGAATCCGAATCGAACAAGCAGGAAGGAATGATTAGATGAGAAACATAGAAGCTCTAACTACGGCCGCCAGCCAGCTGAAACCGGAAAAACGGGCAAGAATCGCAGCAACTGCAGCCGCCAGCAATAAAGAATTGCACAATACAGATCACGGAGGAGACAAAGGCTCTGTGACGCGGGTGGATATGGAGCAGGTTGAAGCGATCATTCGCTTATGGCCGGAGACGTCCCGCATGGCGGCAGAACAGACAATCGGTTTTTACGGTCCGCCGAACGAAGCGACGGCAAGCCGCTTGTTCTGGTTTTATAACGGACCCTGGAAACGGACGGTTGTCTACCGTGATGAAATTCCTCATGATTTTCCCGAACCGCATTCAGACATGCTCGAATCGGTGATCGATTACCATGTGCCGCCTGATAAAGTGAGTGACATTGCCGCTTTTGACGGCAGCATCATTGTTGAACGGACAAAAGGGGAAGTGGCGGCCCGCTGTGACCTGGAAGCTGCGAATATCCTGGCATTGAATATGATGCACGAAATCGTCACAGGCAAGAAGACAGTAAAACAGGCACGGAAATTTACTGCCAGTGAAATGGCGGCCTATGCCATGAACCGGCCGGCTCCTTATGCGGAACGTATCCAGTTCGAACTGCCGGAGACGAAACAATACGATACAGATAAAACGACGATTGGCAATAAAGCTGCGGTACAGGCTGTGAAGAAAGTGAAGGATAAAATTCTGGGAGAGTAATATTAAGAATTCAATATGGCTTATTTTTGGCCAAAATGAGGTGAAAACGCATGCCGAAAGAGATTTGGATCAATTTGCCGGTGAGTGATTTGGAAGCAGCAAAGGAATTTTACACTCAATCCGGTTTTTTACTGCATGAAGGGTCGCACGACAACGAAAACATGGCAGGATTCGTTGTTGAAGACCATAATGTGAGAATCATGCTGTTTCAGGAAAAAATGTTTAAAGGGATTACACGTAATGAAGTGGCGAAAACGTCGCTCGGAACCGAAGTTTTGTTTTCATTGTCAGCAGGAACCCGTGAAGAAGTTGACAGTTTAATCTTCAGGATCCAGCAAGCCGGCGGTACGGTATTCGCTGATCCCGGTGAGCAAAATGGCATGTACGGAGCGGGATTTTGCGATTTGGATGGACATCGTTGGAATTTGCTGGTTATGAATGAATGATTAAATGATTGATTAAATGAAAAAAATGCCGAAACGAGATTGCTGACAGCCGTTAAGCGATTTCGTTTTTGTTTTGAGATGAAATCATTTTTGAAATTCAGCGATCTGAAATAATATCAGCGACAAGACGTATCTGCATAAAACTCCGTAAAACTGTGCAAAGAGTGATTTATACGAAAAAGCGTAAATGAGCCAAATTCAATGAAAAAATCGCTTTCGTCTCAATATCAAAAGTATACTTATAAAATGAAACGCAACTTCCTATAATTTATATTATGTCTACTTAATTATTTTTTTACTTATATTCAAAGATTTGCCCCTCTTCCCATTATTCATTCTATCGTACGTTATCACACATTCCTCTTCAACAGAAAAAATATGAAAACCGCTGCATACAACGGCTTCCATGTTTGATTTGCTGCGATTTACATTCGACCATTACATCCGACCAATGCAAAACTGATAGATCGCAGCGGTCGCCAGACAATCGCCGAGCGCATCGTGCGCATTGTGTTCGAGCTCCAGAAATGCTGTCAGCGTCGTCAGTTTATGATTCGGTGTCTCATGAATCACTCTGCGCGCCAGTTTCACTGTATCGATAACCGTATACTCCGGTATCGGCGTTATATCCTCCAGCGCATACAGGAATCCCATGTCAAACGGCGCGTTGTGCGCGATGATCGGCAGTCCGCCGATAAAAGCGATCAGTTCATGCGCCACTTCTTCTATTACAGGGGCACCCTGCACGTCCTTATTCGTGATGCCGGTAATGCGTGTAATCGTACTGGATATCGGACATTCCGGATTGATTGTCACATACATCGTATCGACGTGCATGTGGTTCATATATTTAACGGCGCCGATCTGGATGATTTTATCGCTTCCGGCACGCAGTCCGGTCGTCTCGAAATCCAGGACGACATAATCTTCGACGCGTTTCAGGCTTGATTTATATTTGCGCGGTTTTGCCGGCGCATTGCGAGTCCATTTGGGACGGGTTTCGCGCATTTTCTGTTCCAGAATTTCTCTTGGGCTTGGTCGTTCCATACTTTCACTCCTTATCGCTCCTGCAGTGTCCCTGCACGAGCCTTCAGCGTTCTACAGTCCGCTGGTCCGTTTCATATCCCTAATCGCCTGGATGGACAGTCTTACCAATAATACGACACTCAGGAATAAACCGGCGTAGGACGCTATATTTAAATATACCGCATAAGCCGTATCGATAAACTGCGCGATGGCCAATAAAGCCGCAGAAATCACGCCAAACGTAATACCGGACATCAAAAGGACGAAACGGGAAAATAATTGTGTGACGAACATTGAATTGTGCTTATCGGAAAATACATCATGATGGAGAATGACTTTGCCCGATTCGACACGCTGTATGAGCCGGTCAAGCCGTTTCGGGACTTTCATCAGTTCCGGCAGCCACACGGCCAGTTCTTCTTCGATTTTCGCTTTGGTTGCTGATGGCTGTGTAAATGGCTTGAATAAATACGAAGCTTTATACTTTTTGGCAAACGTTTTTGCTTCCCTGAACATGTCGAAATTCGGATCCACCGTACGAAGTGTGCTGTCGAGCACGATTAAGGCGCGTAAAGCCGTACCGACCGGCGCATAGAATTTCAGGCCGAAATCACGGACGATATCAAACATGGAATGGATCAATTCCCTTGTCGGTATCTTATCGATATGAGAAATGCGCATCACGGTCTGCCCAAGAGCGTATTCGAATTGATTCCGGTCAAGCGACTCATTGTCGTGGACAAGCTGCAGCACAGCGTCACTCATGAGATCCGTGTCATTTTGCTGGATGCCGAGCACAAATTGATAAAGCGCGTTCCGCTGATCTTCCGACAGCCTGCCAACTGCACCGAAATCCATAAGGACTGGACTGCCATCCATCCGGTCAATGAAGATATTGCCCGGATGAGGGTCTGCGTGGAAAATGCCATTGAAAAAGATCTGTTCAAGATAGGAAAACAGGACGGTCCTGGCGAATTCACTGCGGTCGACATCAAAGAAAGTAAACAGATCCTGGCCTTCAGCAATGCTTTTGCCTTCCAAATATTCCAGGACGATCAATCGGTCATTGCTGTATTCCGTGTAAACTTTCGGTACTTTCAGGCGGTGGTCGCTTTTCTCCATGATATTGCCCAGCTGGATGGTATTGCGGATTTCAATATTGAAATTTACTTCTTCCCTCATGCTGTCCGCAAATCCGACAGCGAGGTCCTGGATGCCGATGCTGTTGATCCAGGCGGATTTATTCGACAGCCATTGCGTAAATTCCAGAAGCAGGTTCAAATCATCCCGCATGATGCTCCGGATATCCGGCCGCAGCAGTTTAACGACCACTTCATCGCCGTTTTTCAGGAGTGCACGGTGTACCTGGCCAATTGACCCGGCAGCCAGCGGTTCTTTATCCACTTCCGAAAATACATCTTCAATCCGGTAAGCCAGTTTTTCATTCAACAGTTTTTCCACCTGCTGACTTGTCAGCGGTTTGACATTCTGCTGCAATGAACCGAGTTCCTTGATGAAAGCTGGAGGAAATAATTCACTGTGCGTGGAAAGCATCTGTCCGAACTTTATGAAGATGCCTCCACTCTCTTCCAATGTAACACGGAATGCCCGTGCAAGTTCCCTGTCATTTTCTCCCCGGCGACGGGCAAAATCCAGCGCCTGTGAAAAACCGTTGCGGACAGAAATTTCCAGAATCCGGCTGAGCCGTTTTTGTTCACGCAGCCGGTTTCGCCAGCGGAACAAAAAGAATTCGCCGCCGGTCTTGGGGTCTCCAAGTTCCCCCAGTTCCACAGGATCGAATAGTTCAAAGAATAAATACAGAAGCATCGAAATCAGCAGCATGCTGCCGATCCATAGGATAGCGGTCTCATCCTGGACAACCTGTATTGCATCCAGGTCCAAATAATTCGTAAATCGCAAATAGGAGTACCAGTAGATGAACGTTGTAGAGACGACTCCCAGCGAAACTGAAAGCACCCGTTTGCGGAAATCCACTTTCGGTCCCATCAGACGGCCGCTGATCATATATATCAGTACAGCGATCACCAATAATTCAATTATGAATTTCAAATACCACATTCCGGCAACTCCTTCCACCATAATCAGAAAAGCACGATAATACAGTTTCAATAAGTATAGCAAAATAGCTGCAGGAAAATGAAAAAAACCTCCTCGAGAGGAAGTTAAGATCTCATTATGGAAGCCGGTCTATCCACTATAAAGTATACTTTTTCTTTTCCATCCGCCCCAGCAGATTATAGGGACGGACTTCCCACGTCTCATAGGGCACAAAACTTTCAGCCTGCATCGCATCGATTGTACGGGAGACCATATGTGGACGGGTTATGTATTCGCCTATGTTTTTTTCAGTCAGTTTAATAAATCTTGCATCATAAATTTCTTCCGGCTGCATAATGATTTCACAGTTGCTGCATTCGGCCCTGAAAACGACAGATAATATTTCACTGCTTGCATTATAATAGACACCGGTAATACCAAGGACATTTATGGCAATACCGGTCTCCTCCAGCACTTCACGGCGCACGGCCACATCGAGAGCTTCCCCCTGTTCCACTTGCCCGCCCGGCGGCTCCCAAGTATCTTTGCGCCAGTGGGCTTTGACAAGCAGCGCTTCCCCGTCTTGATTCGTTATATATGCGGATACGGCCACAATGTGTTTCGGATAGTCTGCTGTCATTTATCTCCCTCCTGGGTCTTTGGATTTCTTGTTACGAATTTGTTAATTTTAATAAATCCTTTTGTAGTTACCTACATAAGTTAAATGAACATTTTCAATTTCAACCGCTATCAAGATTAAATGATACTCATTTCAGTAGTACAATTCAATGAATGTTTTCATTCTTGATCTTTTTTACAGACCTCGATAAACCTGCTGTTGCTTCAGATTTAATACGCCTTTCCCCTCGCTTTCCTCCATTCCCGCTTTAGTATCATGCTGGCTTCCCTTTCCTGTGTTTTTTCCAATGATTTGTTAAAAGTCTCGGAAACTTGGTATAAGTTCCGCTATATTCACTATCGATTTGGGGCCTTGTCTTTGTTACCGTTAAGTAGTGAACTCCTGCTGGTTCTTTTGACTTCTTGTATGCTTTTTTAAAAATTATAAGTAATCCTTATGTAATTTACTACATATATTAGCTGTGACCAACCCTATAACTAGTGTTATAAATTTTGTCTTTTATCTTCAATTAATTATACCGATTTTCTTTCCTCTAACTGGACCCTTTCCAGAAGTGAGCAAAAAATAACAGGAACATAACCCGCTCCTGCTGAATGCTAAACTTTGAGCGCTTCCTGCTCCACTCTGTCCAGGAAATCCTCCACCGTTTTCAAATTGCTTTTATTGCTGGCCATTTTCATCATTGCCTTGCCGATAAAATTACGCCCCTGGTTGCAGCCGGAATAGATGAACTTCGTCTCATTATCGCTCAGTTTAATTAGTGTAAAACATAAATCGACTTCAAAAGCCTTGGCTATGGTAAAAAAGATTTGCTTATGCTTCTTCTCCGGCTGATCTTCATAGGCCAGTGTTTCGACGACATAGCTCTCGGTCCGCTTGCCTTCTCGAAATGTCTGCATATGCTTTGCACCTGTCTCCTGCTCCGTCTTTTCAATCAGCTCATGTTTTTTGACCTGCGGCATGATTTTACGGATATTTGCATCCGCAAACAGCGACCAGACCTTTTCAATATTTTGTTGGATGACGCGTTCTTCTTCCCATTCAATCATTTTCAATCTCCTCTTTCCGACCTTTGGGTGGACAATATAGAAAAACCGGCAATCAATCCTCCATAGTAATCATCATTCACTTGTTGTTTTTTCAGCTTTCATTTCCACCCGCTGCATGAAATCACGGACGGTCTCCTGCCTTCTTTTTTTGCTGCCGGCCAAAAGCATCATCTTTCCAGTCAATGTCAGCCCCTTCTGCGACCCTTCATATGTAAAAAGAGTCTCGTTCTCGCTTTTTTTATCCAGTGTGAACTTGTAATTGATTTCAAACAGTCCGTTCATTTGAAAACGGGTATGGCGCAATTTTTTCGTTGGCGTATCTTCGAGTCCAACAGTTTCCACGACATACGTCTGAAGCTGTTTGCCTTCCTTATAACTTTGGGCGTGTTTAGCCCCGATTTCGTTGTTCTGATTTTCGACCAGCACATGATCTTCCAGTTTCGGGTAGAGAATTTTGGCGTTTTCATCCAAAAACAGCTCCCATACCTTATCAATCGGTTGCTTGATCATCATTTCCTCTTTCCATTTCACCAAATGAATGCCTCCCAGCTGTTTAATGGATGTTTTATTTCCAGTTGAATGGATATACCGTCCGGAAAGGACCAAATACTATCCGGAATCAATGAAATACTGTCCGCATTCTGAAAATACTGTCCGGAAAGACGACTTTACTGTCCGGAGCGATTTTAGAAGGGATTGGTTGCCCACTGGCTCGACTGCGGAATGAAAATCCGCGGATGGAGCTTTAACTGGGCCACTATATATTCAGCAATATCTTCTGCCTGCATGAATTTTTCTTCGCTCTTTTCAGGTGGAGTGCCGCCGGAAAATTCAGTGATGACCCGGCTCGGCGTTAGCGCAAAAACGCGGATATTATGCTTGCGGACTTCCTGGGACAAGGATTCGGTAAGACCAAGGACGCCGAATTTGGAGGCGCTGTAGGCACTTGAACCCGCTGTGCCTTTAACACCGGACATCGATGATATATTGATGATATCGCCGCCGTTTTTCCCGATCAATTGCGGCAGGACAGCGCGTGTCATATAGTACATGCCCAGCAGATTGACATCGATTACCCGCTTCCATTGTTCAGGATCGATTTCAAGAAACGGTCCGAATGCGCCCACCCCGGCATTATTGATGAGGATGTCTGCTTCCCCCAGTTCTTCTGTCAATTTCGCAACTGCCGCTTCGACCTGTTCCATAGAAGAAACATCGACTGCTGCATAGGCTGCCTGAACGCCGCGAGCCATCAGTTCATCCGCCACCGCCTGCAAATCCCTTTCCGTCCGCGCCATCAAACCGATATTGACACCTTCTTCAGTAAGCGCCAATGCGGTTGCCCGGCCAATCCCTTTTCCCGCTCCGGTGATAAATGCTGTCTTGCCCTTCAGTGATTGTGCCATTAATCTTTCATTCCTTTCTGAACTCTTTCGAATTTATCATCCATTACAGAGTTTCCCTCTTCCGGAAATTCTACACGTCTATTCGAATGAAAGATGACTCCAGCTCATTCCTCTATATCTGTTTCATCTGCCAGGATATCTTTCAGGAATTTATCCCGGTGATCCAGAAAATACTTGGTAATCTGGTAATGGTCTGTCTGCTCGTAGCTGACTTCTTCTATTTTACCTTCATCAAAACTCAGAATAGTTGCCCCCGGATATCCCAGCAGGATAGGTGAATGGGTGGCTATAATAAACTGGCAATTGCCTCTGACAGTTAAATCATGCAGAATGCGCAGGAAAGCCAATTGACGCTGGGGTGAAAGTGCAGCTTCCGGCTCATCCAGCAGGTAGATGGCCCGTTCCCGCTCGTGAAAACGATTCTGAAAAAGAGAGAAAAACGATTCCCCGTGTGATTGTTCGTGAAGTGAGCGGCCACCGTAACTGCGGTAGGCATCAGCTCCGTCCTGATACAATTCATCGATGTGCGTAGCAAAATGATAAAAAGTTTCCGCTCTCATGAAAAAGCCATTGGTGATTTTGGGCATCCAGGACAGACGGATGAAATCACCCAAAACTGAATTGGAGGCATGGACTTCGTAATAATTATTGCGGCCTCCTCCCGCTGGATTGAAATCACATTTTTCAGCAATTGCCTCGAGCAACGTTGATTTTCCTGAACCGTTTTCACCGACAAAAAATGTAATGTCAGCACTTAATTCCAATTCTTCAAAACTTTGAATGGAAGGAATCGTGAAAGGGTACCTATTCGTGTCGATTCCATTTCGATTGATCAGGCTTATTTTTTTCAGGGACATATTTTCACCTGCAGACTTTGAATTTTTTGCACTTATTCCCCTTATTTTATCATATGGCATCAGTCTTAATGATTAAAAAAAGAGCCCTCAATTTCTGAGGACTCACATTACTTCATTATGCAGCTGCAGCGATGTTCTTCTTCAGAAGACCTGCCGCCACTGCTGTGACAACTGCTCCGGCAATGATGGCCACAGCATAAAGCAGAATATTCATGGCGCTTCCTTCAACGAATCCCATGACGAAAATACCGCCGTGCGGGGCGCGAAGGCCGATATCGAACAGCATGACCAGCGCTCCGGTCGTTGCGGCACCTGCAACAGATGCTGGAATGACACGGGCTGGATCAGCGGCTGCGAACGGGATGACGCCTTCCGTTATAAAGCACGCACCGAGAACGTAGGCCGTTTTGCCAGCTTCACGTTCCGGTTTGGTGAATTTCTTCTTGAACAGAGTTGTCGCGATGGCCATACCAAGCGGCGGCACCATGCCGGCAGCCATGACAGTGGCCATGAAATTGAAGTTTTCTGCATCCAGCATGGCAATGCCGAACGTATAAGCCGCTTTATTGACCGGACCGCCCATATCGACGGCCATCATTCCGCCAAGAAGCAGGCCGACGAGGATCAGATTCGTGCCTCCGAGACTTTCCAGAAACGATGAAATGCCCGTATAAACACTTGTCAGCTGCGGATTGACGAGCATCATGATGATACCGGTAATGGCAATGCTGAACACCGGGTAGAACAGGACAGGCTTCAAGCCTTCAAGTGCATTCGGCAGACCCGAAAATGCTTTTTTCACTAAGAGCGTCACGTAACCGGCCAGGAAACCGGCGATCAAACCGCCGAGGAAGCCCGAACCGCCGCTCACTTCATCAACACCGGAAACCGTAATGGCGATTAAACCGCCAATCATACCCGGCGCAAATCCGGGGCGGTCAGCAATACTCATGGCAATAAAACCGGCAAGTACTGGAACCATCAGGAAGAATGCGTTGCCACCTCCAATTGTATTCAGCATTGCGGCAAATTCGTTATAATCGGGGTGCGTGGGATCGTTGGCATTTATTCCCCAGAAAAACGAAATGGCAATCAGAATCCCGCCGCCGACAACAAACGGCAGCATGTTCGAGACACCGTTCATTAAATGCTTGTAGAATCCGCCTTTTGAATCTGAATCACTTGCTTCGTCTTTCGACTTGTCATGTTTATAGACCGGTGCGTCATTGGTAACGGCGCGGTTCAGCAGATTATCCGTCTCATAAATCGCTTTGCCGACGGCTGTCTGGATGACCGGCTTGCCGTCAAAACGGGCCATATCCACTTTCGTGTCCGCGGCCACAATGATGGCGTCCGCTTCTGCGATATCGGCATCGGTCAGCCGATTTTTCACGCCGCTGGAGCCATTCGTTTCCACTTTCAGTGCAATTCCAAGTTCTTTTGCACGTTCATTAAGCTTTTCAGCAGCCATGTACGTATGGGCAATTCCTGTTGGACAAGCGGTGACTGCAAGCACTTTCTTGCCGGTTCCTGCCGTTTCTCCCTGTGGTGCCGGATCTCCTTGTGATGTCGGATCTTCTTCCGGTCCGTCCACTTCGGTTTCTTTATCCGATACAGCTTTCAACACTTCTTCTTTCGTAGCGGCAGCAAGAATTCTTTCCCGGAATTTTTCATCCATCAGAAATGTTGCCAGTCGTGACAATGCTTCCAAATGAGCGTCATTCGCACCTTCACTGGCTGCAATCATGAAAAACAGATTCGCCGGCTGACCGTCCATCGAATCAAAATCAATTCCTTCAAGCGACCGGCCGAATGCGATGGCGGGAAATTTGACGGCTGCTGATTTTGCATGCGGGATGGCGATCCCTTCTCCAATACCCGTCGTGCTCTGTCCTTCCCTCGTCAATATATTTTGTTTGAACACTTCTCTGTCATTCAGTGTACCCGCTCCATCCAGCTGGTTTATCAGTTCATCGATAACAGCTGTTTTGGTGGCTGCACGAAGGTCCATGGCAATCGTATCTTTTGTCAATAAGTCTGTAATTCTCATTTTTTACACATCCTGTCCATCGAATTGGGAAATCTCCACTTGTTCCAGTAATGCTTCGACTCCGGCTTTTTCACATAAATCCGACCTGAAAGCGGTGGCACTGCCGCAGGCGACGCCACATCGAAATGCTTTTTGAACATCCTGATATTGGGAAAAGCTTGCGATAAAACCGGCAACGAGCGAATCGCCGGAACCGACTGTATTAACCACCTTGCCTATTGGAGCCTTAGCAGAATAGGCGTTATGTTCTGTAACCAAAAGCGCACCTTCTGAACCCATGGAGACGATGACGTGCCCCACTCCTTTTTTGACAAGTTCAAGTGCACATTCATAAGCCTGCTCTCTGCCGGTTAACTCTTTACCGAACAATTCACCGAGCTCTTCCAGATTCGGTTTGATGAGAAAAGGCCTTGATTCCACTAATTTTTTCAAAGCCGGCCCGGAAGTGTCCAGAACAAGGCGGATTCCCTGTGCCTCGCAAATAGAGGAAAGTTCTGAAAAAATTGTGTCAGGCATCGTTTCCGGCAAACTGCCCGCAAGTACAAACCAGTCCCCCTTCTCCATCGCTTTCACTTTCGCTGTTAACAGGCCAAGCTGATCGGCATCAGGTTCCGGTCCCGGCCCGTTCAATTCCGTTTCTTCCTTTGACTTGATTTTGACATTGATGCGGGTGGTTTCATCAGTCGGGATGAAATCAGAAGCAATCCCTTCATCTTTTAAGAACTGTTCAATCCACTGGCCAGTAAACCCACCGGCGAAACCGAGAGCTTTACTGTCGGAACCCAATCGTTTCAATACGCGGGAAACGTTGATGCCTTTACCGCCAGGGTAATAAAAGACGCTGTCCGCCCGGTTCAGTTTTCCGGCAGCGAATTCGGGTAAATACACGGTATAGTCAATTGACGGTGCAATCGTGCACGTATAGATCATGAGCTCACCACCTTTACGTTTGTCTTTTTTTCGATAACCTCCAGGATATTTCCGGCTATTTGATCTGTTAATAGAATGCCCTGGTCGAGATCCATGATTTTAGCGAAGCTGACTTTATTTGCCTTGGAGTGGTCGGCGAGAATATAGGTTTTGCGCGCTAATGTGCTGGCCCGCTTTTTCACTGCCGCTTCTTCGGGATCAGGTGTCGTATAGCCATATTCCGCATGAAAACCATTGGCTCCAAGAAAACAAATATCAAAACGGTAATTTCCCAGAGACTGGATGGTTTGGGCACCCACAAAAGCGCCGGTCAACGGTTTCATCAAGCCTCCAGTCAGATAAGTGGTGATGCCGTGTTCGTTGAGGGATTCGACAAGCGTCAGCCCATTGGTCACAACTACCACCTCTTTGTCTTTAAGATACGGAATCATTTGGTATGTCGTGGTCCCCGCATCCAGGAAAACACTGTCACCTTTTTGGATAAACGACGCTGCAAATTTTGCCAGCCGTTTTTTTTCCTGCAGATTCCTGGCCGCCTTGTCCGCTACACTCGACTCCTGGAGATTGCGTCCGGGCAACACAGCTCCTCCAAAAACCCGTTCCAGTTTCTGCATGTTCTCAAGTTCAGTGAGGTCCCTGCGGATGGTCGATTCCGAAGCACCGGTGGAGTCAACGATATCCTGGATTTTAATGGTCTTTTTTTCATCCAGATACTTTAAAATATATTCATGGCGTTCATGGGTTAACATACGTTCACCTGCTTTTTTTTATATGATTTAAAATGATATTACTTGAAATCGCTTCCAAAATCAATCATAATCATTCATAAGCAATCATAAACGCTCACAAGAGTTTATTTCCATTAGTCCAAGTCTATAAGAGAATCAAGTGAGCCCATTAACTAAGGAGGAATTATAATGATTGAAAAACAATTCACAATAACAGATGAAGCCGGAATGCATGCACGCCCTGCGTCTGCATTGGTTGGCTCAATCAGCAAATTCAAATCGGATATCCAGCTGGAATTCAATGGCAAGAAAGTCAATTTAAAATCGATTTTGGGGGTCATGTCACTGGGAATCTCTTCAGGTTCAGTTGTCACCATCTCTGCGGACGGCGAAGATGAAGCTGAAGCGATGGAGAAGATTGAAGAAGCAATGAAAGCAGAAGGGATTTCCAACCAATGACAGCCGAACTTTATGGTATTGCAGCTTCTGACGGAATCGCCATAGCTAAGACATACCGATTGGAAAGCCCTTCGCTCGAGTTCGATAAAAAAACAATCGAAGATCCAGAAATGGAAATCGCGCGGTTGCAATCCGCTTTGGCTGTTTCTGAAACTGAACTGGAACTCATCAAGGAACAGGCTGAAAAACGGGTCGGCCCGAAAGAAGCGGCTATTTTCGGCGCGCACTTAATGGTCTTAAGTGACCCCGAATTGATTGGGCCCATAACAGAAAAAATTAAAATTGAAAGCGTTAATGCAGAATATGCCCTACAGGAAGTTTCTGATATGTTCATGGAAATTTTTGCTTCGATGGACAATGAGTATATGCAGGAGCGTGCCGCGGATATCAAAGATGTAAGAAACCGTGTACTTGCACATCTATTGGGTGTTAAAATTCCGGACCCTGGACTGATTTCCGAAAAGGTGATCTTATTGGCAGAAGACCTCACCCCTTCCGATACCGTCCAATTCAATCCGGAATTTATCCAGGGCTTTGTGACCGAGATTGGCGGAAGGACTTCACATTCGGCCATTCTCGCCCGGACGCTCGAAATCCCAGCGGTCGTGGGAGTTAAAAAATTGATGAAGACACTGAATGACGGAGCGTTGCTGATCATTGACGGCATAGAAGGAAAAATCATTGCCGATCCGACAACAGAACAACTCAAAGAATACGAGCAGCGCCAAAAGCAATTTGCTGCTGAAAAGATTGAGCTGGCATCTCTGAAAGATGCGCCGTCCAGATCGGCAGATGGTTTCGAGGTTGAACTTGGGGCTAATATCGGTTCTCCGAAAGACGTGACATCCGCCCTCGAAAATGGTGCAGAAGCAATTGGGCTTTTCCGTACCGAGTTTTTATATATGGGACGGGACAGTTTCCCGACTGAAGAACAGCAATTCGAGATATATTCCGAAGTGTTGAATCGGATGGGCAGCAAACCTACAGTCGTCCGGACAATGGACATCGGCGGCGACAAGGAATTGTCTTATATGGATTTGCCGAAAGAGATGAATCCGTTTCTCGGACTCCGTGCAATCAGATTATCACTGGATATGCCGGACCTCTTCCGGACGCAATTGCGCGCATTGATCCGGGCAAGCGTCCATGGCAATCTGAAAATCATGTTCCCGATGATTGCCACTCTGGAAGAATTCAGGCAGGCCAAGCAATTGTTTCTTGAAGAACAGGAAAAATTGCGGACAGAAGGCATTTCGTTCAATGAAAACATTGAAGTTGGCATCATGGTTGAAATTCCATCCACTGCTGTTATGGCCGATGTGTTTGCCAAAGAAGTCGATTTTTTCTCGATCGGAACCAATGACCTGATCCAGTACACAATGGCAGCCGACCGCATGAACGAAAATGTCGCCCACCTTTATCAGCCATTCAATCCGGCTATTCTGAGAATGGTGAAAATGGTGATTGACGCTGCCCATAAAGAAGGTAAATGGGCTGGAATGTGCGGAGAGATGGCCGGTGAAGAACTGGCCGTTCCCATCCTGCTTGCCATGGGCCTAGACGAGTTCTCGATGAGTGCTACGTCCATATTGAAAACCCGCTCGCTCATAAGCAATTTGTCCAAATCGGAAATGGAATCACACATTGACTCCATTCTGTCGCTTGCAACTGCTGAAGATGTGAAGCAATATATGGGCCAGCTTATTACAGAGAAAAGTCAATGAAGACAGCCTCATAATTGAAGAATAAATATATGTAAATAACCCCCTCACCGGAAAAGTATCTTCTCCAGTGAGGGGGTTTATTCACCACTTAGTTCTTGCCTTTCGTGCTCCTGTAATATTCGGGAGGCAAGCTTTTCAGGATACAGAGTAATGGATTGCACCTGCTCCAATGGGACCCAAACCGCCTCATAGCTGCCGCGACCGCTTCCGGCACCTGAAAACTCGGCACCTGTGCCTTGTCCAAAATGGCCGCCCGTTTTATGTGCCTGGAAATAAAATTCGCGGCCGATGCCAGTCGTTTCAAAAAGGCAATCTCCAATTTCGACAATCAGTCCCAATTCTTCCAGTGCTTCCCGTTTTGCTGCCTCAGACAAAGATTCTCCTGTTTCGACGCCGCCTCCGGGAAACACATAATAAGTATTTCCTTCCTGAACCCGTTTGATCAGCGCCAAACGGCCATTCTCAATAAGAATAATTGCTGCCCGCTGCCTCATGTCCGAAACACCTCCCTTATAATCTTCACTGTAATAACGCTAAGCTTGAAATTCAGCCATATGGGTATATAATAGTATGTATAAGAAAAAGCCGCTCGGTGCGTCAACACCGAACGGCAAGCAAACGATAGGTCCCAACAAGGGAGATCAGCCATTAGGTTACTTAATAGGAATAACCCGCAGAGCTACCAACTCAAGGGCGGGTTATTTTTTTTGGTCTTTAGACGAAATCATAAGCATCAGGCTTGCGAAAGTTACTGCAAACATCAATGCTTCATATACCGTCATATGCACCACCCCCTTTCTGCCGGGGATGGCCAACCACCCTTGAGTTCCCTATTCGACTGCATCTTTCAGTTTACCACAAAGCAGAAATGAGGCAGACAGGCTATTTTCTCATTTTCCTGTCTGCCGGACTATTGATAATTACTGTTTCATTAATTATTTGCCTGTTTCTGTTTTTCCTGCTGCAGTTCAATCATGAATGTAATAATGCTCTTTACTTTTTGCGGATTGCCGCGGTCCAGTGTATAGACATCGCAAAAACAAAAATTCCGAGGATTTCCTTCTACATCCTTTCGCCTGCTCACGCCTTTTACTGCTGCCTCCCCCTCATTGCAGATCACCGATTCAATCTCGTATTCCATATTGCTGAAATCCGCCACGCCGAATGCTGCGTCAAGCAGCCCCTGCTTGCCTTTTACTGGTTCCGTTCCGACAATTGACCACAGCACGTCATCTGTCACATGCTCACTGATAAAATCCTGGTCTCCTTTAAAAAAAGCTGATGTGAATTTACGGAAAAACTCCTTTTTCTCTCTTTCTTCCATCCTGGTCGCCTCCGAATCGTGTAATGGGCATTCCGCTAGTAAGACACAGGAAGAGTCCGCTGTACTTTTTGATTTCTACCACTCCTTTTTTCTGATAATTCTAATTACTTAGTTGAATTTATTTTACCGCAAAAAATAGCAGAAAGATATAATCAATGATTTATTTCTACGATTTTGCAAGAGTGTATACAAATGAAAAGATCCGCTGTCCATCAAAGGGCAGCGGTTCTTTTCATACTCCTTAGTCTCGCTAGGCCGCTTTGTTTGAACCCTGCCTGAACCGGCTATTCCACCTATAAAGGAAGGTGGAAAAACAATGGATTTAGTTCCTGTCTGGTCAAAAGCCGATGTAGCGAAACATTTACCTCCCCGCAAAACCGCCAGCCATAAAGGCAGCTATGGCACAGCTCTCCTGGTGGCAGGCAGTCCCGATATGCCCGGTGCAGCCATGCTGGCAGCGAAAGCCGCGATGCGGAGCGGACTCGGGAAACTCGTGGTCGCAACCGATAAAGAATCGATCCTCCCGTTGGCCGTCCACATACCGGAAGCGACATTTGAAGTAGGTCTGCCGGAAAAATTGCAGCGGGGCGACTCCTCTTCCGCGACATACAGATCGGCTGCCATCGGACCCGGTATGCCGCCGGACAGTAAAACCGAAAACACCGTCAATTTTTTGATTGATCTGGGCATCCCGCTCGTTCTGGATGCCGGTGCGTTATCGCCGCGGGATTATTCACGCACAGCCGCTCCGGTCATCCTGACACCTCACCCCGCAGAATTTTCACGCATAACGGGCATTTCTGTAGATAAAATTCAAAAAAACCGCGCAATTATTGCAGCCGAATGGGCAGCAAAATGGCAAGTCACCATCGTTTTGAAAGGGCCCGGCACCATTACAGCATTTCCGGATGGCAAAACAGTCCGGAATCCGACCGGCAACAGTGCACTTGCTAAAGGAGGCACCGGAGATACCTTGACCGGCATGCTGCTTGGAATGCTGTGCCTGCACGACAATTGGCAGCACGCAGTTCTGAACGCCGTCCATCTCCATGGTGCCTGCGCGGATGAATGGACCAAAACCAGCTCCGCGCATACGCTGCTAGCGCACGAGCTGGCCGATCTGCTGCCGGAAGTCATGAAATCCTATGAACAATAAAACAGCAGCTTTTCCAGGGCATTCCCCTGAAAAGCTGCTGTTTCTGCATTTGATTAGACAACTGCTGTTTCTGCTCCTGCCTGAACCTGTACTGCATCCGGCTGCTCGATGACAAAATAACGTCTGTGCCAGACAAGGAACATGAAAATGGTCCAGATTTTACGTGCGTTATTGGTTTTATTTGTATAATGCTCTTCCAGTAAAGTGAGCAATTCATTTTGGTCAAAGAATTCCGCCGCTTCAGCTGATGTGAAATACCCTTTGATCTGCAGGTAGAATTTTTCGTCGCGGATCCAGTTGCGGATCGGAACCGGGAAGCCCATCTTTTTGCGGTTCGCCGATACTTCCGGCAATGCTCGCCGGGCAGCGAGGCGCATCGCATATTTCGTATCATTTGCACCAATGCGGTATTTGGCAGGCAGTTTGGCCGCTGTCGCCATCACCCGTTTATCCAGGAACGGCACTCGCAGTTCAAGTGAATGCGCCATGCTCATCTTGTCGGCTTTCAACAGGATATCGCCTACCAGCCAAAGATTCAAATCGAGGTACTGCATTTTCGTCAGGTCATCTTCACCTTTTACCTGGTCGTAAACGGGCTGAACGATTTCTGCGACGGAAGGTCCCGTACGGTATGCCGGTTTCAGCATGCGGGCTGCCTCTGTTTCAGGAAATACATTGGCCTGTCCGATAAACCATTTCTCTACCGGCAGTCCTCCCTGGATCAAAAACTGCCTGCCGCGCATTTCCGGCAGTTTCGAAGCAGCTGTTCCGATTGCAGAACGGATGCCCGCCGGCAGTTTTCTGTACTTCTTCAGATTCGGACGGACATCATAATCGTCATAGCCTCCGAACAGCTCATCAGCGCCTTCTCCGGACAATACGACCGTTACATCTTTTTTCGCCAGCTTTGCCAGGAAATAAAGCGGTACGATTGACGGATTGGAATGCGGTTCATCCATTAAATACTGAATTTGTTCCAGTTCGCTGAAGCATTCCTCCGAATTCAGCACTTCACTGATATTCTGAATATCCAGTTCATTGGACAAGATCTGTGCATTGTCGATTTCAGAAAAGTTCTCGTCACTGAAACCGACTGTGAACGTTTTATCCGGTTTTAGAACTGATGCCACATAGCTGGAATCGACTCCGCTTGAAAGGAACGAACCGACTTTGACATCGCTGATGCGGTGAGCATGGATTGACTCGCGGATGACGCTGTCGATTTCTTCGACCGTTTCTTCCAGTGATTGTTCTTCCACTTTGAAATCGGGCTCCCAATACCGCTCCATCGCCATTTGGCCGTGCTCCTGGTCGTAAACCAGGAAATGGGCAGCCGGCAGTTTAAAGACGCCTTTGAAGAAAGTTTCCTGCAAGACCGGATATTGGAAAGTCATATACGGTTTTAACGCGTCCCGGTTCACTTCTTTTTCAAACGCCGGATGCGGAAGGAAACTTTTGACTTCGGAACCGAACAATAAAACGCCATTCATTTTGGCATAATAGAGAGGCTTGATGCCGAACATATCCCGCGCAACAATCAGTTTTTTCTCTGTGCGGTCCCAGATGGCACACGCGAACATGCCGCGCAGCCGGCTGAAAATGGCCGTGCCGTATTCTTCGTAGCCATGGATGATGACTTCGCAATCTGAATGTGTAGAGAAAATATGCCCTTTGCCAATCAGTTCTTCACGCAATTCCTGAAAATTATAGATTTCTCCATTAACCATGGATACAAGGGTGTCGTTTTCATTATAAAAAGGCTGGCTTCCGCTTTCCAGATCGATGATGCTCAGTCTTCTGAATCCGAGTGCCGCTTCGCCTTCAATGAATTCACCAGCCGAATCTGGGCCTCTATGTATAATCCGGTCCATCATCTTTTCAAGAATGGATCCGGCATTTTCTGCCTTACCGATAAATCCTGTAAATCCGCACATAATATGCCTCTTTTCTGAAGTTATTAATTGCTTGCTGTAGATCACTTGATTAATTAAATCACAGGAAGAAATAAAAAAGAATCTTTATTTGATATATTTTGTAAAAAACTTGAAGGTCTCCGCCGAAACTCATTTTATTACCAAATAAATCATTTTATTAACAACGAATTATTGATTTCTTAAATTTCTTCCGCACGATTCATGGGACGTAAATGTGACACAGAAGTTTCAGCCGGTTTTATGATGCCAAAGCTCCAGGTGTTTAGATGGCTCTAAGCAGGGAATGAAAGAGGCAATGAGATTTATACGTGGAGGTGCTCATCATGAAAAATGAGAAAAGCATTGAAAGTGAAATATCCGGTTACATCTCGACATTGCTGAGGCAAAATTTCGGGAAAGGCCCGACTTCTGTTTATGTGACATTAGCAGGCACTTTTTTAACCATACATTTCCGCGGTTTTATTGCACCAATGGAAAAGATCCTGTTGAATAAGCATCAGGAAAAGCGTATTCTGGAAACGCGGAATTTGCTGATGAATGAACTGTCTTCGGAAATTATTCTGCAATTGTATAAAAAGACCGGATTGGATATCGAGACCATTTTTGCGGACTGGAATCTGGAGAACGAAACGGGAATGATTTTTGCGGTATTAAATGAGGAAGCGGAACAGTCCACCGCAAAGTGGCCAATAGATGTGAAGGAAAAGGAATTCTACAAGGCCATTGACATTGCCAGTGAACTGTCGGAGAAAATTCCAGGAAAAACTGTCATCCACTGGCTGAGTGAACGCACCATTTTGGTAGTGCGGGACAAAATTCTGGTTCCGATTGAAAAAGAATTGATCAGCAATGGATTTACCGAGGAATTAAAGCTGGCAAAAAGGCCACTTGAAAAACGGGTCATCGGTGAAGTCACCATTCCTTCATCAAGGCCCAGAATTATAGAAGAAACTTTTGTGGATTGGAATTTCGAAAAAGATCAGGGGTTTTTCCTGTTCGTGCTGAAACCGGTATAAACGGAACGCTGATGCGCTGAAACAAAAACCTGCAGAGGAAAGTGACTCTCCTTCTGCAGGTTTTGGCATTCAGCGTTTTTTTCTGCGTAAATAATCCAGCATTCCCATCGCACCCACCATTAAATCCAATTCGATCAGCATATACACCTCATGATTGTCCGGTATACCCTCAGCAGCGAGCGATTTGGTGACAAGCTCTTTCAGACGGGCAGCGAGTTCAGTGTGGCTTTCGCCGGCAATAGCCGCTGCTTCCGCCTGTTCCATAAAGATGTCCAGCCATTCCAGCGACTGATCGAACGCCGCATCCGGTTTTTCCACCATTCCAAAATGACCGTAAAATGCCCGTTCAAACCTTGCTCTCTTCATTCTCTGAATGGATTGCCGCATAAGATCCGGGTCGAACTGATTCGGCGACGTTGACGGAAGGTGGAAGCTGATCTCTTCGTTCGCCAATTGCGCATAATGGATCCCTGCAGTATCTCCGGTAAAAATACTGTTGCTGACAGGATCGATGATGGCGAAATGATGGGTGGCGTGCCCCGGCGAATTCCAAAACTCAAGAACACAGCCGGACCCTATCTTTAATCGGTCGCCTTCGCCTCTGATCAATATCCTGTCTTCAGGCACCGGCAGCACGGGATCAAACAGCACTGAAAAGCGCTCTCCATAAACCGCCTTTGCTCCCGCCACCAGCCGGGACGGATCGCTCATATGCCTGGCTCCTTTCGGATGGACGACAAGCCTGGCATTCGGACATTGCTGAAGCAGAAGTCCCGCGCCGCCCGCATGGTCCAGGTGGATATGGGTGACAATGATGTAGGTGACATCGGCAAGTGAATGCCCAAGCTTTTCAAGTCCCTCCTTAATGTATTTTACGCTCGGGCTTGGCCCCGTTTCAATCAATGTCAATTGCTCTTCAGCGATAACGTATGTACCGGTTCTTTCGGACAAGTCCATGTCAAATCCATCGATCAATGAAATGCGGTCTGTTAATTTTACTGGATAGCTGGTTGCCATTGCCATTCCTCCTTTTTCAAAAATTATATCAAATATTCTGTAAAAACTTTTCCGAAATCCGAAACACAGTTTCATGAATACGTATACAAATGATGTTCACGTGTTTTTTCCAGAAGTCTTCCTTTGATGAAGGACTGGGCTGATTGAAATATGGCCGATGTTTTTCGTTAATCCGCCGGATATGGCCACAATCAGCCTTTCCACCGCTTCCCGGTAAAGATCAGCATCGTCCGGCAGCCCGACGCTCGTGAGCTGTAAATAATTCATGGACGACTGTTTATAATTGCCGATTCCGATCACCGTTATGTCGTCAGGAATTGAATAGCCGTAGGCAAGAAGGAAATCAATGGCGCAGGCACCCAGTTCATCGGTCGCCGCAGCAATTGCCGTCGGCCGGTTTTTCCTGGCCATCATCGCTGAAAAAACGGCGTCGTAATCATCAATTTGTCCCGTTGCACCGATAATGTCCATATCATGGTCTTTCATATATTCCATAAAGCCGCCGTAACGTTCCTGAAAATGCTGAGCCTGTCCGTTTCCGCCCACCCAACCCACGTTCCGGTGGCCGAGAGAGCAGATTGCCTCTGCAGCAAGCTTCCCAGCCTCATGATTGTCCATCGCCACTGAATTGCCTGAAGCGGTGTCTTCAATCCCGCACATCATATAAGGAACGGAAGATTTCTCAAGCAATGCCATCGCGCTGTCCACGATAAGCACGGGCCCGATCAGCATTCCTTCCGCCTGGGACCTCACGGCCATCTCAAATGCTTTCTCCGGAACATCCGAATCCTGAATATAGATTTCAGCGGCATAGCCTTTATCCTGCATGGTTTGAATGGCCGTGTTTGAGAACCGGGCATTTTCTGGCTCTGTCAGAGGACCGCACAGGACAGCAATCACGCCGCTCTTTTGATTGCTTACGAGCGACCGCGCAGCTGCATTCGGGCGGTAATTCAATTTCTGAATAGCAGCTTCGACTTTTTCGACGGTTGCTGGATTCACTTTTTCCGGATTATTCAATACACGCGATACGGTAGCCTGGGAAACTCCTGCAAGCTTCGCGACATCCACCGATGAAACCATATCGATCACCTCTTTCAATAGTTTCATTTTAAGTGTATACGCATACATTATCAACCGAAATCATTCAGAAAAAACCCTTCCGCCAGCTTTTTGCGAAAGGGTTTTTGAAAATCTTATTCATTGAGCCGGATAATAAACTCCTTTGTCGCCTGATACGAGGGACATTTTTGCTCTTTTCCGGTCAATCCTATTGTTTTCCAGTTTTGCCGAAATCAAGCCCAATACGACACCGAACATGGCACCTGCAAAAACTTCCACCGGCTGATGTCCCAGAAGCTCTTTCAGTTCCTCTTCCCGTTTAATGAGTTCCAGGCTCGGAAAATCGCCTTTCAATGAAATCAGGCTGTCTTCCAGATCGTTGACCAATTGCGCGATTTCTCCCGTATGTCTTCGGATTCCCTGTGCGTCATACATGACGATGGTACCGAATACAATCGCCAAAGCGGTCTCTGTATGGCGCGTGCCTTTATTGGCCGCCACATATGTAGCCAAAGCCGATACACCGGCCGAATGGGAACTTGGCATGCCACCAGTTGTGAAAGCGTGTTTCAAATGCCATTCGCCTGTCAATTTTTTGTTTGTCAAGATTTTCAATCCCTGTGCGATTCCAATCGCTGATAAAGATGTGATCACTCCGCGGTTCATGCAATCCGCCTCCTGCCTCTGGATACTGCAGCAATATGCTGTATAAATTTTAATACCCCAAAAGTACTCCCGTTAACCGGAAAATATTTGACATGAAAAAAAGAAGCACGGGTGCGCTTCTTTAATGGAATGCTATTTCTTCTCTGCATACTGAGGCAGGACAACTCCGGTGGACCGGAGTGTATCGATCAATAATTCATGCATCACTCTATAGCCTTCTTCATTCGGATGGATGCCGTCGAGCCAGATATGCGGCTGTCCGCCCATCTTATCCGTTCTTGAAATGATGACGCCGCTCTCACCGATCGCGCGGTTCCATTGACGGTAAAGCAATTTCGTCAAGCCGAGGTACTGGTGTTCTTTTTTCATCGAATTATACAGGTCATTCTGGACAAGCAGCACTTCCGGGTTCAATTCCCGGATTTTGCTGTAAATCGCCAGCAGGTTTTTCCGGTAGTTGAGGCGGACTGCTTTGAAATTGCGGACCAATCCGGCGGGGCCGAATTTGCGCAGTCCCTGCAGCAGGTCATTTCCGCCGATATTGATCAGGGCCAGATCAGCGGAAGCTATGTGATGATCCCAGTGGCCGGACGTCAGCCTGGTCACCAGTCCATCACTCGTCAGCCCATTGATGCCCAGGTTAGTGATGCGGCTGTCAGGGAAACTTTCACGCAGGTATTTCGCGATCCCTTCTTTAGTACCATAGCCATAAGCTACGGAATCACCTAAAATGACAATGTTTTTTACGGAATATTCTTTATTGCGTTTTCGTATATTTCGTAAAGGCGCCTTATTGTTAAGGACACCTGAAAGGAATTTTCTTATCAATAAAAGCACATCCTTTTCGGCAGATTGTTATTACAATTATATCATTATATCAATATTTTACCTAAAAATACGCTCACTAAACCAATGCCTGAAAACACATCCAAACTGTTTTCAGGATGAAAAAAAGCGGCCCTGCAAGACGTTGTTTCCGCCTTGCAGGGCCGCTGCCGGTTGTTCACTTACCGTTTTTTCGCCTGTCCTTTATTCGTGACAATTGTGTAGTTGCCGAATTCGTTGACGCTTAACGTAAATGTCGAACCATCCAATTCACCCTGAAGAATTTTCCATTTGCCTTTGGCGTCTTCACGGGCGCCAAACTGGACTTTCACCTGGCTGTCCGTTGCAAAAGCCAATGTGAAATCGGATTTGAACTTAATTCCGAGTTCATTTCCTTCCGTGTCTGTCACAGCGAAATCGAGCTGCTGCGCCAATGTCGGACGCTTGTCCACTTCAGCCGCTTCGTCAACAGCAAGCTCCAGATTGAATCCTTCGCCTGCCGCCTGTGCCATTTGCTGAAGATTCGCTGCAGTCAGCGTCAAATTAACTTCCGGCATATCGATCACCAGATCTTTACCGCTTTCGATCAACTCGTCCATTGTGCCTTCAGAAAACTCAATCGTCAATTCGCCTGCTGCATCAAACTCACCTGCAGCAATGATTGCCGTTTCATCTGTGTAATCCGGATCCGCTATCTGTTCACCAGGAACTGCCGGTACAACAGGTTCTGAGAAGTCAATCTGCGCAAGCAATGGATCGTGGTCTGATGCGCGTCCGTGCTCTTCCATGAACATCGCGTTGATGTGGACCATATCCAGTTCAGTGCGATCCGCCAGGTTATTCGTCACCAGCAGGTGGTCCAAAACCTGTGAATTGCCCTGATAATAATAAGAGTAGCGGTCTTCCAAAGGCACATCCTCGACTTTATTCGTCAGGATATCGCCTTTCAATGCTTCCATTGCAGGCGTGAATTCGAAATCATTCATATCGCCGGCAACGATGACATTCAGGTCTGGATCCTGTTCAAGACCTTCCTGGATGAAACCGTTGATGGCTTTTGCGAGTTCAATCCGTTCAGTTTCAGATCCCAGGAACGGCGGCTGGTGCTGACCCATCAAGCCCTGGTCTCCACCTTTCGAATTCAAATGTGCGCCGATAACGACAATCTGCTCACCCTGGAATTCAAATTGAGCGGCGATCGGTTTACGTGTATTTGGCATCGGGATCGGCTGGATGCGTCCAGGATTCAAGGACAATTCGCCGTCGACCCATTCAACATCCTGTTTTGCCGAACCTTTTGTACCTTCAGAAAGTGTTACGCGTTCCGGATTGTAGAGGTAGCCGACGCGGATATTTCCGCCAGGCTGACCGCCGTCCTGATTGTATTCCGGTGCAATATCCGTCCAGGCGTATGTCGGGCCGCCTGCTGCTTCGATATCAGCAATCAGTCGTTCATAGCTGGCCGAAGCGTCGCTGTTGTTTGATGCGACCGGGCCGTCATTGTCCTGCACTTCCACCAAGACGATGATGTCAGGCGAATTCAGGTCATCCACGAACGATTCCGCGATGCGCTGAGCTTTTGCGTCTGATGTGTGGCTCGGGTCTGCCGAGAAGTTCTCGACGTTGTAGGCCGCCACCGTCAATTTGTCATCTGCATTTTCAATCCATGTTTCTTCCGGTACTGTTCCCCCGTCCACTATGACCGGAAGATTACTTTCATCTGTCCAGATCTGATAGTTGCCGAAGCCGTAGCCCAGAACACCAACCGGCATCTCAGCAAAAGTATCTCCAGCTTTGGCGATGACGTTTTCACCTGTTGTTACAGTGATGCGTTCCGGATTGTAATCATCTTCAGCAATCAAGATGCCGCCTTGTTTATGGAATTCGTTATTTGTTGCGTTCTTGGATACGACGAACACTTCGCCGTAAGCCTGTGGTCCGACGATTTGCGCCTCAGCAACGCCAACGCGCATCCACTCAAGTGATTCCCAGAAATCGATGCCGTCTTCTTCAGGATCGAATGATGTTAATCCATCATTGTCAATATTCATTGTTGGCGGGAACACGTCTTCACCGATAATCAATGCTTCCGGAAGTTCCGCTGTACCATTTTTCACCACTTCCGTTGCACGGATCCGTGTAAGAGGAAGGTCATTTTGTCTCATATCAGAATAACCATCGTAAAAATGCTCTTCAACCGTGCCTGCCACTGTGACAAGATCTCCAACTTGTAATCCATTGGACGCACGGTTGACCATGATCGCTTCAGAAGTTGCCAAGTCATCATCGCCGTTCGGGTCCTGGATAACAAAGTTAGCGGTATTATAGAGATGTGTTACAACTCCAACGATTTCATTGACGACCGCTCCTTCGTAATCAGAGTAATGGCCGCCGTTTTGGATATCACGGATTTTCAGATCTTTCACTTTTAACACTGTGTATTCGAATGTAAAGACTTCCGATGTTTCAGTGCCGACAGCGATCGCTTTGATCACTGTATCTTTGCTCAATGTAATCGGAGCTGTATAAAGTGTGCTTGCTGAAGTCGGCTCAGAACCGTCCAGCGTGTAATAGACCGTTGCATTTTCCCAGCCTGACTGAAGCGTAATTTCCGTTCCTTCAGAAACGACTCCAGGGAATACGTCGGCATAGACTGCCGGTTTGTTTACAAGATCAAAGCTTTCCAGCCCCAGTGTCTTAACTTGGTAAGTTTTATTGAACTTCGAAGCGATGCCTGTCACGTGAACCAGGTCACCTTCTTTGTATTGCTGTGTAAATTGGTCAAAAGTCAGGCCGTTGCGGTTATCGTTTCGCACTACAACCGAATCGCCGTTTTCAGCGACTGCCGAGAACTCGAATGTGCCGAAATTATTGGCTGACTTGAGAACTGTAATTGTCACATTCTGCAATTCAATCCGCTCGCCCTGCGTTTCTTCATTCACGCCTGACGGTGCAATAGTCTGCACATCTGGAAGTTCGTTATTTGATGACAAAACTTCTATTGAATTCGGCTGCAATTGCAGCTCGCCGCTGTATTCGGAAACCGTTCCCGTCAAACGGACAATGTCACCAGGTGATACAGCCGCACTTGTTGTATAAACATACAGGCCTGCAGTTTCATCCTGAATGTAGAATGCGTTGCCTCCCCAGAATCCTGTACCTGTTGTTACTGTCGCTTCAACCTGGATTAATTCGCCAGGCATCGTGCGTGCTTCAGCCAAAGTATTAACAACTGTCGCTTCCGGTGGTGCTGGCGGTTCCTCGCCTCCGGAGATGATTTCAAATGCAGAAGCATTCCTTAAGCCCGGTACGCTGAAATAAGCACTTAACGTGCCCGTAATATTCACTTCAGCTTTGAAATTAGCTGGATTATCCACTAAATTCAATCCTGTACGAACCGCTCCTGACGGCAATTGCACCGGCAGGATTTTCGCAGGATCGGTTTCATCCGGAGAATCCGCCAGTCCAATATTGGTGGCTATCGAAAATGGCGCTTCCTGGTCATAATTTGTACCGCTTACAGCAGCACCCACGATATAACCATTAACCGTAGCTGCACCGGAATTATTTGCGATCGCTTCCGCCACCGAGATCGGTTCCGCTGCATTCGCAGTCACCGTATACGGCAAGGCTGCGGAAAGTACCAGTAAAACACTCAGAAAAATCTTTCCTATTGCACTTTTCGTCAAACTGTTCACTCCCTTATCCATTTTTGTGTACGCTATAATTATACAAGAAGGAATTTAAAGCTTTGTTAATTTTTTGTAAGTATTTAATAAATTTACCCAATGGGCCTAAAATCTCAGAGTTGTCTGCAGAAGTATTGATTTAATTTTCCTAGTAGTCTGTTAATATTTTTTGAGACTCAACTAAACTTTTGCAAGTTTCCGGAGAACGGGAACCGGGAATAACTAAATAGTACAGTGTTATTGGAAAGGAAGGGATTTACCTTATGGACCCTATAAAATATTTGAAACGCTTTAATGCTTATCCCGTGGAAGAAAATTATTTGCAGGATCTGGCGAGACTGCAATCACTTCATATGCAGCACATACCTTTCGAGAACCTGGATGTCATCCGCAAAGTGCCCATCTACCTGAATCTCGAAAGCATCTACGATAAAGTGGTCAATCAAAACCGCGGCGGCTATTGCTATGAGCTTAACGGATTGTTCTGCTGGCTGCTCCAGCAACTCGGCTTTGACGCCAAAATGATTTCAGCGACCGTCCTGAAACCGGATGGCAGTTATCCAAAATCGGATACTCATGCAGCCATTCTGGTGGAACTTGATGCGCCGTACCTGATCGATGTAGGATTCGGAGATTCAACAATCAGCCCAATTCCTCTCGGCGGAGAGCGTCATACTGATAACAGCGGTACGTACAGCATCGAGGAAGAGGAAGATGGCCTCTATCAGCTGACAAGGGAAAGTGACGGGGAAGAAAAAGTGCTCTATCGTTTTACTTCCGAGGAAAAGCGCCTCGAAGACTTTCACGAAGGCTGTGTCTTCAATCAAATATCTGAAAAATCCACTTTTACCCATGACGATATCGTGACACGTGCGACGCCGGACGGACGCGTTACGCTGGCTGGAACTTCCCTAACAAGAACTGTCAATGGAAAGAAAGAAAAGCAGCAACTGACGGAATCAGAAAAAATGAAAGTGCTCGAAGAAGAATTCGGCATCATTTTGAATGCAAAAAAGCCTCTTCCAAGTTGAAGAGGCTTTTTCAGATCCGTTCGTGCTGCCGGTGTTTCCATACGGAATAAGCAGTAAACAGTATGGCGAGAAGCAACCCTGTTCCGTAAAATTCAAGCTTGTGTTCGTCGAACAACACAAGAAAGCGGCTGTAATTTCCGTTCAAATAATTGCCGAGATACAATACGGCAAAACACCACGGAAAGATCCCTGTAAAAGTGAGCAGCAGGTATTTCACCAAATGGACATGGCTGATTCCGGCCAAATAGGATATATAATTGCCGATTCCGAATGGGCGTGACAATGCGATGCTCCAAATTCCGTAGCGGTTAAAAAAACGGCTCCCTTTTTTTAAGCCATTTCTGACTTTCTTCCATAGAAGATGTTCCATTTTATTGCCGATAAAATAAGGGATCAGGCTGGCCAGGCTGTAAATGACCGCCATGATTGCGGCAACCCCCGCCATTTTTAACACCGTCAAATCGAGCAAACCGCCGTATGCCAAAACGACAATGATCCCCGGAAACGGCACTGATGCCCCTTCAAGAAAAATGGCTGCAAACAAACCTGCCAGACCGAGACTTTCCAGAAACAGCAGGATTTCATTGACGACGGATTGAATATCCATAGCGCTCAGCCCCGCTCCAGCATTTCTTCAATCGTACTGAACAGCTCTCTGGCATCCTTTATCTCAAGTGTATTCCGGTACTCGGCGGCCGCCTGTTCAAATTTCGCCATCTTTTCTTTATTGCCCAGCACTCCGCAAACAAATTCTATGGCATTCGCTTCTTCCGGAATGATAAAAACAAGGCCCATACTGTCCAATAATTGCAGGTTTATCTGCTCCTGGCCCGGCAGTGCACTCGAGATGAAGATCGGAATTTCTTTTCGGAGCGCTTCTGATACCGTGACTCCTCCCGGTTTACTGATCAGCGCGTCACTTTCCTCGTAAAGCCGGTTCATTTCTTCCCTGGAAGAAATATAGGGATGGGCAGTGGCAAATCCTCCTGCCAGCCGTCTGATCTCGTTATACAATTTTTTATTGGCTCCGCATAATACGTCGATTCTGCATTCTGTTTTGCCTTCTGCCGCCTTCAGCATTTCCGCGATATTGCCCAAGCCGACGCTGCCGCCGGACATTATTATGCGAAAAGGCGGTTTGTCAGAGCCGCCGGAGGGCTCTTCATTGACGCTGAATTCCGGGCTTATGGGTATCCCGGTGATGAAGATTTTCTCCTCTGCAATCTGGTGCCTTGCCGAAAGATTGTTTTTGACCTGCATGCTGGGCACAAAATGATAGTCGATATGGCTGCGGCCCCACACATCATTTATAAAAAAGTCAGTATATACATTAAGTGCAGGCACTCTGCAGTCGCCTGACTGTTTCAGGCGATTGATAAAAAGTGATGGAAACCCGTGGGTGCAGATGATGAGGTCAGGTTGTTCCCGGTTCAGAATATCCTTTACTTTCTTCATGAATAACAATTCGTAAACTTTATGCGGCCGTTCGCTTCTGCTCCGGTACGCAAGCCGGCGGTACGTCCACGCATAGGTTCCAGGAAAGCGCCGGATCCATTCTAAATAAGTTTTTACAATTCCTCCTTCAATGGAAACGTTCCATTCACTGAGAATGTCCACTTTTAGGCATTCGATTTCCCCGGTATATGCCAGGATACTGTCACGAATGGCATTCGCAACTTGATGATGTCCTGAGGGCATGCTGTCCAGCAATGGGAAAATCAACACTTTTTTCATTGGACTGCCTCAAGCATCAGCGATTCCTGCGCGTAACTTGAAACTCTCTCCAGATACGGGTAATTCCGCATGTCTCCGCGGTAAATCATTTCCAGGCTCTCGGAAGAAAAAATATCCCGCGGTGTCATGAGCGCCGGCGGTTTATCCGCCAGTCTGACGTTTCCGGCAGACAGGGCTTCAGATACGAAATGAGAACAGAAATAAGCGTTTTTGCGGTTGAAATTGTAATTCAAAGCGACCGCGAACAGGCCGGTGAAATTATACTTGAATGAATCCTTTTCAAGCTCCATTTTCTGAACGTAAGCCCAGATGCGCCCGTAGTTTTCTTCTGTCAATTCCAGTTTCGTGACTGCGCAGTCAGCCCGCTGGAACAGATGGTCGTGAACATCTTCTTTCACAAATCCGGCAATGAACGCATTATCTGTATCTTTCCGGCCGAAACTGTACATCTGGCTCAAATCTTTGGTGAACGAAATCGATACATGGCTGAATGGATAGCCCGTGCAATTTTTTATCATTCTGGATAGATTTGTTTTCGTGTCAGTGAACACAATATACACTTCCATCACTTCATCTCCCTTGCTTACAGTCCTTTTGAATGCGTATTCCAATAACCAAAGTTTATCTTTCTCTCTTAAAACTCACATCAGGCGCCAGGCTGTTCTTTTCTGAGACCAGAGACTTAGAATAAAGCAGGACTTTTTTGTCTATTTTGTGTCTTTCTATACTTAACGATTGAAGAAGGCCAAAGTTTCACATTTTTTTGGTTTTTTCTATTAGATTAAATTTCATTATAAACCTGTTTGAGTAAAAAAGAATCAGAATATTTATTAAGACTTTCTTAATAAAAACAAACCCGCTCAGAGTTGAGCGGGTTTGTTAAGATGGTAACTATAAAAAATCGATATTGCGCAAAACAGCTTCGCTTT
>NZ_JRGN01000280.1 GCF_000775575.1 Planococcus sp. CAU13
TTTTAAGTGCAAGATAACGGTTAAAATCATTGCAAAATATCAGTAGAAGTAACAAATCTTCTTCTTTTTTATTGCTTTTTATATCAAAACTCATTTCAAAAACTATTTATCTTAAACGGATATATTTGATATAATTATTCTGATAATATAAGTGGGAAGAGGGATTTTATGATTATCGGATATGCTCGAGTTAGTACAATCGATCAATCGTTGAATTTACAGTTAGATGCTCTAAAAGAATTTGGTTGTGAAGAGATTTTCCAGGAGAAACTGTCGGGAGCAAAAGATGATCGTCCAGAATTGTTGCAAGCAATTAAGATGTCCCGAGCCGGTGATAAATTTGTTGTTTATAAATTGGATAGGTTAGCCAGATCCACAAAACGGTTGATTGAGATTGCAGAACTCCTCCGAGAAAAAGGAGTGGAGTTTGTCAGCATCCAAGATAACATTGATACGGGTACAGCTGCAGGGAAAGCCATGTTTGGAATGTTGTCAGTTTTAGCTGAATTCGAAAGGGATATCATTCGAGAAAGAACGATGGCAGGGTTAAAGGCAGCTCGTGCAAGAGGAAGGAAGGGTGGGCGTCCTAAAGTAAATCAACAAAAACTGAATCATGCAATGGCTCTCTATCATTCGCAAAGGATGAGCGTTAAGGAAATACAAGAAGCCACAGGAATATCTGCAGCAACTTTATATAGACAATTGAAGAAGGAGGCGGAATAATGGGTAAAAAAAACACTCGGAAAAATTCAAAGGTAGGTCCAGATAGAGGTCTTGTACCAGAAGAGGTAGACAAAATTAATAAAGAATTTTACGACGAGTATCCTATTGATTATTTTAATACTAAGCTTCATATTCTGACTGGCATGATTAGTAATCCAACTGAAATCAGTACGTCTTTCAATAATCTGAAGACAATAAAAGTTGGAGTACTCGAATTAAAACCGGATGAAAACATCATCGAAGAATCAGAGCTAGAGAAATTTTCGAAACTTGAACTCTCAAATACTTATTATCATTGCATAGAAACATTTTTAAGGCTTTTTCTTGCTCATATTTCTTTAACACAAAGTCCCTGGTTAGAGATGGCTCGAGAAAGGGATTTTAGAAAATTTAAAACTATATTGTCTTCACTTGCAAAAGAGGAATTTAAATTTCAAAATGCGGAGTTGTCTTTAGATGAAATGATACTTTATGTATTTTATGGTTTTAAAGATGTTTCCCATTGGGAAGGGAGTTTAACAAAGAGTGAAGCAGCAGGAATTTTAAAAAAGTGGATTTCATGGTCTGCTGCACAACTTTTAGAAGTATACGACTACAATGCTTTCAAACATGGGTTAGTGGTTTCTGCTGGAGATAATGGTTTTACCCTAGGTCGACAAGATGACGAAAATAAAATAGAAGAAAAGGGTCAAACTTTAAAGTACATAAATAAAAAAGAAAAACCAGAACGGTGGGTATGGGAAAAACGAGTGGTGTTTGCTCCCTTGGATTTTAGAGGATTTATAATTATTATGCTTACTGACTTAATGAGAAATTTAGTAAAAGTAGGGCGCTTTACATATTTACAAGAAGAAATTGGAGAATTAGTTTTTTATTACAATAAAGATAATATTCCGACGAAACATTATGAGGCAGTAAAAACTAAAAATAACTTTAACGTCTTAGTAAATGGCTACTCAGTTGAGTTACTTTATTTTAAAGAGAATAATCATCATAAATAGAAGGAAATTATAATGGTAATAGGGGGTCGAAATCTGTGAAAGAAAAAGAATTCTATAAAAAAATTCATCCAGACTTGTATTCTGACTCTACAATTTTGAAAAAAAGTAAACTTTCTAAAGAGTTCTTTTCTTACTTCCTAGAAACTTTGACTAGTCAAAGTAAAGAAAAAGAGTTTGAAGATTATTGTAGAAAGTTAGTAGAAATAACTATTTGTCCGAACTTACTTCCTCAAACTGGTCCTACAGGTGGTGGAGATAGCAAGGTTGACTCTGAAACATATCCTGTATCTGAAGCACTTGCAGAGTCATGGTTATTTGGATATAACGATCAAGCCCATAATGAGAGATGGGCTTTTGCAATCAGTGCAAAAAAAGACTGGCGATCCAAGGTTAAGTCAGATGTCAAAAAAATTATTTCAACAAATACGGATTTTGATAGAGGATATAAGAAAATATTCTTTCTCACTAATCAATATGTGTCTGATAAAAAGCGTGCGGAATTAGAAGATAATTTTAAGAGTGATTTTAATATTGATGTTCGTATTCTTGATAAAAATTGGCTTATTGAAAATACATTCAAGAATGAAAATCAGAAAATAGCAATAGACGCTTTTAACATGTCGGATGAATTTGAAGAAACTAAAATCGAGGGTACGTTAGACTTTCAACGAAAAAAGCGTTTAAGAGAGATTGAAGAAGAGTTGAAAAACATAAAAGAGGTCAAGAATGCGAGAAAAGTAAAGCTCTCATCAGAAACTGTGGATTTGGCCCGACAATTGGAACTAGAAAGCACAAGAATGATGGCAATATTGGATAGAAATCTTAGAATTGCTAAGAAGTATGGAACTCCTTTAGAGTATGCCACATCGATATATGATTACTGTTGGACAATGATATGGTGGTATGAAAATAGAGAAGAATTTTACGAAAAGTATCAAGAACTCGAAAATCTTTACAAGGAGAATCAAAACAATTATCCCATACTGAAATTATTATCAACTCTTTGGATAACTTTAAATAATGGGAATTTTAATTACTTGTTAAGAGAAAATAGACTGGAGGAACACTTTGAATTAATAAAAGTAAGTTACGATAGATTTATAAATGACTCTGAAAATCCTAAACGATCCAGCCTGGCTCTTTTTGATTATCAAATGGTTAGAATGCAGAATCCGGAAGAATGGGATTTTGCCGTTGAAGAGTATATAAATCTTCTTCAAGATATGGAGTTTAATAATGATATCGATTTAAAAATGGTAAAAAAAGTATTAGAGCTACCGGTTTTAAAAGATAGCTCTAAATATGATCTATTATTTGAACTACTCATTGAAAAATTAGGAGAGCAATCCCGAAATATTGAGTCATCTCAGTTGCTTCTAACGCGAGGAGACGACTTTATAGAAAAGAGTCCTTATGAAGCAATCCGCTTTTATAGCAGAGCACTGACCAGGTTATATAATGAAGAATCGAAGACAGATTTAGTTCAAACGTTTTTAAAGTTAGGACATGCATTTGAGCAAGTAGGGTTAAAGTGGGGAGCGCGTAGTTACTACGTAAAAGCTTTTGTCGATTCGTTCAATACTTATTTTGATAAAGGAAAAGCTCTCCCAAGCTTATTTCTTTCTATGAGAGCATTAAAGTATTTAGAGATTTTATTGGGAAGAGTGGAGTATTCGATCAAATTTAACGAATTTGAGTTAATCTCCGAGAATATTTATCCGTATCAACTGGACGAAGAAAAAGTATATCAACGCTATCAGCATTATGATTCAATTTTAGCTATGGGTTTTTTGAAACTCCACGCTGAAGTGATAGACAGATATAATCAGTTTCCAGACTATCTAAAGGATTTAGATTTAAATATTTCCTCTGCTTCATTAAAGTATCAATTGGGTTACTACGATAGTGATTTCGTTGAAGCACTCGGTAATACGGAATCAGTGGATGATTTCATTGAAAATTTATTGCACCAACCGGCAATGGATGACCTTCCTAGTAAAATGAATCCATTAATTTTGAAGAGCAAATCAAAGTTAACCTCTAAAATTTTGGGCTGTAATGTCACAATAGAAGCCCCTAACGAAAGTGAAACTTTAGAGTTAGGGGCCACGATATTAGCAATGTTTGAGAACATATTCGCCACTTCTGTGTCAGAAAATATGATTCCAATTATTTCATCATTTGATATTGAGCTTATAATCAATGAAGAAGCAGATTTCTCTTTTAATTACATTCAAATAGAAAATAAAGTTACAATCAATATTTCACAGAAAACCGGAATGTTAAATAGAGAAAATAAAAAGGACATTGATGATAAATTAATGGCAATTACATCCCTGTTTATTTCTCAACTTATTATTAGAGAAGTAGATTTTCAACAGCTAAAAAAAGCCATAGAAGAAGAAAACTCCTTATTTAGATGTGTCAATTTTTCTAGCACGCTCGATACATTTTTGGCTAGTGAAGATATTTTTGATGACTTCTCAAACAAGATAGAAGGAAGAAGTATTTATAAGAAAACAGCAGAAAATAACATAAACTTTTCAATTAAAGTAGTTAAAGACGAAAATTTGGATTCTGTTGAGCCTTCAAAAGTTCATTTCGGTCCACCACCAAATGGAACTGATTTCTCTAAGGTAAAGCATAATGCTATTCATGTTAGTGAAGTGATCTATGCTCCTCTGTGGGACCAGGCTAGCTGGCTGGGCGTTTCTGTTATGTCAGATATTGATTTTCGATATCCTCCAATTCTTGGTTTAGTCTTCAATAATCAGCAAGGGATTAAGATTTTTCAAAAATGGATTAACGAAGATAAGAGTAAGAAAATACGTATCGGAATAATAACCAGAATTGATAAGAAAAATCCTTTATGGTATCGAGTTATTATTGGAGATAATCATGATGTATCATCCTCTGCAAATTCTTCAGATAAAATGATATTTGCTGTTATCAATCGGCTTCATACTATGGAAGCAAGTAATAACAAAAATATAGAAATTTTGAAAGAGTCTCTAAAGAATAATAATGAATTTTTTCTTTGTCCTATTTTAAAAAACGATTTGGGTCTAGGTCCTAATGATTTAAGAGAAGATTTATTTATCAAAATGAACGTGAATCAAATTGTATTAAAAGATGTTTCAGAAATTAAAGAAGAAGATTTTTTTCTTACTCATGGCCTCATGCCATCTGATGAACCAGTCAATACAAGTAATGTTGAGACATATGTTGAAAAAATAATTAAAGAAAAAAAGCGGTTCACGAGTAACCCTAAATAATTTTTGATTTAGGTATTGGTAAAACCAATAATATATATTTTTCGTTCGAAAAGCATAAAAATTAATGGCGAACGTTCGTAAAGTGAATTGACACATTTACGAACGTTCTTTTTGTCGCTTTTCAGCTATTTTTTGAGCGTTCGTAAAAGTGTACTTTTACGAACG